>NZ_CP100461.1:3361651-3682202 GCF_024228675.1 Salinigranum marinum | reverse complement strand
ACGGGATCGGGAGGCTGGTCCGGACGATCTGGAGGACGGACGAGAGGAGCGGTACCTCCCCGGCATCGGACGTGTCGCCGGGCGAGCCGTACAGCGTCGCACCGACCGTCTCGCCGTCGGGGAGCCGTTCGGCCTCGTAGGGGATGAGCGGCGTCCGGTAGCTCCAGACGGTCTCGCCCGACTCGTTCACCTCGACGATCCGCTGGTTCGCCGAATCGGTGACGAGCGTGTTCCCGTTGGGGAGGCGGTCGGCGTCGCGCGGCCACGAGAAGGCGACGCCCTCTGCCCGCCGGAGCGTCCACGCCGCCTCCCACTCGCCGTCCGAGCGGTGGAGTTCGACGATCCGGTTGTTCTCGGAGTCCGCCACCAGAACCGCCCCCTCGCCGAGCCACTGCGGGTTGTGCTGGTGGTCCAACAGGTCTGGATCGCCACAGCGCACGTCGCCGTCGCCGTCCGTGTCGGCGAGTTGGGCGAACTGCGTGCAGTCGCCGTCGTCGCTGTCGTCGGTGTCCTCGTTGATCACCTCGACGACGCCCGCACCGCGCTCGACGATCAGGAGCTGGTTGGCGTTGCGGACGGAGACGAGAAAGCGGTCCTCGCCCAGAAAGTCGACGTCGTTTATGTGGAGCCAGTCGGCCGTGGTGGGGTCGTCGGGGGCGTCGTAGAAGTCGCTCGCGCGCCACTCCCAGGTCGTCTCGCCGTCGCCGTCGATCGTGAAGACCCGTTCGGCGTCCATGTCCGTCATGACGAGCTCCCCCGACGGCAGGGGTTCGACGTCGTGGACCTCGCTGTTCCCGCGCGTTCTGACAGGGAAGGAGTACTCCTCGACGACCGCCGGCTCCCCGCCGGCGGGGTCAATGACGCGGTAGCCCGTGTGCGTGCAGGGCGACTCGTAGGGGCCGCAGTCGGTGTAGCCCGAGTGCATGAAGCCCGCGAGGACGCGGCCGTCGTCGGTCATCGTGACGTCGAAGTACGAGTCCGCCGACCCCTCCCGCCAGTCGGTCTCCGAGCCGGTGAGCAGGTAGACGCTCCCGTCCTCGTGGAGACCCGTCCCACCGCCCTGTGAGCCGACGAGCGTGCGTGGTGGACCCGCCGTCCCGTCGGCGGTGTCGGTCGCGCCGATCGTCGGCGCGGTGAGGGAGCTGACGGCTAGCGGGACGACGAGGACGACGAGCGCCGCCACGAGGAGGCGGTTCGCGGTACTGGCCGGAGGGTCCATCTCGTACCACGCGGTCGGGGTACCGAGTTGTAAGCCTTCCCATCACGAACGTGGTGTCGAGACGATCTCGGAACAGATATTTTCGGGTAAACGGTGTAACTCGGTTTACTGGTTCGTTTTAATTTGTGATAGCGCGGGGCCAACAGTATTGTGGGGGGAGGGTGTAGCGGCCGCATGGACGCGAGTCAGGACGGCGAGAACCTCCTCCTCGGGTTGTACCGGCGGTACGTCGGCCCGCCCGAGGCGGAACGAACGGTCTACGGGGGCTTCGGGCTGTTCTTCGGCGGGATCGGGCTGGCACTCATCGGGATCGTGGTCTTCCTCGCGAGCGCGACGGTGCCGGCCGACGACCTCTTCCGGTACACGCTCCGGGAGATCGCCGGCGGGGCCGGTGCGGTGGGGTTGCCGGCGCTGTTGCTCGGGGTCACCGTCCTCCTGCCCGTCGACCGGAAGGTGCTCTACGCCGCCGGCGTCGGCACCGCCGTCTGTCTGGTCGGCGTCGGCCTGTTCGCCGCCTCGTACCCCTACGCGTGGAACGTCGTCGGCTCCGACCGGAGCGGACAGGTGGTCGCGGTCTACGCGGCGGGCATCGTCGCCGTCATCGGCGCGACGGGTGCCGCACTCGTTGGCCACCACATCGACCGGGCCTCGACCACGACCGAGCGGGTCGTCGAACGCGAGGAGACCGAGACGACGACGTCCACGACCGGCGAGACCGCGACCGTCACGGCCGACCAGGTCCGCCGCGACATCGACGAGGCGATGGCCGACTCGGAGCTGTCGTGGGGAGGGGTCGAGAAGACGAAGACGAAACGGCTCCAGCTGAACACGGCCGAGATCGACGAGATCGACGGCTCGAACGTCGCCGACGTGGAGGCGACGACCGTCCGGAGCGCGGGGCGGAACGTCGACGACGCGGTCGACGCGATGAAGGGACTCCGGGGTGGGGAGACGAAACAGGCGCGCAGCACTCAGACCACCGACGACCAGACCGCCGCGCTACAGGCGCTCCGCGACAAACAGGCCGCGGAGGAACTCTCCACCGACGACGAGAGCGTCGTCGGCCGTCTACGGAACATCTTCTCCTGAGTGGGTTCGGCTCGCTCCCGCGGGAGGGCCGCACCCGACTCGGGGTGCCCGGCTCCAGAGCCGCCGTTAGTATCGTTTTGTACTTCGTTTATCGGTAGTACTCCATAGGTGATTTTCACTTATGATACTGAGAGAGCACCATTTATCACGAATCCTGAGAGTTGTGCGGGTATGGCCAAGGGCCTCGACGTCGGTACGATGAACATTATCTCGGGTCAGCAGGACGACCCCGAGACCGTGTTCGTCCAACAACGTAACTCCTTCGTGGAGATCGAGTACAGCGACATGGCGGAGCAGATGCTCTCGCGGAGCGACGTGCTCCACATTCGGAAGGGAGACCAGGTGTACGTCGTCGGCGACGACGCGCTCAACTTCGCGAACATCTTCAACCGCGAGACGCGGCGACCGATGAGCCAGGGCATCCTCTCGTCGGACGAGTCGTCGGCGATCCCGATGATCAAGCTCATCACCGAACAGGTCGTCGGCGAACCCGCCTACGAGGGCGAACGACTGTTCTTCTCGTCGCCCGCCGATCCGATCGACTCGAAGCTCAACACGCTCTACCACGAGAAGACGCTCGAGTCGATGCTCGGCGACGTCGGCTACGACCCCGAGCCGATCAACGAGGGGATGGCGGTCATCTACTCCGAGCTCGCGGACCACAACTTCACCGGCCTCGGCGTCTCCTTCGGCGCGGGCATGACGAACGTCTGTCTGGCGTACTACGCGGTTCCCGTGATGAAGTTCTCGATCGCCCGCGGCGGCGACTGGATCGACGAACAGGCCGCGAACGCGACCGGTACGCCTGTGGACAAGGTCACGTCGATCAAGGAGGACGGCTTCGAACTCGACTTCAGGACCGACGTGGGCGGCGTCGAGGGCGCACTCGCCATCTACTACGAGAACCTGCTGGACTACGTCATCCAGAACATCTCCCGGGAGGTCGACGACGAGGACGTCGAGGAGGGGCTCGACGTCCCCGTCGTCGTCACCGGCGGGACCTCCTCGCCGGACGGCTTCGAGAAGCTCTTCGCGGACCACCTCGGCGACGCGCCGATCCCCTTCTCGATCAGCGACGTCCGCTCACCCCAAGAGCCGCTCTACAGCGTCGCTCGCGGTGCGCTCGTCGCCGCCCGCTCCGAGGAAGAACAGGAGCAGGCCGCGATCGCCCCCGCCGAGGACTGAGCGGCGCCGCACGGTTCACCCTCTTTCTGTGGCCTCTCACGCGAGCGACCGCGTCTCACGCCGACTCGTCGTCCGTCGTCCCGTAGAACCGCCGGAGCGCCTCCGCCCACGTCTCGACACGGGCCCGTTCGGACCCCTCGCGCCGATCGCCGGAACGGATCGGGACGGTCAACTCGGCGTCGGCATCGGCATCGGTCGTCCCGTAGAACCGTCGAAGCGCGTCGGACCACGACTCGACGCGCACCCGTGCCCCGCGGTGTTCGGCTTCGATCCCGACGTGCCCGCACTGTTCGCAGACGGGTGCCTCGCGGTCGGCGAGGCGGTACGTCACGAGCGTCGACCCACACTCGGGACAGTCCATACGGCTCGTTGATCGCGTGGCTACATATACGTCTCCCCGCCGCCGACGTGGCAAACCACTAGTACGTGTGTTTCCCTAGCGAGGACATGTCCATCGCACGACACGGGGATGGGACCGGTGCCGTTCTGGGCGCGCTGGCCTCACAGATCCATCCGGTGTTCATGCTCCCGCCGCTCGCCGCCTCCGCGTTCGGTGCGGTGCTCGCCGGGCGGTTCGTAGCCGGGCTCGCCGCGGGACACCTGTTCGTCGTCTTCTGCGCGCTGTACACGGCCCACGTGAAGGACGGCTACGTCGACTTCCACCTCCGGGGGGAGGACGCCGACCACCCGCTCACCGCGCGCGGCTGTCGGGTCGCGCTCGCCCTCGCGACCCTCGGCTTCGCCGCCGGAACCGCCGTCCTCGGGGTGGTCGTCGACGGCGTCGCGGCGCTGCTCTGCCTCCCGGGGTGGATCGTCGGCTACCTCCACGCCCCACAGCTCGACACGCATCCGGTGACGGCGACGGTCGGTTACCCGGCCGGGATCGGCTTCGCGCTGATCGGCGGCTACTACGTGCAGGCGCGGGCGGTGTCCGTGACGGTGCTCGCGTTCGCCGCCGTCTTCGTCACGATCCTCGCCGGCATCAAGGTGATCGACGACGCGACCGACTACGCGTACGACCGCTCGATCGACAAGCGGACCGTCGCGGTCGTTCTCGGACGTCGCCGCGCCCGTGGGGTGGCGTACGGCCTCATGGCCGCCGGGCTCGGAGGGGTGCTCGCGTTCGCCGGGAGCGGCGTCTTCCCCCCGTCGTCGGTCGGGGCCGTGGGCGCGTTCGGGGTCGTCGCCGCCGTCGCACGCCGGGCCGGTGACGACGACCGCCTCGCCACGATGCTCCTGGTCAGGGCGTCGTACCTCTTCCTCGCCGTGCTCGTGATCGCCGTCTGGTTCCGGCCGCTCTCGTGACCATGTCCGTGCTCGCGCTCCCCGACATCGGCGTCCTCGGCCCGTACACGTATCTGGCGACCGAACTGCTCTGGGGGGCCGTCGCGCTCGCGCTCCTCCGGTACGCCGACGCCTTTCGAGAGGCGGCCCGGACGACGCTCGTGCTCTATCCCTTCGCGTACCTCTGGGACTGGTACACCCTCGAAGTCGGCGTCTTCGCCATCCCCCTCCGGACCGGCGTCGAGTTCCTCGGCATCCCCATCGAGGAGCACCTCTTCATGTTCGTCGTCCCGGCGATGGTCGTCGGCACGCACGAGTCGCTCCGCCGGCTGCTCGACGAGGACGACTGACGTCGTCGTGGCGTGCGGCTGCCGTTCCGGCCGTATCCCCGCCACACGACGGGTTCGGGCGCGGGTGGCAATTTTTGTGCCCGGTCCCCGTACGTCGCGTATGGTCCCACTCGACCACGGAACGTTCCGCGCCTGGCTCGACGAGTACGCGACCGCGTGGGAGACGGGTGACGCCGACGCGGCGGCGTCGCTGTTCGCAGACAACGCGACCTACCACGAGACCCCGTTCACCGAGCCGCTGGAGGGTCGTGGCGCGATCCGTGAGTACTGGGCCGACGCGACCGCGACCCAGGAGGAGATCGCGTGTGAAACCGCGGTCGAGGCGCTCGGGCGGGACCACGGCCTCGCGCGGTTCAACGCGTCGTTCGTCCGCCGGGGGAACCCGGTCGAGATCGACGGCCTCCTCCAGGCGCGGTTTCTCGGCGGCGACTGCGTCGAGTTCCGCGAGTGGTGGCACACACAGCGGTGAGCCGGACCGCGCCGCCGACCGGTTTTTGCCGACACGGGCCGTCGCGCCGGTATGGACAGCACGGACGCCGTCGGGACACTCGCCCGCGGTGAGCGCGTCGCCGACCCCCTCGCACGGGTCGGCATCGGCCTCGTCATCCTCCTCGCCGGGATCCACAAACTGCTCGCGCCGGAGGCGTGGGCGGTGTACGTCGTGTCGCCGTTCGACCGACTGCTCCCGATGACGCCCGTCGAGTTCATGCTCCTCAACGGCGTGCTGGAGCCGCCGTTCGCGCTCGCGCTGCTGGCCGACCGCTACACCGTGTTCGCGGCCGGGTTCGTCACCCTCTCGCTGGTCGCGACGGTCGCGTATCTCTCGGTCGCCGCCCTGTTGGCCGGCGGTGCGTTCGTCGACGTCATCGTCCGCGACGTCGGCCTCGCCGCGCTCGCCGCGAGCGTCACGATCCGCGCGGCGGCTCGCTCCGACTGAGCGCCCGGCGTCGGTCGGCCCCCACCGTTATTTCGGTCGCGCCCGCTGTCGAGGGTATGACAGACAGCGATGCCGAGGCGACGTTCACGGTCGACCGGAAGGCGTGGGACCTCGCCGAGGCGGCCGACGAGGTCGTCGAGACGATCACGGTCGCGGAACTCCAAGTGGAACTCGCCGCCGCGGACGGAGAGGACGGGGAGGACGTACCCGTCCTGCTCGATGTCCGCGACATCCGCGAGGCGTGGATCGAAGGCGGGATCCCCGGCGCGAAACACGCGCCGCGCGGGATGATCGAGTGGTGGGCCGACCCCTCCACGGAGTACTACAAGCCGTTCTTCCACCCCTCGAATCGGTACGTCGTCTACTGCAACGAGGCCGGACGGTCGGCGCTCGTCGCGCGAACGCTCGGCGAGATGGGGTACGACGACGTCGCCCACCTCGACGGCGGGTTCACGGCGTGGCGGGAGGCGGGCGGCGAGGTCGAGGACGTGCCTCAGCGCGACTACAAGTAGCCGCCCGCGTCGAGATACGCGACCCGTGACGGGGTTCGGAGCGCCGTGTCGAACGGAGAGCGCGTCTCCGTTCGGTGATCGGATCTCCACTCTCGTTCGCGACCGCGTCGAACTGCGGGCGTTTCCACCCGAGATCGCCCCGACTACGGCTCGTCTCGAACGGTGCTGCCGATGACGAGCGCCGCGGCGATGATCACGAGGTTCTTGATGATGTACTGACCCTCGACAGTCAGCGCGTAGGGGAACGTGACGTAGACGACGTCGGGGAGCAAGACGAGCGGGAGGAACGTCCCCGGGAGCTGGAGGGCTAACAGCAGCAGACCAAGGCGGGTGAGCGGCCGGTAGAGTAAGCAGAGGCCGATGAGGACCTCCCAGACGCCGAGCACGGGGACGAACAGCTCGGCGGGGACGACGTACACCGTCGACGCGACGAGGTCGGCGGCCGGTGAGACACCCAGTACTTTCAGCCCACCGAACCAGACGAACACGATTCCGAGTGCCGCTCGGAGCGCCGGGATACTCCATCGGTCCATCAGTGACGTGAGGGCCGCGTCGAACGCGTCCACCCGCTCACGAAACCTCAGCCATAGCTGCGGGGTCTCTGTTTCTTTGGCCGTCATCACTGTGTCCGATCGTAGGGTCTCAGCGAGCTAAAACCCTCTGAGCTCCTCATCGATGCTGTCCGAAGATCGTCCGAACGAGAGGGACAGCTGGTCTCGATCGGTCGTCGAAAGAAATGGGTCGGTCGAGCCTGCTCAGTCGTCGGCGGGCGTGCCCGCACCGCTGCCCGAGGAGACGCCGGTGCCGGGACCGACGTCGATGCCGAGTTCGTCGAGTTTCTCGTCGGGAACGACGCCGTCGACCCAGCCGCGGTGTGCGTAGTACTCTTCTTTCATCTGGTCGAGTTCGCAGAGTTCGCCCTCGCTGGCACCCTGACCGGGGATGGCCTCGTCGCCCTCGACGAACCGGGCCGGCAGGGAGTCGTCGGAGCCGTCGAAGCCGGCGAGGTTGTTGAAGTAGCGTTCGAGGTTGTAGACGCGCTCGCCCGCCTGCATGAGTTCGTCCTCGCTCACGTCGAGGCCGGTCATGCCGTTGTACTGGAGCACGTACTCCTCGACGCCCTCGGCGAACGCGTTGAACTTGCAGATGTCGAACGAGTCCGAGATGGCGTGGAGGTCCTGGAACGTCGCGGTGAGTTCACCCTTGCCCTCCCACTCGTAGGGGTCGACCTTCTCGGGGATGCCGAGGATCTCGGCGGCCGGCGTGTAGCCACGGAGGTGGCACGCCCCCCGGTTGGAGGTGGCGTAGGCGATGCCCATGCCCTTCATACAGCGCGGGTCGTACGCCGGGATGGTCTCGTTCTTGACGTCGAGCCGGCAGTCGTGGGCGTCGAACTCCTCGGCCGCGCCGGCGGCACCCCCGGCGAGCGCGTCGGCGAGCGGGCCGTCGCGGTGGGCGATGCGGTCGAGCATCTCGATCATCTCGTCGGCGTCGCCCCAGTCGATCCCCTCGCCGATCTCGTCGAGGTAGCCTTTCTCGGTCATCTCCATGCCCATCGCAAGCATGTTGCCCGCCTCGATGGTGTCGACGCCGACGTCGTTACACCGGTCGATCATCACCGCGATCTTGTCGCGGTCGTCGTTACCGGAGTTCGTTCCGAGCGCCCAGGCGGACTCGTACTCGTACGACTCCATCCGGACGTTCATCTCCTCGCCTTTGACCGTGGTCGAGACCTCGACCTCCTTCTTGCAGGCCACGGGGCAGGAGTGACAGGTCGGCTCGTCGACGAGGATGTTCTCGCGGACGTTCTCGCCGCTGATGCGCTCGGCGTCGAGGTCCGTCCCCTCCGCGGCGTTCATCGAGTGCGACGAGGTGTACTTCCCGTTCTTCGTCGGGTGACCGTCCATCTCCTCGGAGATGTTCATCAGCACGTTCGTCCCGTACACCGAGAGGCCGCCCTCGTTCGGGGCGGTGACGTCCGACTCGCGGATGGCCGACATCGCCTGCTGGAACCCCTTCTTGAACGTCTCGGGGTCCTTCGGCTTCGGCATCTTCGTCCCGGACTTGATGACGATCGCTTTGAGGTTCTTCGACCCCATCACACAGCCCGTGCCGCCTCTCCCGCTCGCACGGTCGTCCTCGTTGACGATGCAGGCGTACTTGACCTGGTTCTCCCCGCCCTGCCCGATCATCATGGCGGAGAGGTTCTTGCCGAACTCGCCCTCGATCTCCTCGCCGATGGTGTCGCGGGTCTCGTGGACGCCCTTGCCCCAGAGGTGGGAGGCGTCACGGAGTTCGACCTCGCCGTCCTCGACGTAAGCGTAGACGGGGCCGTCGGCTTTCCCCTCGAAGAGCAGGCCGTCGAAGCCGGCCCACTTGAGGCGAGCGCCCGACCAGCCGCCGTGGTGCGAGTCGGTGACGGTGCCCGTGAGCGGGGATTTCGTGCAGACGGCGATCCGACCGCTCATGGTCACCTGCGTCCCCGTGAGCGGCCCGTTCATGAACGCGATGAGGTTCTCCTCGCTCATCGGGTCGATGTCCGGCCCGTTGTCGAAGACGTACTTGACGCCCAGCCCGCGCGCGCCGATATACTTCTTCGCGTCCTCGTCGTCGATGCCCTCGTACGCGACGTCGCCCGACGACAGGTCGACGCGCGCGACGTGATCTTGGAATCCGCCTAGTTCTGTCATAGTTAATGGACGGGGTTATATTGGGTCGCTGTCGGGTTAGATGTTGCCTCCAGTCCGTAACCGGATTCGGTTTCATCCGTCGCCACCGCCCGGGTCTGTCGAGAACGAAAAGGCGGCTGACAGTTCGACGACGATCGACGTGGCGTCCGTGGAAACCGATCGACGGAGCCGACACGTCGGCGGCGGGGACCGCGGTCGGCGCCGAGCGGCGACCGCCGCGGGAGCGCTAGTACGATCACTCTCGTCGCGCCGCCGGGCGTGCGACGCGTCCGCGGCTCACTCCGGGGTCGACAGATACCGACCGGCGGCGTCGGCGATGACCTCGCCGGCGACGAGCGCGTCCTCCCAGACGAGCGTCTCGTCGGGGAAGTGCGCCTGCTCGATCCGTCCCGGGCCGAAGACGACCGACGGGATCCCGCTCGCGACGTAGTGGCGGTTGTCCGCGCCGTACGTCTCGGCCAGCGGCTCGGTCCCGTCGAGTCCCCGGCCGTTCATCGCCGCCTGGACCGCGCCGACGACCGGCTCGTCGGGGGCGATCTCGGCGGGCTCGAACTGGATCGAAAAGCGCTCGAACGCGGGAGGGTGCGCCGACAGCCACTCGTCGTCGTCGACGACGTCCGCGAGCGCGGCCTCGTACTCGGCCTCGGCCTCGTCGACGGACTCGCCGGGCGCGACGCCGAACCGGCACTCGGCGACGAGCGAGGCGGCGACGGTCGAGGCCCACGAGCCCGCCTCGACGATCCCGATCGTGAGCGGCAGGGGGTTGTCGAACCGCTCGTACAGCGGGTGCGAGAGCCGCGCGCCCCGTTCGGCTTCGAGGTCGAGAAAGCGCTCGCGGATCGTCTCGAACAGGTCGAGAACGTCGACGCCCTCCCACCGCCGGGCGGCGTGGGCCGACCGACCCGTCAGTTCGAGCCGCTTCATCAGACAGCCCTCCGTGGCGACGACGGGCCGGAGATCCGTCGGTTCGGCCACGATGGCGGCGTCGCGCTCGAACGGATAGGGGCTGTCGAGCGCCGCCGCCGCGGCCCCGATGCCGCCCTCCTCCTCACCGGCGACGGACTCAACCACGAGCCGGCCGTCGATCTCGGGCCCGGCGTCGGCGACCGTCCGCGCGGCGAAGACGCAGACCCCGACCGCGGTCTTCATGTCGACCGCCCCGCGGGCCGTGAGTGCTTCGCCCGCGTCGTCCCACGTCGGCTCGAACGGCTCGGCGGTCCAGATGCCCTCGTCGGCGGGGACGACGTCTGCGTGGCCGTTCAGTACGAGCGTCGGCCCCGCCTCGGGGTCGCCGAACTCCAGGACGCCCGCGACGCTCGGGCGATCGGCGGTCGCGATCCCGTCGGGATCGTCGGGGAAGGAGGGATGGGTGGCGAGGCGCTCGGCGTCGGCCTCCCAGCGGTAGGTCTCGAACCCCATGTCGTCGAGGCGGGAGCGGAGCCACTCCTGTGCCGGCGCGACGTTTCCGTCAGTGGTGTCGAACCGAATGAACTGCTCGGTGAACCGTCTGAGGTCGTCGTCGTAGGCGCGGAACGTCATTGGTCGTGGTGTGTGGATGGGCTACAAAGCGTTGTCGTCGCCCGTTCGTTGCCTGACGTGTTCGCCGCTGCTCCCGGCTCGTGTTCCGACCCCCGCCGGGATCGACCCGACACTCTTTTGCCACCCGTTCACAACCTTCGATAGACCGATGACGACGGCACCAGCGGCGTTCCTCGCCGACGTGTTACCCGACGACCAGTACTCGACGGCGGCGAACGACCGCGACGGCCACTCGCGAGACTGGGCCACTACCCCCGAAGAGGCGGTCGAACCCGACGTGGTCGTCTGGCCCGAGTCCACCGACGACGTCTCGACGGTGCTGGCCGCGGCGACCGAACACGGCGTTCCCGTCACCCCGTTCGCCGCCGCGACGGGCATCGAGGGCAACGCCGTCCCCACCCACGGCGGCATCAGCCTCGACATGACGCGGATGGATTCCGTGCTCGAGATCCGCCCCGACGACTTCCAGATCGACGTCCAACCGGGCGTGCTCGGGAGCGAGGTCAACGAGGCGCTCGAACGCTACGGCCTCTTCTTCCCGCCGCTGCCCACCTCGGGCGACATCGCCACGATCGGCGGGATGATCGCGACGAACGCCGCGGGCAAACAGACCGTCAAGTACGGCAAGGTGGGCGACTGGGTGCTGGAACTGGAGGCCGTCCTCGCCGACGGCGCCGTCGTCGAACCCGGGACGCGCGCGGCGAAGAGCTCCTCGGGCTACAACCTCCGCGACCTGCTCATCGGCAGCGAGGGCACCCTCGCCGTGGTGACGCGCGCCACGCTGAAACTCGCGGGCCGGCCCGAACAGCGACGCGCCGGGCGGGTCGTCTTCGACTCGTTCGACACCGCCGCCGCCGCCGCGTCCGACGTCGTCCGGTCGGGGGTGGACGTCGCGGCGCTCGAACTCATCGACGGGCTGTCGGCCGAGGCGGTCAACGCCTACCTCGGCGGCTCCCTCCCCGAGAAACCGATGGCCTTCTTCGAGTTCCACGCCAACCACGGCATCGAGGAGGAACTCGACTTCTGCCGGACGGTGCTGTCGGGGTACGACCCGCTCTCGGTCGAGTTCGGCGACGAGTCCGCCCAGGCCGACCTCTGGGCGGCACGGCGCGAACTCGCCGACGCGACGCGCGCGTACTACCCCGACCGCCAGTCGACCGCCGCCGGCGACGTCGCGGTGCCGATCTCCCGCTATCCGGAGCTGATCGACCGGATCCACGACCTCTCCGACGAGTGTGGCCTCCCGATCCCCTGCTTCGGGCACGCCGGCGACGGCAACGTCCACTTCGACGTCTTCGCCGACCCCGACGACGAGGCCGAGTGGGCCCGCGGCGTCGAGGCGTACGAGACGGTCGTGAGCGAGGCGATTCGGATGGGCGGCACCGCCACGGCCGAACACGGGGTCGGGCGGGGCAAGCGCAAGTTCATGATCGAGGAACACGGCGCGGACGGCGTTCGTGCGATGCGCGCGCTCAAGCGCGCGTTGGACCCCGACGGGGTCCTCAACCCCGGCAAGGTCCTCCCGGAGCCGGACGTGACGGACGACTGACGACAATAGCTGTACATCAGAGCACGGTTCTATTCGTCGCCGTTCGACTAATCTGTTAATATGGTATTTATTTACACTCCGTCGTGGCTGTCTAACAGGCACCACTATATACCCGGAGTCCAACGCCACCGCTATGTCACGGAAGCCGTCGTTCGGGCGAAGAGAGGTACTGAAGACGACCGGGGCCGCGCTGGCCGCTGGCACCGTCGCTGGCTGTCTCGGCGGCGGCGGCGGAGGCGGCGGCGGTGGCGACCGGGTACCGATGGATATCACCGAGTGGCCCCCCGAGGATTTCTCCTCGAACCTCAACATGATGAACTGGTACGACAGTTGGGCCGAGTGGGCCATGGAGGAGTTCGGCAACGAGTACGACGTCGAGGTGACGAACGAGGGCTTCTCGTCGCCCGACCAGTGGTACTCCCGGCTGCAGGCCGGTAACACGGAGATCGACAACATCGCGGCGACGACCAACTGGGTCGAGCGCTCGATCAACAACGACTTCCTCCACGAACTCCCCGTCGACGTCATGCCCGCGTGGCAGAACGTCACGGAGAACATCAAGGAGGCCTCGTCGTACCAGCAGGACGGCTCGACGTACGCCATCCCCGAGGCGCTCGTGCTCTACCCCCTGACGTACAACACGGATCACTTCGACTCCGCGCCGGAGTCGTGGGGGGTCCTCTGGGACGAGTCCCTCGAAGGCGAGATCATGATGTGGGACAACTCGACCGTCTCCTGTCAGATCGCGGCGATGTACACCGGGCAGGACCCCATCTCGCCGTCTGACTTCGGGGAGATCGAAGAGGTGCTCAAACAGCAGAAACCCCTCCTCCGAACGTACTGGGGCGACTACGAACAGGGGATGCAGCTGTTCGTCAACGAGGACGTCGTCGCCGGCCCGCTGACGATGGGCCGGACTTACACGGCGCGGTTCAGCGAGGGTGCGCCCGTGAACTACACCGCGCCGAGCGAGGGAGCGATGTTCACCTCCGACCTCTTCGTCATCCCGAAGGGTGCGCCGAACCCGATTACGAGCCTGCTCTTCACCAACTGGGCCTCGGAGAAGCCCAACGCCGCCCAGCTGTTCGAGACGATGGGGTACAAACCCGGCGTCGACATCCAGAGCGAACTCTCCGAACAGGACCGCGAGTTCACGACGTGGCCCTCCGACTGGAACCTCGTCTTCTCGGAGACGCTCTCGGACGACGTCCGCTCGCGATACGACGAGATCTGGACCGCGGTGAAGGCAGCGTAGGCCCATGGCGCTTCTCAGCGTACGCGGCCTCACGAAGCGATTCGGTGCACTCACGGCGGTCGACGACGCGGCGTTCGACGTCGAAGACGGCGAGTTCGTCTCCATCCTCGGCCCCTCCGGGTCGGGGAAGTCGACCATCCTCCGGATGGTCGCGGGCTTCGAAGAGCCCACCGAGGGCGACATCGTCCTCGCCGGCGAGAACGTCGTCGGCACGCCGCCGTTCGAGCGCGACATCAACATGGTGTTCCAGAACCTCGCGCTCTTCCCGCACCTCACCGTGTCGGGGAACATCCAGTACGGGCTCAAACAGCGCGGCGTGCCCAAGGACGAGCGCGAACGCCGGACCGAGGAGATGCTCGAGATGGTCCGCCTGCCAGGCTACGGCCCGCGCGACCCCTCGGAGCTGTCGGGTGGGGAACAACAGCGCGTCGCGCTCGCCCGGGCGCTGGTGAACGAGCCCGCGCTCGTGCTGTTCGACGAGCCGCTGTCGAGCCTGGACCGCAAACTGCGCCAGCACATGCAGACCGAACTCCAGCGCATCCAGGCGGAGACGGGGACGACGTTCCTCTACGTCACCCACGACCAGGAGGTCGCGCTCTCGGTCTCCGATCGACTGGTGGTGCTCAACGACGGCCTCGTCGAGCAGGTCGGTTCCGTCGAGGCGCTGTACGAAGCGCCCGCGTCGCAGTTCGTCGCGGACTTCATCGGCGACGTCAACACCGTCGAAGCCAGCGTCGTCACGGCGGACGGCGAGGGCCTCACCGTCGAGACGGGCGGCGTCGAGTGTCTCGTCCCCGGGCGGAACGGCTTCGACGCGGGCGAATCCGTCTCCGTCTGCGTCCGGCCGCACGACGTCCGGATGGGGGCCGACGCCGAGGGTGGATTCGCCGCGACGGGAACCGTCCGCACGCGGAGCTACCAGGGCTCCGACACCGTCTACACGGTCGCGACCGACCGCTGGGGCGACATCGTCGCCGATGTCCGCGGCTCGAAGTTCGACGTCGGCGACGAGGTGACGGTCGCGTGGGACGGCGCGGACGTCCACCTCTTCGAGGGCGCGACCGGCGACGGGGCCGAGGAGGCGACCTGAGATGGGCACCGAGACCGAAGCGCGGACTCCGAGCGGGTCGTCGACCCGCCTGACCGAACTGGTCGACTTCTTCCGGACGCGACCACGGCTGAAGAAGTTCGCCATCGCTGGGCCGCCGTACGGCGTCCTCGTCGCGTTCTTCGCGCTCCCGCTGCTCGCGATGTTGGTCATCTCGTTTCAGGAGGGGCAGATCAACGGCCCCTGGACGCTGTCGAACTACACCGACTTCCTCGGATCGGCGACGTACCTCACCGTCGTCTGGCGGACGTTCCTCGTCACGGTCCAGGTGACGGTGCTCGTCACCGTCGTCGGCTACACCCTCGCGTACAGCATCGTCCGCTTCTCCCGGCGGACCACGCTTCTCCTCCTGCTCGTGATCCTCCCCTTCTGGACCTCGTACATCATCCGGATGTACGCGTGGATCAACATCCTCCAGAGCGGCGGCGTGCTCGACTCGACGCTCCAGCTGGTCGGCCTCCCGGCCGTGGGACTGCTCTACACCCAGCCGGCGGTGATGATCGGCTTCACCTACGTGTGGCTCCCGCTCGCCGTCCTCCCCTTCTACGCCTCGCTCACGAACATGGACGCCGACCTCATCGAGGCCGCGAAGGACCTCGGTGCGGGCCCGATCAAGACGTTCTTCACCGTGACGCTCCCGATGACCAAGAACGGCGTCATCACCGGCGTCATCCTCGTGTTTATTCCCACGTTCGGGTCCTTCATCACTCCTCGGCTGTTGGGCGGGACGAACAACATCATGATCGGGATGGTCATCGAGAACCAGTTCAAATCGGCGTTCAACTGGCCGTTCGGTGCCGCCATCGGTATCGTCATCTCGGCGGTGGTGGTCGCCCTGCTCGTCGCGGGCGCGCGCTCGGGTGGGAACCTCTTCGGCGGCGGGGAGCGTGATCGGTCATGAGTTCGCCAACCTCCTCCGGACCCGGCTCGTCCGGCCCCGTCGCGGCGGTCGAACGCGTCGTCGAGACCCACGGCGGGTCGCTCGCCCGCGTCGCGATGCTCGCCGTCTTCGCGTTCCTCTGGGTCCCCATCGCCGTCCTCGTGTTCATGTCGTTCGCCGCGGGCGGCGTGCTCTCGTTCCCGCCCGAGGAGCTCACCCTCCGGTGGTACGTCGAGTTCCTCGGCAACGACACGGCCATCGACGCCATCGTCACCACACTGCAGGTGTCGGTCCCGACAACCGTCATCACCGTGGTGCTGGCGACGCTGATCGCCTACGCGGTCGACCGCTACGTCTTCCCCGGCCGCAACGCCCTCCAGCTCCTGGCGACGCTCCCCATCGTCGTCCCGCTGGTGGTGACCGGGATCGCGCTCGTGCTCTTCTTCGGGCTGATCCGGCCGCTGATCGTCGTCAACGGCTACCCCGCGGTGGTGATCGCCCACGTGATCCGCACGATCCCGTTCGCGACGCTCGTCATCATCCCGACGTTCCTCACCTTCGACCGCGGGCTGGAGGAGGCCTCGAAGGACCTCGGCGCGGACGAACTCCAGACGTTCCTGCGGGTGACGCTCCCGAACGTCTTCCCCGGCATCGTCGCCGGTGGCCTCCTGGCCTTTACTCTCTCGTTCAACGAGTTCGTCTTCACTTACTTCGTGAAGGACTCGGCGACCACGACGCTCCCGGTGTACATCTGGAACCAGATCCGCTACAACGTCACCCCCGAGGTGAACGTCATCAGCGTCGTGTTCCTCCTCGTGGCCGTGACGCTCGTCCTGGTGGCCGTCTCGCTCACGCGCGTCGACCTCCTCGCGCGGAACTGATCCGCCGAGCGTCGGCGCTTACGGCTCTGTCGCCGCGATCGCTCGGTGGCCGCCCGCGGCACCGAAATATTTGAATGGCATGATATGTCATGGTCGGGTTTCGTATTGCCGCCGGTCGTACCTTGCCATGGTATGTCCACACAGAACACGATCCACGCCGAGATCCTCGGCCGCGACGTCGCGTTCGACTACTCGGAGAGCTGGGTCGGCTACTCGCTGTTCTTCATGCGGGTGACGATGGGGTGGGTGCTGTTTCAGGGTGGCGTCACGAAGCTCATCACCTATCTGGACGGCGACCCGACGAACAACTGGACGGCGTCGGGCTTCCTGCTCAACGCCATCCCGGAGGGGAACCCGCTGATGGGGTTCTGGGGGGCGATGGCCGGGAGTCCCCTCATCGACGCGTTGAACATGTGGGGGCTCACCCTCACCGGCCTCGCGCTCATCGTCGGGGCGTTCGTGCGCTGGAGCGCCTTCTGGGGCGCGATGATGATGCTCTTTTACTGGCTCGCAGCGCTCCAGGGTGGCCTCCTCGCGGGGCTCCCCCTCGAACACGGCTGGGTCGTCGACGACCACCTCGTGTACGCCTTCCTGCTGTTCGGCCTGGGCGCGTTCGGTGCCGGCCGCATCCTCGGCGTCGACGCCTGGCTCGAACGCACGTCGATCGTCGAGAACAACCGCTGGTTGCGGCTGTTCCTCGGTTGAGGTCGGCACGGCCACCGCGGCCGGCAGCTCGAACGAGGACTCAGCCGGCACCGTCGACCGTCACCCGACGGACCGGGTTCGTCTCCATCGCCCACCGGAACCGGCGCGTGTCCCCGCCGTCGACGTCGACTCGAACCGCGGTCTCGCCGGCGCGCTGTGGGACCGGGACGACGAGCGTCACAGCCGGTGGGAGCCGGTAGCGGTAGTCCAAGACCGCGCCATCGGCGACGCGAACCCGGACGACGGTCGGCACCGCGTCGGCGTTGTGGACGCGGAGTTCGGAGCCAGCACGCCGACCGCGTGGGTCGAACCCACCCGCGGGGTACCCGGTCGCCGTCCCGCCGAGCGCGACGCCGCCGCAGTCAGGATCGCACGCCGCGGGCCGCGAGAACGACACCTCGTCGGTCAGCCGGGCCCGGAGGGCGGGGAGCTGGGACGTGACCGGCCAGTCGAACGTGCCGCGCGGGCCCGCGGCGGTGTCGACCACGACGCGGTACGTGCCCGTCGCCGGGACGACGCCGTCGAACGTGACGGCGGTGCCGCGACGGACGGAACGGCTCTCGACGAAGGCTGACCCGGCCTCGGATTCGACCACGACCGTCACATAGCGGTCCGCGTCGGCGTCGTTGGCCACGGTCACGGCTCCGACCGCCTGCACCGACTCCTCCGGGTCGTCGTCGGGGCGACCGATCGTCGTCGCGCCGTCTCCGGCCGTCGGTGAACGCCGCGGTGTCGACGGTCCGGGTGGGGATAGTCCGAACCCCGGACGCGACCCACACCCCGCCAGCAGGGAGACGGAAACGCCGAGGAGAGCGCGACGGCTGAGTGACACGGTCGGCGTTCGGGCGCGGCGGTGAAACGTTCCCCGATCGACACCGGGGCCCGGGTCGTCCGCGCTACGTCGGCAGCCGACGTCGGCGGATCTCGATGGCGACGAACACGATCACCGCGATCGGGATCAACACCAGCCCGGGAGTGAGCTCCGGCGAGGCGTAGTACCGGACGATCCGCACCCAGGGTGCGATGTCGTCGCTGGGGTATGTCGTGGCCGGGAAGACTGGCCACAGAAGGAACGTGAGCTCTCCGATCCGGCCGGCGGCGACCGGGTTCACCGCGTCGCCGAGGAGGTGAGAGACGTGGCCGAAGCCGAACGCGGCCGCGAGGTGGGGACGGTGGGGACGGTCGTACCGGCGCGCGGCGACCCAGAGCACGGCGAAGAGGCCGGCCGCGAAGAACACGGAGTGTGCGAGGGCCCGACCGCTGGGAAGTACCCCGACGAAGGCGAGCGGCTTGTCGACGACGTCGGGGAACTGGGTCCCGACGAGGAGGGCGACGAGGGTACCGCGGTAGGGGAGCCGATAGCGGGTGAGCAGCGCGAACGGGACGTACAGCAGGTAACCGAACAGCGCGTGACCGAGCGGGAACACGGTGAGTGAGCGTGTCGTCGACCGAACCTAAGCACTCCGGTTCGTGCTATACTGCCGTTCGCGGGGAGTCAGAGGCCCGACTGGCTGAACGTCGCCGTCCCCGTCGCGTCGACGGCGGCCGTCGCGGGGCCGTGTGGCGGGCAGGCCCACCAGGTCCACGTCCGTTCGGTCCCCCCGGCGGAGCGCAGGCAGACCTCGTACCGTCCGGACGCCGCGACCGGCACCACCGCACGGCGTTCGCCCGGGTCGAGACGGTAGCGCTCCGCGAACCGGACCGTCCCCTCGCGTTCGACCGCCACACGGACGGCGTGGCTGCGGTCGTCGTCGTTCTCGATCCGCAGTTGCGTGTTCCCCGGACCGCACCCGACGGCGAGGGTCGAGAAGTCGACGACGCGCGAGGGCTCCTCGGGGACGCGCCAGTCGCCGACGACGCCCCCGGCTGCGGTTTCGACCCCGACGCGGTAGGTGCCGCTCCGGTAGGTGAGCGGGACGACGACCTGCGTCTCGTGTGGGACCCGGTAGCGCGCGTCGACGAGCGTCCGCCCGTCGAGCGAGACGGTGACCTCCGCCTCGGCCGACGCGCCCGGGTTCGCGAGGACGACCTGCGCCGGCGCGTACCACCGGGCGCTTCCGTCCCCGACGAGCGGGGCGTCGAGGCGCTCCCCGTCGCCGAGCGCGCAGTCGGGGCCGCAGCGGACCGTCCGCACGACGTCGATCCCGTCTGCGAGCGTCACCGCCAGGCCGTCGAGCTCGTCGACGACCGTCCATCGGTACGTCGTCCGGCTCCCGTCGGCGGTGTCGACGACCGCGTCGTACGTCCCCCCCGTAGAGAGGACGTCGCCGGTCGTGTGCCGCTCGCCGGGGACGAGCTCGCGGCTCTCGACGAAGCGTGTTTCGCCCGCCCGTTCGACCGCGACGGTGACGAACTGCCGCGTCGGTCGGGTGTTGCCGACCGAGACCGACTGCGGCGACACCGATGGTCCCGTCCGTGTCGGCTCGGGACCCGACGCCGGTCCCGCCGGCGTCCTCGGCTCGCCGCCGCGAGCCGCCCCGCCGCACCCCGCCACCCCTGTCGAGAGGAGCGCGAGGAGCCGGCGGCGAGGGAGGCGCATGGGTGGTCGTCGCCCGGCACCGGCAAATAGCCCGTCGTCGGAGCGACGAGGGGCGACTGCCTCGGTGGCGGGCGGAAACAGGCGGAGACGAGCGGTCGCCGAGGCGAAGCCGTTTTCCCCGGGCTCCGGGTACAGAAACCGATGAGCAAGCCGACGCCCGAGGTGTACGAGCGGGGCCGCGGGATGGACGCACACAACCAGGTGATGCGCGACATCCGGTCGCAGAAGGACGAGCAGTACGACCCACACGAGCCGACGCGAGTGTGGCTCGACGAGGACAACACGCCCGACGGCGTCCGTCAGTCGCTCACCATCATCCTCAACACCGGTGGCTGTCGGTGGGCGCGCGCCGGCGGCTGTACGATGTGTGGCTACGTCGCCGAGTCGGTCGAGGGCGGCACCGTCGCGCACGAGGCGCTGATGGACCAGATCGAGGTCTGTCTCGACCACGAGGAAGCGGAGGCCGACGACCCCTCTCCCCTGATCAAGATCTACACCTCGGGGTCGTTCCTCGACGAGCGCGAGGTGCCCGCGGAGACGCGCGCGGCGATCGCCGACGCCTTCGCCGACCGCGAGCGGATCGTCGTCGAGTCCCTCCCCGACTTCGTCGCCCGCGAGAAGCTCGCGGACTTCACCGACCACGGACTGGAGACCGACGTCGCTGTCGGCCTCGAAACCGCGACCGACCGGGTCCGTCACGACTGCGTGAACAAGTACTTCGACTTCGAGGACTTCGTCGCCGCGAGCGAGGAGGCCGACGCGGCGGGCGCGGGCGTCAAGGCCTACCTCCTGATGAAGCCGCCGTTCCTCACCGAGCGCGAGGCGCTCGACGACATGATCACCTCGGTTCGGCGGTGTTCGGAGTACGCCCACACCGTCTCGATGAACCCCTGCAACGTCCAGCGGTACACGATGGTCGACGAGCTCTTTTTCGAGGGCGGCTACCGCCCGCCGTGGCTCTGGTCGGTCGCCGAGGTGCTCGAGAGAACGGCCGACGTTGACGCCATCGTCGTCTCCGACCCCGTCGGGCACGGCTCCGAGCGTGGCCCGCACAACTGCGGCGACTGTGACGACCGCGTCCAGCGCGCGATCAAGGACTTCGACCTCCGCCAGGACCCGACGGTGTTCGAGCAGGTCGACTGCGACTGCGAGGCGACGTGGCGCGCGGTGCTCGACGAGGAGACCGCCTACGCGACGCCGCTCGCCCGCTGAGGGCGGGTAAGAGTCCCCTAAACCACTGGTTTAGCCTGGTTCTGGCCCCGACAGCGCGTGTGAACGCTACCCATACCGGTGGCGACGCGATCGTCCGACCCCGCCTAACCAGTCGTTTCAGTCCGTAAGCTCGCCTTGTGGATCCGGAACGATACGCGTACCAAAGTAGTCGGCACACGTCCGGTTCGGTGGTAGCAGACGTCGCTATCTGACACCTATGTCGGAACACGCATACAAATCGGTTCACTACGAGGACGGCTGGCTCGAGATCCGCGAAGACGGGAACCCGGAGGGGTGGATCGCCACCGACAACCCAATCTGGATCGAGCTTTAGGCCAGTCCCTGGAGCACGCCCTGTCCGTCGGTCCGACCGAGGTCCGGGAGCGTCGCCCGCTCCGGATGCGGCATCAGCACCGCGACGGTGTCGCGCTCGCCGAGGATCCCCGCGACGTTGCCGGTCGACCCGTTCGGGTTCGCCGCATCGGTCACGTTCCCCGCGGCGTCGCAGTAGCGGAACAGCACTCTCCCCTCGTCGTCGAGTCGCTCGTACCGCTCGGCGTCGATCTCGAACCGTCCCTCGCCGTGGGCGATGGGGAGTTCGACGACCTCGCCCTCCTCGTAGGCCCGCGTCCACGGCGTGTCGGCTCGTTCGACCCGGAGGAAGACGTGTTCACACTGAAAGCGCGCGCTCCGGTTCGTGGTGAACGCGCCCTCGGTGAGCCCCGACTCACAGCCGATCTGTGCGCCGTTGCAGATGCCGAGCACCGGGACGCCCGCCGCGGCGCGCTCGCGGACCTCGGCCATGATCGGCGCGCGGGCGGCCATCGCCCCCGCACGGAGGTAGTCGCCGTAGGAGAACCCGCCGGGGACGACGATACCCGTGGTGTCGTCGGGAAGCCCGTCCTCGTGCCAGACGCGTCGCGCCTCGATGCCGAGGTGTGCGAGCGCCTGGACGGCGTCGCGGTCGCAGTTCGACCCGCCGAACTGGACGACGGCGACGGTCACCGCCGAACCCTCCGTGTGACGGAATTAAGCGTCGCCGTCGCAGACGAGACGGTCATTCCGCCTCCGCGACCTCCACGTCGTAGTCGTGGATGGTCGGGTTGGCGAGCAGTCGTTCGGCCATCTCGTCGGCTCGTTCGGCGGCGGCGTCGGTCGAGTCGGCGTCGAGGTCGATCTCGAACCGGTCGGCCGAACGGAGGGCGTCGAGCTCGAACCCGAGGCGTTCGAGCGCGCGTTTCGTCGTCTCGGCCTCCGGATCGAGCACGCCACGCTTGAGGCGGACGGTGACCGTCGCGGTGTAGGCAGTCATCGAGTGGGGGTGCGCGGTCATGCGCAAAAGCCGTTTTGGAGTCGTGCCGATATGCACGTTCGAGTATACCACCCCGAACTCGAACGGACTCGTCTCGGTGGCCCGCCGACGCGACAGTCGCTCCCCGAAGCGGGCCTTCCGAGAAGCGGAAGCGGTTTAGGTACGCACCGGTTCATCGCGGATATGTTCGGTCTCGAACGGCCAGAGGTGACCGTATGACGCGTGAATACACCGAAATCACGGTCATCGGAGGAGACAAGACCGGAATCGTCGCGAAAGTCACCAACCTGCTGTTCGAGCGCGGAATCAACATCGAGGACATCGACCAGGCGGTCCGCGACGGCGTCTTCCGGATGACGCTCCACGCCGACACCTCCGGGATGGTCTGTACGGAGGCGACCCTGCGCGACGCGCTGGCGGAACTCGGCGAGCGGATGGACGTCGACGTGCAGGTCCGGTTCCCCGCCGACCGCGAGACGAAACGCATCGCGGTGCTCGTCACGCGGGAGTCACACTGTCTCGAAGCGCTGTTCGAGGCGCGGACCGCCGGCGAATTGGACGCGGATATCTCGGTCGTCATCGGCAACCACGACGACCTCCGGCCGCTCGCGGACGAACACGGCGTCCCGTTCCACGACGTCGGTGACGAGAAGGGCTCGCCCGACGAGGCCGAGCTTCTCCGACTCCTCGACGAGTACGACACGGACCTCGTCGTCCTCGCGCGGTACATCCGGATCCTCTCGCCGAACGTCGTTTTCCGGTACGAGGACCGGATCATCAACGTCCACCCCTCCCTGCTCCCGTCGTTCCCCGGGGCAGCGGCGTACCGACAGGCGCGGGAGGCGGGCGTCCGGATCGCCGGCGTCACGGCCCACTACGTGACGACCGACCTCGACCAGGGGCCGATCATCACCCAGCGAGCGTTCGACGTGCCCGACGACGCCTCGGTCGCGGCGCTGAAAGAGCGGGGACAGCCGCTCGAAGCCGAGGCGCTCCTCGAAGCGGTGAAGCTCCACCTCGACGATGCCGTGAGCGTTCACCGCGGCCGCACCAGCCTGCGCGACGGCGTCGACGGGAGCGCGTACCGACTCGGCCTCGGCGACGTCGAGACGCCCGACGGCCCCGTCGACGGGCTCGACGCGGCGCTGGACGGCGCGACGGAGACGGACGCCGGCGACACGGAGGACGACGCGGAACCCAGACCCACGTCGGGCAACTGATCGCGGAAGCGGGGGGCCGCCCGAGCCCCCAGGCCGACTCCGTTCTCGTTCCCGAGAAATCGAGCGGGTGATTGATACCACCGGGACCCGACGACCACGCCATGACCCGCGACATCGACGCCGACGTCGTCTACGGAATCCCCGACGGAGGCGTCGACGACGTGATCCGGCTCCTCCGCTCGACGGGATGGGCCGCCGACCGCGACCGCGACGGCGTCCGCCGGATGCTAGATCACACCGACGTCGTCGTCTGTCTCGTCCGCGAGGTGGTGAGCGGCCGCACCCGCGACCACGAGGTGGTCGCCTTCGCCCGCGCGCTCACCGACACGGAGTACCGCGCGTTCGTCGAGGACGTCGTCGTCGGCGTCCCCTACCGCGGCCGGGGGCTCGGCACGACCCTGATCGAGGCGGTCTGCGACCACCCGTCGGTGGCCGGCGTCGAGCAGGTCGTCCTGGAGTGCCGGGGCGAACTCGTCGACTTCTACGAACAGTTCGGCTTCGAGCCCGTGCCCGCGGAGGCGGTCTTGATGAAGCGCGAACGCGACGCGAACCGGAGCGGCGGATGAGCGGGAAGACGGGGCCGTCCCACCAGCGATAAGCCGGTGTGGCCCGACGTCGGCGTATGGGCGAGAACCGGTCGCTCGACGATTTCCTCCACGGCGAGGGGGACGACGGCGTCGCGGACGAGGACCCAGCGAGCAAGCGTTCGACCGCGACGACGGCCGCGGCTGCC
This sequence comes from Salinigranum marinum, assembly GCF_024228675.1. Classification (NCBI taxonomy): domain Archaea; kingdom Methanobacteriati; phylum Methanobacteriota; class Halobacteria; order Halobacteriales; family Haloferacaceae; genus Salinigranum; species Salinigranum marinum. The sequence goes on along the minus strand of NZ_CP100461.1, from coordinate 3,658,003 downwards.
GACGCGGGAGCTGGAGCGGAACCGACCGACACTGGCGAGACCGACGAAAGCGCCGCGGAGCGAACGGAGGAGTCGACCGGGGATACCGGCAGGGAAGCCGTCGAAGCCGATAGCGAGGCCGACTCGGCTCACGACGGCGATGACGCGCCGAGTGTCGACCCGCCACGGGCGACCTACCGGTGGTCGGCCGACGGCGACGGCTGCCCGGCCTGTGGGGCGACCGTCGACCGGCAGTGGCGCGACGGCGACCGGTTCGTCTGTGCGGACTGCAAGGACTGGTAGCCGACGGCCCGCGCCCTCACTGGCGGTCGCCGGACCCGTCCGTCGGTCCGCGGCTCAGCCGAACCGCGTGTTCCCGCGCTCGAACCCGCGGACGAGCGTCTCCTCGCCGATCGAGAGAACGGTCGGCCGCCCGTGCGGGCAGGCGTACGGCTGGTCGCACGCGCCGAGGCGGTCGAGCAGTCTCTCCGCCGCCGCCGCGGAGAGCGCGTCGCCGGCCTTCAGAGAGGGGTGACACGCCATCTCCTTCAGGAGGTCGTCGCGGGCGTCCGCGGGGCGTTCGCCGCCCCGATCGAGGGTCGCGAGGACCTCACGGAGCGACGCCGGTGCGGCGGTCCGCCCGAGCGGGGCCGGGACGGCGCTGACGCGGATCGTCCCGCCGCCGAACGGCGATGCGTCGTACCCGAGCGCCCGGAGTTCGTCCCCGCGTGACTCGACCAGCGCCGCCTCCGCGGGCGTGACCGACAGCGTCGCCGGCGGGTCGACGGCCTGCGACGGGACCGAGCCCACGGCGGCCCGGAGCCGCTCGTAGTTGACGCGCTCGTGGGCCGCGTGCTGGTCGACGACGAGCAGTTCGTCGCCGGCGGCACAGAGCAGGTACAGGTCGCGGAAGCCGCCGATGACCGACGCGTCGGCGAGCCGCGACTCACCCTCGACCGGTTCCAGCGTCGCGTCGAGGTCCATCGCCACCTCGCCGCTCCGGCGGAGGTCGGCCGTCGAGAGCGCGTCGGCGACGGCGCGTTCGACCCGATCGGCCACGCCCTCGTCGCGGAACGCCACCGCGGCCTTCGCGGGGTGGACGTTGTGGTCAACCGCGTCGGGCGGGACGGTGATCGACACGACGGCGATCGGTGCCCGGTTCGAGGGGAGGAGCGAACCGTAGCCCGCGACGACGGCCCGCCGGAGCGACTCGTCCGCGAGCGGGCGGCCGTTGACCGCGACGTGGACGTGATCGCGCGTGGCGCGGGTGACCGACGGGTAACAGAGGACGCCCTCGACGCCCGTCTCTGTCCCGTCGGCCGAGCCGGCGGCGAACGAAAAGTGCGTGCACTGGCCGGCGACCGTCCGGTCGTACACCCCGAGGAGCGCGTCTGTCCAGCCGGTGCCAGGCGTCGAGAACGTCTCGCGGCCGTCGTGCGACAGCGAGAACCCGACGTCGGGGTGACAGAGCGCGTACCGCGAGAGCAGCTTCGAGACGCGCGCGAACTCGGCCTTCGCGGAGCCGAGGTGTTTCCGACGGGCGGGCCGGTTGTAAAAGAGGTCGGCGACCTGGACAGTCGTCCCCCGCGCGCGGCCGGCGGGAGCGGTCTCGATCCCGTCGTCGGAGACGCGGACGCGCGTCCCCCGCGGCCCGCCGTCGTTCGTCGTCAACTCGAGGCTGGCGACGGCGACGATACTGGGTAAGGCCTCGCCGCGGAAGCCGAGCGTCGAAACGCGCTCGACGTCGGCCGGGCCGGAGAGCTTCGACGTGGTGTGACGCTCGACCGCGAGCGCGGCGTCGTCGCTGTCCATCCCGTGGCCGTCGTCGCGGACCCAGATTCGCTCGGTCCCGTCGCCCTCGACGGCGACCGACACCCGTGAGGCGTCGGCGTCGAGGCTGTTCTCGACGAGTTCTCGTACCACTGACGACGGGCGAGTGACGACCTCGCCGGCGGCGATCTTCCGTCTGGTTTCGGTCTCAAGTCTCCTGATTCGCGTCATCGAGTCTCCGCTGGAGTTCGTGGAGGAGGGCGAGCGCGTCCATCGGCGTCGTGCGCGCGACGTCGACGGCTCGGACATCGGCGAGAACCTCGTTGACGACGTGGTTCGAGTCGTCGCCCGGCTCTCGCGACGGGTCGGGCAGTGGCGCTGACTTCGCGCGGCCATCGCCCTGTTGGGAAGGACCCCCAAAGGCCTTTTCGGCTGGGTCGATCCCCTCCTGGGCCGTCGCCGTCCGTTCGCGTCGCCGATCCTGCCCGTTCGTCGTCCCGGCCTGTGCTCCCCCTGGCCGCGCGTCGGTCGCCGCCGGGGCGTCCCGCGGCGGCGTCTCGACCGGCGCGGATTTCGTCTGTTCTTCGGCGGCCTCGGCGCGCTCAACCAGCGCCCGGGCGCGTTCGACCACCCGGTCGGGGACGCCCGCGAGCCGGGCCACCTCGATACCGTACGACGACGACGACGGCCCTGCGGCGACGCGGTGGAGGAACGTCACGTCGTCGCCGTCGCGGTCCGCGGTGAAGTGGAGGGTGAACACGCCCTCGTGGTCCTCGGCGAGGTCCGTGAGTTCGTGGTAGTGCGTCGCGAAGAGCGTCGTCGCGCCGACCTCGTCGTGGAGGAACTCGGTCGTCGCACGGGCGATCGCGAGGCCGTCGGTCGTCGAGGTCCCCCGCCCCACCTCGTCGAGGAGGACGAGCGACCGCTCCGTCGCCCCGTGGAGCACCTCGGTGAGTTCGGCCATCTCGCGCATGAACGTCGACTGGCCGCCGGCGATGTCGTCCGACGCCCCGACGCGGGTGAAGACGCGGTCGACCACGCGGAGTCGCGCCCGGGAGGCGGGGACGAAACTCCCCGCCTGTGCCATGAGACAGGTGAGTGCGATCTGCCGCATGTACGTCGACTTGCCCGACATGTTCGGGCCGGTGACGAGCGCGATCCGTCCAGTGGAAAAGTCGACGTCGTTCGGGACGAACTCCGTCGTCCGTTCGACGACTGGGTGCCGACCGCCCTCGATCTCGATGGCGTCGGTCCCGAACGTCGGCCGTGCGTAGTCGTGTTCGACCGCACAGGCGGCGAACGTCGCCAGCACGTCGAGCGTCGCGAGCACGTCCGCGAGCTCTTGGAGTCGTTCGGTCTCCGCGGCGACCGACGAGCGGACCTCGCAGAACACCTCGTATTCGAGGGAATCGGCCCGTTCCGAGGCCGAGATGATCTCGTCCTCGCGGCGCTTCAGTTCGGGCGTATAGAAGCGCTCGGAGTTCTTCAACGTCTGCCGCCGCGTATACTCGTCGGGGACGCGGTCGAGGTTCGGGTTCGTCACCTCGATGTAGTAGCCGTGGACCTGCGTGTAGCCGACGTCGAGCGAGTCGATCCCCGTCCGCTCGCGTTCGCGCGCTTCGAGCTTCGACACCCACTCGCGCCCCTCGCGTTCGGTCGCTCGGAGATCGTCCAACTCGGAATCGAATCCCTCGCGGACGACGCCGCCCTCGGTGATCTCCTGGGGCGGGTCGGCGACGATCGCCTCCTCGACGAGCGCGCGGACGTCCGCGCAGTCGTCGAGGCGCTCTTGGAGGGTTCGGAGTCGGGTCGCGTCGTGGGCGGCGGCGACCGACGCGAGCGCCTCGCGCACGTCGGGGACGACCGCGAGCGTCGTCGCGAGGGCGCGGAGGTCGCGGGCGTTGGCCCGCTCGCGCGAGACGCGTCCGACGAGCCGTTCGAGGTCGTACACCTCCCGGAGGCGCTCCCGGAGCGTCTCGCGATCGACCCCCTCCGTCGAGAGCGCCTCGACCGCGTCGAGCCGGGCCTCACACTCGGCGTGGTCGACGCTCGGTCGCCGGAGCCACGTCTCCAGGCGGCGGCGACCGAGCGCGCACGCGGTGTCGTCGAGCGTCCCCATCAGCGTCCGGCCCGACAGCGACCGAGAGTCGAACAGTTCGAGACTCCGAAGGGCCGTGGCGTCCAGCCGCATGGATTCGCGGGGGTCGAACCGCGTCACCCGCGAGACGTAGTCGAGCCGGTCGCCACCCTGGGTGTACTCGGCGTACGCGAGCGCCGCCCCGGCCGCGCGGATCTCCGCGTCGCCGTCGAGCACCGCGTCCGGGCGGGCGTACGCCGCCAGTCGGTCGCGGGCGGCGTCGAGGCTGAACGCCCTCGGATCGAACGACGTCCGCATCGCCTCGCCCGCGACCGGCGTCGCGTCGAGGTCGACCTCGGGCGCGGTGAGCAGTTCCGCGGGGGCGAGCCGTTCGATCTCTTCGCGGACCGTTGCCCGGTCACCGCTCGTCACCAGACACTCGCCGGTCGAGACGTCGACGACCGCGAAGCCGTACGTCGCCGTGGCCGCGTTCGCTCCGTCGCCGTCGCCGCCCCCGCGGACGACCGCCCCGAGGTAGTTCGCGGTGCTCCCCGCCAGGAGTTCGTCGTCGACGAGCGTCCCCGGAGTGATCACCTGCGTGACGGCGCGGTCGACGAGCCCCGAGGCCTCCTCGGCCGGTTCGATCTGGTCGGCGAGCGCGACGCGGTAGCCGGCGTCGAGCAGTCGGTCGACGTACGAGGCGGCGTTGTCGATCGGGACGCCCGCCATCGGATAGCGCCCGGTCGAATCCTCGCGCTTCGTGAGCGTCACCTCACAGACCCGCGCGACGGTCTCGGCGGCCTGACAGAAGGCCTCGTAGAAGTCGCCGACCTGGAACAACACGAGCGCGTCGTCGTGGGCCTCGCAGAGATCGGTGTACTGCGCCATCATCGGCGTCAGGTCCTCGCGAACGTCGAGCATCGCGGCGGGGGCACCGAGTGCCGGGTCCGCGTCGGCCGCGTCGCCGGGATCGGCGCTCCCCTCGTGGCCGTCCCGACGCTCACCGCCGGTGGTGTCGCTCGCTCCCGCGTCGCGCTCGGCGTCCCCGCCTCCGTTCATGTGGGGATAGCCGGCGACGGAGCGGTAAAAAGCGTCGGGTCGACCGGCGAGCGCGTGACGCGCGACGGTGCTGGGCCCGCGTGGCTGGGTCCGGGGCGTCGGACGACGACGCACGCGACCGCGCTAGCCGACGATCGTCACCGGGCGTTCGGCCGAGAGCATGGCGTCCAGCGACGTGCTCCCCAGGATCACCTTCTGGACACCGGATCGCTTCCGGCCGCCCATTACGATCCCGTCGACGTCGTGCTCCTCGGCGGTGTCGAGGATCGTCCGGACGACCTCGCCGCCGGGCGCCAGTCGATCGACGGACACTCCCCGTCCGTCGAGGTAGTCGGCCACTGCGACCGCCGCTTCGACTTCCCCGAACTCGTGCGGCGGGGCACCCGCGTAGTCCTGGTGGGGGAACACGTACAGCACGACCGCGTCGACGCGCTCCCCGGCGTTCGGCAGGTTCGCCACGTACGACGCCTGATCCAGCGCGCGGTCGGCGTCGCGGTCGACCGGGACGAGCACCGTCCGCCGGTCCCTGCCGAACGAGACGCTTCCCCCGGCGACCGTGACCGGTCGCTCGGCCGAGAGCACGACGTCGTGGACGACGCTCCCGAGGAGGACCTGCGTCACGCCCGTTCGCTTGTGGCCGCCCATCACGATCTCGTCGACGTCGAGTTCCTCGGCGGTGCGGACGATCTGTTGCGGAACGCCGCCGTCGCCGACGATCCGGTCCACCGGAACCCCCGCCTCCTCGAGGGAGCGGGCGGCGTCGACCGCCGCGTCGACCTCCGAGAACGCCACGTCCTCGGCCCGGCCGAACGTCTCCGGAGAGACCACGTAGAGGACCGTCGCCGTGATCTCCGCACCGTCGCTCGCGAGGCGCTCGACGTATCTCGCCTGCCGGGCCGCCCGATCCGTCTCCCGATCGACTGCCACGAGCACGTTGTACATCGCGACCGTACGTTGCATCTTGTCACTCATATAACTAGTCTACGGTCGAGCCGACCGAGAAGTCGAGCAGCCGAGGGGCGGTCGACGCGCCGACCGGTCGTCGGCGGAGGGAGCCGGGGTCGAGCCGGGCACGCGCCGCGCAGCGACGCCGGAGTGAGGCGGGTCGCCGACGGTCCGGGATGTGACCTGGGCACACCCAGCAGAGTTAGGTGACTCCGGCAAGAAGTAACGGTAACCGTGAGGACGAAGAGCTACCCGAAGCTCCCCAGCCCCGTGTCGTGGTCCCGGCACGTGCCGCCACGGTCGATGCCTCGGCCACACCGTCCCCCGGCGGTGCGGTCACGTGGGGGACGACGGCGGGGCCAGCCGCGGACGGGAGGCCGCGCGTGACCGACGTGAGCCGGCCGGACGCCGACGCCGCCGTCGTCTCTCCCGACGAGGAGTTCGAGCCGCTCTCCCTCGACGCCGCCGCCGCCCTCGCCGACCGCATCACCGAGAACGTCGAGCGGGTCATCGTCGGCCAGCACGACGCCATCGAACATATCCTCGTCGCCTTCTTCGCCCGCGGACACCTCCTGTTGGAGGACGTGCCCGGGGTGGGAAAGACGATGCTCGCCCGGTCGATCGCCACGTCGATTGACTGCACGTTCAAGCGCGTCCAGTTCACGCCCGACCTCCTCCCGTCGGACGTCACCGGCGTGAACGTCTTCAACCAGAAGAACCGCGAGTTCGAGTTCCAGCCCGGCCCGGTGTTCGCGAACATCGTCCTCGGCGACGAGATCAACCGCGCGCCGCCGAAGACGCAGGCGGCGCTGTTGGAGGCGATGGAAGAAGAGCAGGTGACCGTCGACGGCGACACGCACCGGCTCCCCTCCCCCTTTACCGTCATCGCGACGCAGAACGACGTCGAACCCAACCGGACGTACGAACTGCCGATGGCCGAGATCGACCGGTTCATGAAGAAGCTCCGGCTGGGCTACCCCAGCGAGGACGACGAGACCGAACTCCTGGGTCGGGTCGCCGGCGACCACCCCATCGAGTCGCTCGACCCCGTCGCCTCGGTGCCGGAGGTCCAGCGCGCCCGGCGGACGGTCGTCGCCGTCGACGTCCGCGAGCCGGTCCGGTCGTACATCACCGAACTGGCGTCGTTCACCCGCGACCACGCACAGCTGGGCGTCTCCCCCCGCGGGAGCATCGCCCTCGTCCGGGCGGCGCAGGCCCGGGCGGTGTTCGAGGGGCGGGACTACGTCGTCCCCGACGACGTCCAAGCGGAGCTCCCCACCGTGTGGAGCCACCGGATCCGCCCTAGTGGGGGCGACGGAGACGGCGTCGCGGTCGTCGAGCGAGCGCTCGACACCGTCCCCGTCGAATGAAGCTGACGCGCCGCGGCTGGACGGTCGTCGGCGTCGGTGTCCTCGGGACCGCGATGGCCGCGGCGTTCGGGGCGCGTGCACTCAACGCCGTCGTCTTCCCCTGCGTCGTCGCGCTCGTCGCCGCAGTCGTCCAGCTCCGCCGGATCGATCCGCCGGCGGTCGACCGGACGCTCCCGAAGCGGGGGTTCCCGGGCGAATCCGGGACGGTCACCCTCCGGTTCGACACCGACTCGCCGTTCACCGCCTCGGTTCGGGACGCGCTCCCACCGGGCGTCGCCGGCGATCCGCGCGCCGAGACGACCGTCGGCCGCGAAGCCGTCTCGTACGAGGTGACCTACCGCCGCCGAGGGAGACACACGATCGGTCCGGCGTCGTTCGTGGCGCGGGACGTCCTCGGCCTGGCGACGCGCCGCGTCGCGACCGCCACGACCGACGAGTTGCTCGTCTACCCGCGGGTGTACGACCTCTCCAGCCGGGCCCGCCGCGACCTCGTCGCCCTCCACGACACGGGCGAGAGCCACGACCGCGACGAGTTCGACCGCCTCCGCCAGTACGTCCGCGGCGACTCGCTCCGCGACATCCACTGGAAGTCGTCGGCCAAACGGGAGGACCTCGTCGTCAAGGAGTTCGCGGCCGACAACCGCAGTCAGGCGCTCTCGGTGTCGCTGTCGGCCGACCGGGGGCGGGCCGACGAGATGGCCGAGGCGGGCGCGACCGTCGTTCTGGCGCTCCTGCGCGCGGGCGTGCCCGTGACGCTCGTCACGCCGGACGGGGAGCACTCGGTCACCCCCGGCGACCGCGAGCGGGTCCTCACGGCGCTGGCCCGCGTCGGCCACGGCGACCCGGCGACAGAGAGCGACCCCGCCGCCGCGGTACGGGCCGCGCGCGGCGGGACGGTGGTCCACCTCGGTAGGACGGCCGTCCCCGTCGAGAACCTGATCGAGGGACGACCGGAACGCGTCGACTCCGCGGGCGGGGCGACCGATGAGGGAGATCCCGCGCACGCGGCCGGCGACGACGGGACCCAGGGGGTGACGGCGTGAGCCGGCAGGGCTGGTCGCTGTCGGCGGGGCCGCTGTCCGAACGGACCGGCTTCCGCGGCCCCGCGCTCGTCGGCGTCCTCGTCCTCACCGGCTCGTACCTCAGCGTGCTCGCGCACGTTACGAACGTGGTCGGCGGCAGCCGGGTCTTCGTCCCCCTCGTCGTGGGGACGTTCCTGCTGGCGACGGCGCTCGGGCACTTCCTCCGGATCCGCACCGCGATCTTCTTCACCGCCGTGTTGCTCGTCGGCGGGACGCTCACGTACTTCCTCGCGATCCCGGCGAGTCAGCTGTCGCTGTTGTCGCCCGAGCGCATCCTCTCGGACACCGTCGCGCTCCTCACCGGGCTCTCCGTGCTCCGGCTGACCGCGGCGGACGTGTGGGCGCTCGGCATCGCCCCCGGACCGGTGTTCCTCTCGTGGTATCTCGCGATGCGCGAGCGGTACGTCTGGAGCGTCACCGTCGGTGGGACCGCCCTCGGCCTGTTCGTCCTGACGGGCGACGCCGGCACGACGACGACGCTCGTCGGCGTCCTCGGGGCGGGCGCGGCGATCGGTCTCGGCACGCTCGATCGGTACGGCGGCACCGTCGCGCAACTCGACACGCTCGTCGCGGTGCTGGCGGCGATGGTCGTCCTCGCGGCGACGCTCTCGGTGGTCCCGGGCGGGGCTGCCCAGCCGCTCTTGCCCGACCGCGGCTCCCCCACCGTGGAGGCCAGCGTCGTCGACTCCTCGGAGCGGATCGAGGTGCTCGGCTCGATCCGGCTCTCGCCGAAGGTGCGCTACACGATCGAGGCGGAGGAGGGCCAGTACTGGCAGACGGCGTCGTACGATCGCTACACCGGCAGCGGGTGGGTGCGGACGGGCAACACCGACCCCTACCAGGGGCGGCTCCAGGGCCCGCCCGGCTCCTCGCGCCGGCTCACCCAGACCGTGCGGGCGGAGTCGACGGTCTCGGCCATGCCGACCGCGTGGAAGCCCGTGTCGGTGTCGGGGGCCGACGCCGCGCGGGTGCAGATCACCCAGCAGGGCTTCCTGCGTCCGGCGACGAGCCTCCAGGCCGGCGAGGAGTACACCGTCGAGAGCCGCGTCCCGCAGTACACCTCCGAACAGTTGCGCCGTGCCGGCACCGACTACCCCGAGGAGATCCGAGCGTCGTACCTCCAACTGCCCGGGAGCACCTCGACGCGGGTGCGCGAGCGAGCCGCGGAGATCGCCGGCGGCGAGGACAACGCTTACGACAAGGCGGTCGCCATCGAACGGTGGCTTGAGGAGAACAAGCGCTACTCCCTCACGGTCGAACGCCCCGAGGGCGACATCGCCGAGGCGTTCCTCTTCGAGATGGATGCGGGCTACTGTACGTACTACGCGACCACGATGGTGACGCTCCTGCGGACGCAGGGCGTGCCAGCACGGCTCGCCGTCGGCTACACGCCCGGCGAGCAGGTCGGCGAGAACGAGTACGTCGTCCGCGGGCTCAACTCCCACGCGTGGGTCGAGGTGTACTTCCCCGACGTCGGCTGGGTCCGCTTCGACCCGACGCCGGCGACCCCGCGCGAGACCGCCGAGCGCACCCGGCTCACCGACGCGAGACAGAACGGCGAGACGGGCGTCGACACGAACGCGACGCAGCCCGCGGCCGGCGGCGCACCTGACGTCACCCCGTTCGAGGCCACCAACGGCTCGTTGAACAACACCTCGCAGAACGAGTCGCTCCGCGGGAACCTCGAAGGGAACGCCCCCGCGCCGGAGACGACGCCGGACCCGGCCGCGATCGACCCCGGCGCCGGCGGTGACGAGGGGAGCGGCGGCGTCAGCCTGCCCGAGTTGCCGTCCCGCGAGACGCTCGGCGTCGGCCTCGTCGCGGTCGTCGGCCTCGCTGCCGCCGCTCGACGGGTCGGCTTCACTGCGGTGCTGTCCCGCGAACTCCGCCTGCGCTACCAGCGATCGACGGGCGACCCGGCGGCGGACGTCGAACGGGCGTTCGGCCGGCTTGAGCGGCTCCTCGAACGGCGCTACCGGCCGCGTCGACCGACCGAGACCCCCCGATCGTACCTCGCGGCGATCGGCAGGGGACACGGACTCGACGACCGCGTCGAGCGCGTCGCCACCAGCTACGAACGCTCACGGTACGGCTCCGGCGTCTCGGCGGCCGAGGCCGAAACGGTTGTCGAACTCGTCGACGAACTGGTGTGGGAGGCGACGCCCGTGGTCGGCGACCTCGTCGTCCGTCGCGGCGAGCGCGAGTCGCAGTCCGGAGCCGCCGCCTGAACCCGTCGCTGGAGTGGAAACGGCGGTTCGTGCGGGTTGCTCGGTCGGCGCGGTCGGTCGGGCCGTGCACCTTCCCGATACTGTTTTGTATCTCGCTCTCAGAAGTCAGGTTGGAATGTCAGAGGTATGCTCGACGTGTGGCCTGCCTGAGGAACTCTGCGTCTGTGAAGACGTGGCGCGAGAGTCCCAGGAGATCAACATCCACATCGACGAGCGACGCTACGGCAAGGAGGTAACGGTCATCGAGGGGTTCGACCCGCGGGACGTCGACATGGACAGCCTGTCGTCCGACCTGAAGTCGAAGTTCGCCTGTGGAGGTACCGTCGAGGACGGCTCCATCGAACTCCAGGGGAACCACACCGGCCGCGTGGAGGACTTCCTCCGCGAGAAGGGCTTCAACGTCGCGTGACCCTCTAACCACGGCCCACGTCGAGTCGAATCGTTTCGTTTCTTTCCGGTTACGCCGCGAGCGCCAGCCGTCGTGGTCGCCACGAGCGGCGTGTCGGCGGCTCGAGCGTCGCCGGAGTGCTCTACGGCGGCGAAGTCGCCACCGCCCGGAGCTGAGAGAGTCGGACGGGCTAGAAGGGCGCGTCGGGCTCCGATTCCGCCGCCGTCTCGGTGGCGGCGTCGGCCTCCAGCGGGCCGTCCCAGTCTTCGAGGCCACCGGCCATGCTCTCGACGCGCGCGTCGGCCGTGCCCTCGTACGACGTGATGAGCCGGGCGGCCTGGACGCTCGCCTTGCCGTGGGGACAGACGGTGACGATGCGGTCGGAGCCCGCCAGTGACTCGATGCGCTCGGGGAGTTCGCCGAGCGGGACGTTCTCGCTGCCCGGGATGTGTCCGCGGGCGAACGCCGCCGGCGATCGGATGTCGACGACGCGCGGCGGCTCCTCGGTGTTCAGGAGTTCGGCCACCTCGTCGGTGGAGATCTCGCCGTCCATGTGCGTCCAGAACGGGTACGGCGGTATAAGTCCCCCGCCGATCGTCGGGGGCGGCGCTCAGTCCCGTCGGAGCGCGCCGCTCGCGCCGCGGACGCGGCGGCCGGCCCGCCTCAGAGGAGCCCCTCGTCGTGAGCGACGAGCAGTCCCTCGACGGTCGCGTCGTTGGTCGGAGCGGCGCGGGCCACGTCGACGGCCTCGTCGACCGGAACGGCGCGGACCTCGAGGAACTCGTTGTCGTCGAGTTCCTGGCCGACGGGCGAGAGCCCCTCGGCGAAGACGAAGCCGCGGCGGTGCCGGAGCATCCCGGTCGTACACCACACGTCCTGGAGGAGGCTGGTCGACGACGCCTCGAAGCCCGTCTCCTCGCGGAGTTCGCGAGCGGCCGCCGCGGTGAAGGACTCGCCCGCCTCGACGATGCCCGCGGGGAGTTCGACCTGCGTCTCACGGATCGTCGGCCGGTACTGCTCGACCATCACGACCGCATCGTCGGTGACGGCGACGACGACGACGGCAGTCGCCAGCTCCGCCCAGTAGTAGCGTTTCGTGCTCCCGTCGGGCTGTTCGACCAGGTCGTACCCGCCCGTGTACCAGCCCGTCTCGTACTCGACTTCGGAGTCGACGACGGGCCACTCCGGCTCCGGAAGCGACTCGTGGCGACGGCCGTCGTCGGGGAGCGTCACGACTGCCTCCCGCCGTCTCTGCCGCCGACTTCCGTCTCGCTGGCGTCGCCAGCGCCGGCGTCGTCGACGGTGTCCGTCGCTGCCGCGCCCTCCATCCCCTCGAGTTCGACGCGGTAGATCCGGCCGAGCGCCTGTCGCCGCAGGATCTCGACGGCGGCGTCGCGTTCGTCCTGGTAGGTGGCCGCCACGACCGTGTCGGCGAAGGGGGCGGCGTGCCAGACGACCCGTTCGACGTTGGGGCTGCCGACCTCGACGACCTCGTACTCCTCGTGGTCGGCACACCACGCGTCGAACGCCGCGCGGTCGCCGCTGTGGACCCGAAGCCGCGCGGCGAAGAGGACGTCACGCGCCGTCGAGACGACGTCGGCCGTGACCCGCTCGCGGTACTCCTCGGGGTCGAACCCCATCGCGCGCGCCGTTTCGCGGACGACCGTCTGCGCGACCGGGCCGGCGGCCTCGAACGCCTCGCGTGCTTCCTCGCTCGTCTCGGGTGACAGCGTGCCCTCCGATTCCATCTCGGTTCGGCACTGGTGGTGGCGACGGTATACGTCTACCGCTCTCTCGACCGCCGGGATTTATTTCACGGTCGACGAACGGCGAGTGATGTGGTCTCAGTTCGTTCCCGCGTTCCTCGCGACCCGCCACGACGACCCACCGCTGACGGCGCGAACGGTGTTCCGAGAGAGCCTCCCCGTCGTGGGCGTGTTACTCTTCTGGTCGGTTCTCTCGTGGCCGACCATCCCCGGCGTCGACGACGTGCTCCGCACCGCTGGACTGGTGATGGTCGCGTTTTACGTCGTCGTCCGCGGCGTCGGGCTCTCCCGGCGAGTCTCCGCGCCCGTGCTCTCGGACCTCGCCGTGGTGCTCCGCGAAAACGTCCGGGCGGCGCTCCCCGCCGCCGGGTGGTTCGTTGCCGCTCACCTCGTGGCGGTGCTCGAAAGCCTCTGGCAGGGACTCGGCCTCCCCGGACTGTTCACCTCCCCCCGCGGCGCGCTCGTCCGGCTGTTCGCCCTCACCGGCGTCGCCACCGTCGGCCTGTACGCCGTCGCCGTCGGTACGGCGGCCCTCCGCGGCGGCCTCCGGGAGGAGTGACGCCACGGCGGGCGCTCAGTCGCGGCTCTCGGCCTCGTCCCCGGCGTCGTCGTCACCGTCGTCGGCCAGCATCTCCCGCGTGAGTTCCCGCGCGTCCTCGACGACGTCGCGCGTCTCGGGGTCGAGGTCGCCCATCGACCCCCCGAAGAGGGGCTCTCCCCGTTCGTAGCCGTGGTTGTGGCCGTGGTCGTGCGCGTGCGGTCCCACCTCCCCCTGCAGGTCGGGATCGTACTGTTTTCCGTCGGTCTCCCCGTCGGTCGTGTCTTCGAACGCGGTCTCGTACGCCGCGTCGGGGGCGTGGGCGGCGACCAGTGGCGCGAGCTCCGCCGGCCCGCCGCTCGCCCAGTCGGGGGCGTGCTCGTCGAGCCACGTCTCGTGGTCGTCGCCGTGTGTCATCGCCTGGAACGCGAGGTGGTTCGCGAGGTGTTCGGCGTCCTGCTGTGGTTCTTCACAGACCGGACAGGCGTAGCCCATGGCGGAGCGAAGGCGAGCCACGGGGTTAAGCGGCCGGATTAGCGCTCGTCCTCGTCGGCCACGACGTCGGGGCGCTCGGCGGCCTGCGACGGCGTGGGGTCGATCCCCGACGCGGCGTCGTCAGCGTCGGCGTCGCCGCCGGCGTCCGCGCTCCACTCCGCGAGGTCCAGCACCATCACGTAGGCGTCCTCGCCGTCCTCGTAGTAGCGGGGGATCCGCCGGAGCGGCTCGAACCCCTCGCTTCGGTACAGCGACAGCGCGGCGTCGTTGCTCGCGCGGACCTCCAGTTTGACGAGCGCCGCACCCGCCGCCGAGAGAGCCCCCAGCGCGCGGCGAAGCAGGTCGCGGCCGAGCCCCTGTCGTCGCGCGTCGGGGTGGATCGCGAGGTCTTTTACGTGGCCGATGTCGCGTCCGTAGTTCGGGGTCGTGTCGCTCACGACGTAGCCGACGACCGACGGCGCGTCCTGGGGCGTCGCCACGAGGAAGCCGCGCTCACCGACGAACGACTCGAACGCCGAGAACGGCCACGGCTGGGGGAAGGTCGACCGCTCGAGGCGGTAGACATCGAGCAGGTCGGCCTGTTCGGCCTGCCGGATCACGACTGCGCCGTCGTGGAGGGTCTCGCGGATGTCGTCCGGTCCGTTCGCGGGGGACACATTGCTCCGTTACGAGAGCCCCGCGCAAAAACACGGCGGCCGGTTCCGTGCGTCGCGACCCCCCTTGCAGCGCCGCCGCTGACCGCGTGAAAGAACGGAGAAGGGGTGGAAGTGGGAGTAGTTCAGTCGTCGGCGGGTGCCGCGCCACTGTCGGCGTCGTACTGCTCCTTCGTGAGACGGAGCTTGCCGCCAGCGGCGAGGATGCGGCGCTCGCGCTCGGAGGCCTTCATCGTCGCCGTGGCTTCCCAGTCGTCGTTGACGCGAACGGTGAACTCCTCCTCACCGCTCTCGACGGCCGCCGCGACGTCGGTGACGATCTCGACGTCGTCGCCCTGCTCGAGTTGCTCGTAGGTGTCGGCGTCGATCGTCAGGGGGAGAATGCCGAAGTTGAACAGGTTGGCGCGGTGGATGCGCGCGAACGACTCGGCGAGGACTGCCTCGACGCCGAGGTACAGCGGGCACATCGCGGCGTGCTCCCGGGAGGAGCCCTGGCCGTAGTTCTCGCCGGCGACGAGGACGCCGCCGTCGGCGTCCATCGCGCGCTGGGCGAACGTCTCGTCCACACGGGAAAGCGTGTACTCCGAGAGCTTCTCGATGTTCGACCGGTACATCAGGATGTCCGACGTGGCGGGGATGATGTGGTCCGTCGTGATGTTGTCGTCCATCTTCAGGAGCACCTCGCCCGCGACGTCGGCGTCGAGCGGCTCGCCGATCGGCGCGTTCCCGATGTTCGGGCCCTTGACGAGCGAGTCGTCGACGGCCCCCTCGGGCGTGATGATGTCCGTCTTCGAGCCGTCGTACTGGTCGGGGAGTTCGACACCGGGCGCTTCGAGGTCGCCGAGTTCGTCGGCGAGGTCGCGCGGGTCGACGATCTCGCCCTTGAGCGCGGCGGCGGTGGCGACCTCGGGCGAGCAGAGGTAGACGTTGTCGTCCTCGATGCCCGACCGGCCCTCGAAGTTGCGGTTGAACGTCCGCAGCGAGACGGAGTCGGAGGCGGGAACGTGGCCGATGCCGATACAGGCACCACACGTCGCCTCGGAGAAGTTGACGCCGGCGGCCATCAGTTCGGCGGTCCAGCCGTCGCGGGCGAGGATCTCCGACGCCTGCTTCGAGCCGGGGGCGATGATCATGTCCGTCTTGCGGTTGATCTGCCGCCCCTCGAGCATCTTCGCGGCCGGGAGGATATCCTCGTACCCGCCGTTCGTACAGGAGCCGACGATGACCTGCTCGACGCTCTCCCCGGCCACTTCGCGGACGGGAACGACGTTGTCGGGCATCGACGGCGTGGCGATGAGCGGCTCCAGCTCCGAGAGATCGACCGTGATCTCGTCGGCGTACTCGGCGTCCTCGTCGGGCGCGAGTTCGACGTGCTCCTCCTCGCGGCCCTGCCGGGCGAGGTAGTCGCGCGTGTGCTCGTCCGTCGGGAAGATCGAGGAGGTCGCGCCGAGTTCCGTCCCCATGTTCGTGATCGTCGTGCGCTCTGGCACCGTGAGCGACTCGACACCGGGGCCGGTGTACTCGAACACCTTGCCGACGCCACCTTTCACCGAGAGGCGTCGGAGCATCTCGAGGATGACGTCCTTCGCGGTGGCCCACTCGGGGAGTTCACCTTCGAGCCGGACGTTGACGATCTCGGGCATCTCGACGTAGTAGGCACCGCCGCCCATCGCGACGGAGATGTCGAGGCCGCCGGCGCCGATCGCCAGTTGGCCCAATCCCCCAGGAGTCGGCGTGTGGCTGTCCGAGCCGAGGAGCGTCTTGCCGGGTGCGGCGAAGTTCTCCTTGTGGACGTTGTGGCAGATGCCGTTGCCCGGGCGGGAGAAGTACGCGCCGTACGTCCCCGCTGCGGAGCGGAGGAAGCGGTGGTCGTCGGTGTTCTTGAAGTCGAACTGGTACGTCTGGTGGTCGCAGTACTGCGCCGCCAGTTCGGTCTGGACCTCGTCGAGTTCGAGCGCCTCGAACTGTAGCCAGACCATCGTTCCTGTCGTGTCCTGCGTGAGCACCTGGTCGATCTCGATTCCGATCTCTTCGCCAGGTTCGAGTTCACCCTCGACGAGATGGTCGTCAAGGATCTTCTCTGTCAACGTCAGTCCCATAACGTTTGCCCGTGGATGGCGGATAGATATAAATCCTCCCTGTCGTGTGTGAAAGTCCGGGACGAATCGATCGCTGTCCGGCAATTTTCGCGGCAAGTTTTAGATTCGTTCGACCGCGAGTAAATATGCCGTCGGCTCCGCCGATGGACGCATCAAAACCCTTTTGTGACCCCTCCCAGCACGGGGGGTATGTTCCGGTCCGGACGGTTCGTCGCCGACCACGTCGAGCCCGCAGACGACTCGCAGGTGCAGCCGAACGGGGTCGACCTGACGCTCGCGTCGGTCCACGAACAGACCTCTAGGGGGCGGATCAGTCGCGACGGCAAGCGGATCGGCGATCGCCGCGAGATCCCGTTCGAGTCCATCGAGGGGCGCAAGTGGGCGTCTCTCGGCCGCGGCGGCTACGTGCTCCAGTACGCCGAGACCGTCCACATCCCCGAGGGACACGTCGGCTTTATTTACCCGCGCTCGTCGCTCATGCGGAACTCCTGTATGCTCAACACTGCGGTGTGGGACGCGGGGTACGAGGGTAAGGGCGAGGGCCTGCTGGAGGTCCACCACTACGTCGAACTCGAACGCGGCGCACGGGTGGCACAGCTAGTGCTCGCCGAGGCGGACCACGACGGGACGTACGAGGGGAGCTACCAGGGCGAGCGGACGGAGTGAGCGTTTCACTGTGCGGGGTCAGGCTCGTTTGAACGCAGTTTCGGCTTCGCTCGTCACGCTCATTCCTCGCAGGAGCGGGCCGAGAGGGAGTCGAACCGAGTGGAGACGTGCTCTCTCACCGTATTCGCTGCGTGCGCCTCCCCGGGTTCGAGCCCCCACAGGTCGTTCCAGCCCGCTCGCTGTGGCTCGCGGATCTCTCACGGGCCGGGAGGGACTTGAACCCCCGACCGTCTGGTTAAAAGCCAGACGCTCTGCCGAACTGAGCTACCGGCCCTCACCTCCACGTAGCCGCGGTGTGTTGATAAGCGTTTACTGTCGAGAGCCGCCCCCGTGGGCGGATTCAAATACGAGGACGCCTCCAACCCGTCACCTGCTGTGAGCGTCACTGCGGGGCGGACTGCGTTCGCGCGGCACGCCGCCTCGTGAGCGAGCGTGCCGCCTGTTCGCCTTCAGATCAGCCCTCGAAATACCCCGTCAGGGCGTCCGCGAGGACGTCTTCGGGGGGGACGTTCTCCAGCGAGGCGCGTCGCCGGAGTTCGAGATACAGCTCCGGCGGCAGCCGGACGGTGAGTTCGCCGAGCGTGGCGCCGTGGTCCGCCAGCGCTTCGGCCGCGGAGGTTCCGGCGTTGACCGCGCTGGCGATCCGTCGAACCTCGCGTACGGTGAGGTCGCCGTCGAGCGTCGCCCACGCGAGGGCGAACCGCGCGTCACCCGAGACACGCGCGATGTGTTTCGCGGCCGTCGGGGCGATGTCGCCGCGAGCGACGTGCCGGCGGATCGCCTGCGGGAGGTCGTGCACGCGGGCCCACTTCCGGATGAACGAGACCGAGACGTCGCCGCCGGCGCGCTCGGCGGCGCGTTTGTACGAGCCGACGCCGCGGACCAGCGCGGCGCAGGCGGCCGCTCCGCGAAGCATGTACACGTTGTCTTCGGCACCGACCGTGTTCTCCGAGAACGCCCGTACCGTCTCGGCGGCGAGTTGGACGCTCTCGGGGTCGTCGGGATCGAACCCGACCGCCTCGCGGGCACGCTCGCCGGTGACCGACGGGTCGGCGCGGACGACCGGTTCACCCACGGGTTCCTCACGATCGGCCGGATGCGTCCACTCGCGACCGGGGTTTCGGTCGGTCATTTCGTTCGTGGATCGGGCTTCGGCGTCAAAAGCGTCCTGTTGCCGTGTGTGACCGCCGACAGAGCGGTGTGGTCAGTCCGAGCCCGCACGCTCGCGGTGCTCGGAGAGATGCTCCCAGATCTCGGTACAGCCCGCACCCGCCTGTAGCTCGTCGAGATGGTCGGTGTCGGCCGCGTTGTCATCGGTCGTCCCCGTAGCGGCGGCTTCGTCCTCACTCATCGGCCCTCATCCTCTGCGTCGTACAGTTCCGGCGCGACGTCGGCCGGCGCGTGTTGTCGAGAACGATACCGGAGATACTCACTCATCGTCTGGGTCCATGGGGCGGAGTGGAATAAGGCCGCCTCAGCCAGTAATCGATGCCAGCACTCCCGGATAGCGGAGACCGCTGCCTCTATCTTTGACACACATCTCGGCGGAAAAATAGGCGCAGTGGTGCGGTTCCCGTCGAGCGGGGCGTCACCAGACTCGTCAGGGATTGCGCCGGCCGGGTTGTACTCGTGTCCGGGGGGCCAAACGGAGGCATGAGCGTCGCGCTTCGCATCCTCGACGATGGGGCATGGGTCTCGGTGAACGACGACCGCCGCGTGAGCGTGAGCGAACTCTGGCGGTTCGACGACCTCGACTTCTGCGGCTGTGCGCTCCCGGATCTCGTCGTCGAGAACTTCCAGCAGGTCGGCGTCGACGGCCGCACCGTCGAAGCGCGGGTCTACGGGCAGTGCATCGAGTGCGGAACGAAAGGCGAGACGTCGTGGCTCCCCGTCGGCCGCATCGTCGACGGCGCGTACCACGATCTCGACCGCGAGAGCGTCCTGCGACGGACGCGCGTGCCGTGTGTGTCCGACCGCATCTGAAACAGGCAACAATATCCGATTACCCGAAGCACCGGGAAGGGTTGACGGCATACGGGCGGGCTTACGTGTGGAGGGAGTAGGGATCGCTACGAATGCCGACGGACGTCGAAAACTGGAAATCCGAGGTTTACGGCAACGAGATCAGGGAGCACCTCTTCCGCTTCGCCGAGGAGGGGTGGGGCGCGATCCCCGAGGACGAACACGACGCGTGGTTCGAGCGCTTCAAGTGGTGGGGGCTGTACCACCAGCGCAACGGCCAGGAGTCGTTTTTCATGATGCGCATCGGGACGCCCAACGGCGTCCTGAAGCCGGGCCAGACGGAAGTGGTCGCCGAGATCGCCGACGAGTACGCGGAAGGTCCCGCGGAGAACCCGATCTTCGGCAACGGCTGGGTCGACTGGACGACGCGGCAGTCGATCCAGCTCCACTGGATCAAACTCGAGGACGTCCCCGAGATCTTCGAGAAGCTCGAATCCGTGGGGCTGTCGACACAACAGGCCTGCGGCGACTCCTGGCGGAACATCGTCGGCTGTCCGGTCGCCGGCAAGGACAAACACGAACACGTCGACGCCCTGCCCGTCGCCGAGGGGCTGCACGAGACGTACAAGGGCCACGACGAGCACTCGAACCTCCCGCGGAAGTGGAAGGTCGCCGTGACGGGCTGCCGCGAGGGCTGTGGCCAGGGCGACATCAACGATCTGGCGTTCGAGCCGGCGACGAAGGAGATCGACGACGAGCGGGTGCGTGGGTTCAACGTCAACGTCGGCGGCGGCCTGGCCCGGAACGAGCCACGACTCGCGCGGGAGCTAGACGCGTTCGTCACGCCCGAGGAGGCCGTCGAGGTCGGCGGCGCGATCTCGGCGCTGTTCCGCGACTACGGCAACCGCGAGGACCGCTACAGCGCCCGGATGAAGTTCCTCGTCGACGAGATGGGGGCCGAGGAGATCCGCGAGACGCTCCAGGAGGAGTACGTCGACTTCGAGCTCCGCACGGCGGGCGAAGACCTCCGCGAGAGCTACTCGTACAACGCCGGCCACGCGACGGGCGGTCACTCCGACCACGTCGGTGTCCACGAACAGCGTGACGGGAACTACTACGTCGGCCTGAACGTGCTCGTCGGCCGCATGGCCACCCCGGACACGCGCGAGTTGGCCCGCGTCGCCGAGGAGTACGGCTCCGGTGAGGTGCGCGTCACGCAGCGACAGAACGTCATCATCACCGACGTTCCCGAGTCCGAGCTCGACGCGCTCCTCGAAGAGCCGCTCCTCGACACTTACTCGCCCGACCCGAACCCGTTCATGCGCGGCTCGATCGCCTGCACGGGCACCGAGTTCTGCTCGCTCTCGATCGTCGAGACGAAGAACCGCCAGGTGCGCTACGCGCGCTGGCTGAAGGAGAACGTCGACCTCCCCGCGGGCGTCGAAGACTTCCACGTTCACCTGTCGGGCTGTACCGCGTCGTGTGCCCAGCCGCAGATCGCCGACGTCTCCCTGCGGGGGATGAAGACGCGGAAGGACGGCGAGGCGGTCGAGGCGCTCGACGTCGGGCTCGGCGGTGGCCTCGGCGAGAACCCGCGTTTCACCCAGTGGGTCAAACAGCGCGTCCCGGTCGACGAGGTCCCCGGCGCGATCCGGAGCCTGCTGGCGAACTTCGAGGCAAACAGGAACGAAGGCGAGACGTTCCGCGAGTTCGTCGAGCGCCACGAGGACGACGAGGAGTACCTCGCCTCGCTCGTCGAACCCGAAGAGACCGATTACGACGATCCGATGATGCACAACACGAAGATGACCTGGTATCCGTACGCCGCCGAGGACGATCTGGACGCCTCGCCGGCACCGACCGACCGCGACGGCGAACCGCTCCCGGCCGACGACTGAGCGCGTCGCGGCGTCCGCCGGCTCCTTTTGGAGTTCGCACGTCGGCACGTTGACGTTCCGCCACGTCCTGAGGTTACGTATGGCTCCCCTTCTCACGCGCGAGGCGGTGATCGGCTCGCGCACACAGGCCGCGTCGCTCGTCGGCGTCGGGATCGGGGTCTGGCTCCTCGCGACCGTCGGCCTCCGGGTCGCCGGGCAGTTTCTGCTCCCGCCCGACGACCCGGGGCGCGTCGCGTTCGTCTTCGTCGCCACGGTCCCGCTGATGGCGATGGTCGCGTTCGCCGTCTACTCGCTGCTCGACGTCGCCCCGGAGCGCCGGCTCACCGCCGCGACGCTGCTCGTCCTCCCCGGGATGGTGCTCGACGCGGTCGTCGTGTCGGCGTTCGGGACCGTTTTTCCCGACATGGCGACGGCGACCGGGTCGACACTCGGCGGACTGCTGCTGCTCGCGTACGCCTCCGTCCTGCTCACCGGCATCGTCCCCCTGAGCTACGTGAGCGAGGAGTCGGGCGAGTCCGCGGACCGACCGAGCGAGCGAACGACGGACGGATCGGCAGAGCACGCCGGCGGCAACGGGGTCGGCGAGGACTGACACTATCGGGCTCGAACCGGACACGACACGCCTTTGCCGGCCGGCCCCACAGAGCCAGCTATGCCCGACCGACTGCTGAAGATCAACGCCTACACGACCTTCGACATGCTCGACGGCTCGGCGCAGGGCCACGGCTTCGACGAGGAGGCGTTCGCCGTGCTCAACGTCACGGCCCCGCGGAGAGAGCCCGACCACGTGACGCTCGAACTCGAACTGGACAACACGCAACTGGAGACGCTACCGGCCCACGCCGATCGGGTGACGCTCTCGGCCGCGCAGGCGCGGGAACTCGCCGGGGAGTTACAAGCGTACGCCGCCCGGGTCGAAGCTGCCGAGGAGTGACCGGCGAGCGGCCCGTCGGAGCCGCATGCGAGTAGTTCCCATGTCGTGAGTGAACGAGAGATGTGGCAAACGTTCGTATACTTTTGAATCATATCGATGGTTACTTCACGCGACGAACCCCTCCTTAGCGTGAGAAACGACAGTGCATCCGAGAGCTCACCTCCAGCGCCGTATCGGCTCAGAACGCCCCGTCTCCCGCGCCGCGACACACGAGCGAGTCGTCGCGCGGGAGGTGCGGGCGTGAGCCGTCGGTCGAGTGGACTGTTCGTCGCCGCGACGCTCCTCCTCGGCACCTCGTTCGTCGGGATCGAAGCCGGCCTCGCGTCGCTTCCACCCGTGTTGTTCGCGGCGTTCCGCGTCGACATCGCCGCCGTCGTCCTCCTCGGCTACGCCTGGCTCCGCTACCGTGGGGCGTGGCTGCCGACGACCCGCGCGGACCGCGTCGGCGTCGCCGTCAGCGCCGTCCTCGTCGTGCTGGCGAACAACGTGTTGCTGTTCGTCGGCCAGACGACCACGTCGGGCAACGCCGGTGCGGTCGTCTACGGGCTGATGCCCATCGCCGCCCCGGCCTTCGCGGTCTTCTTGCTCCGCGACGAGCGGGTGTCGGCGGTCGACGCGCTCGGACTCGGCCTCGGGCTCGCGGGTGTCGTCGTCATCGTCCAGCCCGACCCCGCGGACCTCCTCGGGAGCACGGGACAGGGGCTCGTCGCCGTGGCGGCCCTCTGTGTCGCGCTCGGGAGCGTCCTCCTGCGTCGCGTCGGGCCGTCGATGCCGACGCTGGCGCTGACCGGGTGGTCGATGGCGCTCGCCGCGCCCGCGGTCCACCTCGTCAGCCTCGGCCTCGGCGAGTCGGCCGCGGGCCTCGCGTGGACGCCGGCAGCCGTCGCCGCGGTGCTGTACGTCGGCCTCTTCGGGACGGCCGCGGCGTACCCCGCGTACTTCGCGCTCATCGACGCGGTCGGGCCGGTCCGGGCGAACCTCACGGCGTACGCGATGCCGGTCGTGGCCGCGCTCACCGGCTGGGCGGTCCTCGGCGAACGGGTCGCCCCGACGACGGTGCTCGGCTTTCTCGTCGTCTTCGCCGGCTTCCTCGTCGTCCAGCGCCGGACACTCGCGACCGAACTCAGCCGTCGCCGCCGCCGAGCCACCGAGGGCGCGTCGGGCTACCCGTTCGAGTCGGCCAACGACTGAGCCGTCTCAGTCCTGTGCCCGCTCGCGCCAGGCGCGTTGCTGAGCGCGCTCCGTGACGTGTGACTGCCCGCTCGCGAGGTCGGCGCGGACGGCCGCGTCGAACGCGGTGACGTCCGCGAGAAAGCCCGTCTCGAACGCCTCGACCAGCTCGTACGACCAGCGGTCGTCGATGACGCCCGCGGGGAGGTGGCAGTCGCGGATGGCGTCGGCGTGCGCCTCGTGCCCGGCGGCTCGGAGCTCCGGCTCGGCGGACGCGAAGTGGTCCATCGACCGGCCGATGGCGTGGTGGAACGCCAGGAGGTGTCCGTACGCGCGGTGGACTCCTTCGACCCCGAGCTGGAGTTCGTGCAGTGCCGCCCGCTCGTCGTCGGTCAGGCCGTCGAACGCGTCGTCCATACCCACAGTACGTTCCGTGTTACCAAGGACTTCACGGTGGCGCGGATGTCGCTCAGTCCGCGAGCCGCGCCAGTTCGTCGTCGGTGAGCTCGAGCGCCGACGCCGCCACGTTCTCCGCGAGGTGGTCGAGGCTCGACGTGCCGGGGATCGGGAGCATGACCGGCGAACGCGCGAGGAGCCACGCGAGCGCGACCTGGAAGCGGGAGGCGTCGTGTGCCGCCGCGACCTCGTCGAGGACGCGTCCCTTCGCGCCGAGGTCGCCGCCCCCGAACGGGAACCACGGGATGAAACCGATCCCGTGCTCCTCACACGCCCGCAAGACGTCCTCGCTGTCGCGGTCGACGACGCTGTAGCGGTTCTGCACCGTCGCGATCTCGACGGTCTCCCGTGCGCGCTCCAGCTGGTCGACCGAGACGTTCGACAGCCCGACGTGCTCGACGACGCCGTCGTCTTTCAGCTCCGCGAGCGCTTCGACCGACGCCTCCAGGGGAACGTCGGGGTCCGGGCGGTGTAGCTGGTAGAGGTCGATGCTGTCGACGCCGAGGCGGTCGAGGCTACACAGGTGGGCGTTGCGGAGGTAATCGGGGTCGGCGTGGCGGATCCAGTTGCCCTCGCGGTTCCGTAAGAGTCCGCCCTTCGTGGCGACCACCACGTCGTCGTACGGGTGGAGCGCCTCGCGGATGAGCCGCTCGCTCACGCCCGGGCCGTACGAGTCCGCGGTATCGACGAAGTCGACCCCGAGTTCGACCGCCCGTTCGAGCACGCCTTTCGCGGCGTCGACGTCGTCGGGTTCGCCGATGATCCCCTCGCCCGTGATGCGCATCGCCCCGAAGCCGAGCCGGTGCACCGTGCGGTCGCCGCCGATCTCGAACGTGTCGCTCTCGTTCGTGATTGCCATGCGGCGCGGTACGACCCTCGCGGGGATAGCTGTTGGGCGCGTCGAGCGGGACGCCACCGGACCTTTACTCCCGAGCCCCCTACGGGGACGTATGGCCGAGACACCGACGACGTACGATCCGACGCGGACCGCCGTGGTCGTGGTCGACGTGCAGAACGGCTTCTGTCACCCGGACGGGAGCCTCTACGCGCCGCCGAGCGAGGAGGCGGTCCGCCCCGTGACCGGCCTCGTCTCGCGGGCGCGCGACGCCGGGGCGCGGATCGTCTACACGCGCGACGTCCACCCGCCGGAGCAGTTCGACGACGCCCACTACTACGACGAGTTCGAGCGCTGGGGCGAACACGTCGTCGAGGGGACCTGGGAGGCGGAGCTGGTCGACGAACTCGACGTTCGCGACGGGGATCTCGTGGTCGAGAAGCACACCTACGACGCGTTCTACCGGACCCAACTGGAGGGGTGGCTCCGCGCCCGCGGCGTCGACGACCTGTTGCTCTGCGGAACGCTCGCGAACGTCTGCGTCCTCCACACGGCCGGGAGCGCCGGGCTCAGGGACTTCAAGCCGGTGCTCGTGACCGACGCGCTCGGCTACATCGAGGCGGACCACAAGGAGTACGCCGTCGACCACGCGGACTGGCTGTTCGGCGAGACGACGACGCGCGACGACGTGCGGTTCGACTGAGCGGTCACGTCTCGAAGACGAACCGGGCCCCGCGGTCCGGCGTCGGATCGGCGGCCGCGACCTCCCAGCCGTGGACGTCCGCGACGCGCCTGACGACCGCCATCCCGATGCCGGTCCCGCCGGCCCCGGAGACGCCCTGTTCGAAGAGGTCGTCCTCGACGGCTGTCGGCAGCCCGACGCCGTCGTCCTCGACGAAGAAGCCCGCGTCGGTCGCGCCGACGCGGACGACGTCCGCCTCGCCGTGTTCGACGGCGTTCCGGAAGAGGTTCTCCAGCGCCTGCCGGAGCCAGTCGCGGTCGGCCTCGATGACCACGTCGTCACCGACGTACTCTATCGTCGCGTCGTCGGTCCGGGTCGTCTCCCACGCCGACGCGGCGACCGCGCGGAGCGCCATCGGCCGCCGGTCGAGGTCGGCGTCGCCCACCAGCGTGAGGACGCCGCCGATGATGGTCTCGATCCGGTCGAGCGCGCCGGCGACGTGGTCGAGTTCCCGCTCGGCCGCGACACCCTCGCGGCTCCGGAGCGCCTCGACGTAGCCGGTCGCCACCGACAGCGGATTGCGGAGGTCGTGGCTGAGGACGGCGCTGAACTCCTCGAGCCGAGCGTTCTGCCGGGCGAGTTCCCGCTCGCGCGTCACGCGGGCCAGCGAGACGTCGAGGTTCGTCGCGAGGATGTCGGCCACGCGGACGGCCGCGTTGTCGAGCCCACGGCCCTCGTCGCCGATGACGAGCAGTCCCCGGTCGCCGACCGGAGCGAGCAAGACGGCGTCGAGATCGGCCGGCGCGTCCCGGCCGTCGATCACGACGGGTGCGCAGTGCCCCCCGTCGGCCGCCACCGACCCCACGTCGAGGTCCGCCGGCGAGAGGGCGTCTTCGCCGGCGACGTGATCGAAGCCGCCGTCGTCCAGGTCGTCGGTTCGAACCCACCCCCCGACGAAGGTGACGTTGGCCGTCTCGCGTGCCACCTCGACCGCCGCGCGCCAGACGGCAGCGGGGTCGCCCGCGTCGACCAGCCGGCGGGTCCCCGAGGCGAGTTCCGCGAGCGTCCGCTCGCGGGCGATGCGCTCGGTCACGTCGTTCAGGAGACAGAGCCGCCCGGCGCGGCCGTAGCCGGCCGACAGCGGCTCGACGCGCAGGTCGTAGTGTCGGTCGACACCGTCGACTTCGAGAACGATCTCCGCGCTCGTCCGGCCGTCGGCGTCGCCCGGCCCCGCCGCGGTGTCGACTGCGTCGGCAACCGCCGGTGCCACCGTCGTGAGGCGGCGGCCCACGATACCGTCGCCGATGACGGCTCTGGCTGCGCCGTTGCCGTCGACGAGACGGTCGGTGGCGTCGAGGACGAACACGGGGTCCGAGAGCTGTTCGAAGAGCGCCGCCCGCCCCACCGGCGGCAGGTCCAGCAGGTCGAAGCCGAAGAGCGCCCAGAAGAGGACGACTGCCTCGACGACGAAGGCGTACGGCGAGAAGTCGAAGCCGGGGACGGGTCCGGCGCCGAGGATCCGGACCGCGGTGGCGACGGTCGGGAACGACGCCGCGACCGCCACGAGGCCGACCTGGCGGCGGTGGTATCGCCCGGAGGCGACGAACAGCCGCGCGAGGACGCCGAAGCCGGCCCCGACGGTCAGGAAGGCACCGGCGGCGAGGAACCAGCCGACGCCGGCGTAGCTGGCGACGACGTAGCGGAGGCCGCTGGCCTCGACGACTGTGAGGGTGTCCCAGCCCAGGCCGAGCCAGGGGTGAGAGAGGATGGAGGCCGTCCCGAGAGTCGCGAAACCGACGACACGACCGCGAGTCGACGCCGGATCGTCGGGCCCACGTCGGCGTACGCGAGCGTGAAGAGGAGCCACGGCACAGGGAGATAGTTGAGGAACGCCTGGCTGAGGAGGAACCACGTGCGTGCGGCGTCGGGGGCGGGCGCAAGGAGCATCCCCCCGTGTGCGGCGAGCCAGCCGGCGGCGACCAGCGAGAGCACGGCGAACTCCGTCGCGCCGGGGCGGGGCCGTCGTCGCCAAGCGAGGACACCCAGCGAGACCGCGACCACGGCGCCGAGGACGGTCGCGCCGATGAACGCGACCAGCGGAAGCGCGAGAGCGGACACAGGTACGCGTAGTTGGATGTCACCCAAAAAAGGGATGCGGGTCCGGGTATCGATCCTGATACTGAGAGCTCAGCCGTCGAGGGCGGAGCCGTCCGCCGAGCGAAACAGCCGGTAGGCGACCTGTCCGGTCGCGACCGGCTGTCGGCCCTCGCCGTCGGGGGCGGGCCCTTCGACCGTCACCGTCGAGACACCGATCGTGCCGCCCGCGCGGACCACCTCCGCCGTCGCCGTCAGATCGCCCGCCGCGGGCCGGAGGTAGTTCACGTTCAGGTTCACCGTCGCGATGCCGCCGGCGAGCGGATCCTCGTAGCGGGTCCGCTGGGCGACCGCACCGGCCGTGTCGACGAGCGTCGCCGCGACCCCGCCGTGGACCTGCGGCGACGACCGGGCGTCGGGGCCCCCGTTCGTCAGTTTCTCGTCGAACGGGATGGAGAGCACGACGCGCCCGTAGTCGACCTCGTCGACCTGCGTCCCGAGCCACGAGAGGTAGCCGTGACGGTCCTCGATGTACTCCTCGAACAGCCGTGCGACCGCCGGGGGGAACGCGTCCGTCGTCACGCCCGTCCGTCCGCAGCGGGGCGGTTTGTACCCGTCGGTGTGCTCACGTCGACCGCTCAACGATCCGAACCGTGACCCGTTGTCCCGGCTCGAACTCGTGGCCGGGACAGACGACTTTCGCACCCGCGGGCCCCGCGCGGGCGAGAAAGAGCGACAGCCCCACCGCGGGCCGGCCGTTCGCCTCGACGACCACGTCGCGCCAGGTGACCGTGCGGCCGTGGCGGTCGCCGACGACCCGACCGAGCAGCGAGACGGGACCGACGCGTTCGGTTCCGGTCTCGGTCCCGCCCCCGATCGCTGTCGCGTCGAGCACCCCGCCGCCGTCGTAGTGTGGGAGTCCACCGTCGAGGACGCCCGCGTGTGCGCCCCGGGCGCTCTCGGCGTCCGGGTCGCCGACGACGATCCCGCACCAGCCCGCGTCCCGACCGGGGTGGGCGGGCGAGTCAAGGACGACGTACGTCTCGCCGGTCTCGACGACGGTACCCTCCCCGTCCCACGCGAGCGGCGTCGGCGGGGCCGGAAGCGACACCGGGAGCGACCCCGACGCCCGGACGAGGTTCTGATCCGGGGTCCGAAACCCGAGGTGGACGTGGTTGTCGACCCAGGGGGCGAAAAATCCCGATCGGACCATCTCCCCGAGGGAGTCGCCGACGGCGACGCGGTCGCCCGCCTCGACCGCGGGGTCGACATGGAGCACGCGAGCGACGACGCCCTCGACGCCCGCCGCGACACACCAGTCGTCGTCGGGGGCGACGAGGATCAGGTGGTCGTGTGCGGCGGCGTACGGCTTCGTTGGCGTGCGGACGGTCCGCGTCGCCAGCACCTCGCCGGCCACGGGGGAGAATCCCTCGTTCGTGTCGGGGTAGAGGTCGATCGCGTGCCCGGCGTCGTGGGCGGGGTACGGCGAGTTGTACAGCGAGAGCCGACGGAACGGGGCGAGCGACGCCGGTGGGAGCGTGACCCGCGGGGTGTCGTCGTCGCCCGTCCGTTCCGGTCTGTCGCGCATACCCGTTCCAGGGCCGATGTCGGTATGAGTGCGTCGACCCGTGCGGGACGGGGAGAGACACCGTTAGGTTCCCCGGTCCCCTCCCCAGCCACATGCGACTGGTCCGAGGACGCGCGGCGACGCCACGCGACGACCGTGCCGCGACAGCGACGATGCTCGCCCGTGCGGGGGAGACGGGCGAGGAGGCGTTCCGGGCGTGGACACCCCACCGGCAGGTGGCGTTCGGCCGGCGCGACGCGCACGAGCCGGGGTACGAGGCGGCGTGCCGGGCGGCACGCGAGCGCGACTACGTCACGGTCGAACGGAGCGTCGGCGGACGGGCGGTCGCCTACACGGGGAGGACCGTCGCGTTCGCCCACGCGCTCCCGCTCGACGACCCCCGCCGGGGGCTGACCGACCGGTACGAGGCGGGCGTCGACGGCGTCGTCGTCGCCCTCCGTGAACTCGGCGTCGACGCCCGTCCGGGGGAGCCGGCAGCGTCGTTCTGCCCCGGCGATCACTCGGTGCAGGTCACGGTGGACGGGCGCGCGGGCAAGGTCGCGGGCATCGCCCAGCGCGTCCAGTCGGGGGCGGCGCTCGTCGCCGGCTGCGTCCTCGTCGACGACCGGGACGCGCTCGTCGACGTCCTCTCGCGGGTGTACGGAGCACTGGACGTGCCGTTCGACTCCGAGTCGGTGGGCACCGTCGCGGACGCGGGGGGGCCGCGCGATCCTGACCCGATCTGTCGGGCGCTCGAACGCGCCTTCGTCGGCGACGAGTCCGACCCGCGCGTGCGAGTAGTGTCGGTCGACGCGCTCGCGACCGCCACGGGGGACGGCACGGAGACGTGACGGGGCGACCGCCAGCGTCCACGCCCACGGCGCGAGCGTAGTCGGAGTCGAACGAACAACGGCCCTGCCGGCGTGGGTGTTCAGTCGTTACCCGTATCCCAGCGCCGTCCCGACCGCCACGGCGGCGAGCATCACGCCCGCGCCGAAGCCGCCGATGCGGGCCATCGCCCGCCGCGACCCGGCCTCTGTCCAGCCGCTCGCCCCGTCGAGATACGACTGCATCGCCTCGAAGCCGGGGCCGGCGACGACAGAGCCAGCCCACCCGAGCAGGCCGAACCCGAACGCGAGCGTGCCGAGCAGAAACCCCGTGTCCGCCGCGGACGCCAGGCCGACGGCGACGGTTCCGACACCGACGCCGACGACGCCGACGCCGAGACCAGCGAGGAGCGCGCCGACGACGAGCCGGGCCCGCGCCGCGAGCGACGGCGGCCGGGTCTCGTGGCCGCCGGACGGGACCGACGTCGACCGGGGTGGCGAAGGGGGCATGCGACGACGCCGTCAGTCGACGGCCTCGCGCATCCGCGGGTCGAGCGCGTCGCGCATCCCGTCGCCCAGCAGGTTGAACCCGAGGACAGTGATCGCAAGGAACAGCCCCGGGAAGAACGACATCCACCACTTGCCGGTGAGGAGACCGTTCTCGACGCCGCGGGAGAGCATCAGCCCCCACGAGGGCGCGCCGGCCTGTGCGCCGAAGCCGAGGAACGACAGCGCCGCGAGGTCGATGATCGCGAGCCCGAAGTTGAGCGTCGACTGGACGGTGATGGGCGCGACGCAGTTCGGGAACACGTGCCGGAGGAGGACGCGGGGGTCTTTCGCCCCCAGCGCGACGGTGGCGTCGACGTACTCGTCTTCGAGCACCTTGAGTGCGGCCCCGCGGACGACGCGGGCGAACCGCGGCGTGTACACGAGGGTGAGCGCCAGCACGGCCTTCCATAGGCCCGCGCCGAAGATGGCGACGAGCGCCAGCGCGAGGAGCAGCGAGGGGAACGCCAGCAGCATGTCCATCGTTCGCATGATGACGTTGTCCGTCACGTCGCCGTAGTACGCGGCGACGATCCCGAGCCCCACGCCGAGCGCCGTCGACGCCCCGACGGCGATGGTGCCGAACTTCAGCGCCAGCCAAGAGCCGTACAGCGTCCGTCTGAAGATGTCGCGGGCGGCCACGTCGGTGCCGAAGAGGTACTCGTTCCACGCCGCGGGGCCGGCCCACCCCGGCGGGTGGCGGTCAGGGATCCCCGTTCCGAGCCGCGAGGTGGTCAGCGCGTTCAGGTCGAGCGTGAACCGAGCGACCACGGCGATCAGGAGCATCCCGAAGATGATGCTCAGGCCGACGACGGCGAGCCGGTTCGACAGCAGGTTCGAGACGAACGGCGACGCCAGCAGTCGATCCAGAAAGCCGCGCGTGTCGTCGTCCGTGGGTGTCTGGGTTTCCGTGCTCATTATTGATCGATCCGCGGGTCGAGGTAGCTGTACGTGATGTCGACGCCGAAGTTAACCAGCGTGAACAGCAGCGCGAACGTGAGGACCGTTCCCTGCACCAGTGGGTAGTCGGAGGCTCCGATGGCGTTGACGAGCATCGTCCCGATCCCGCCGATCCCGAAGATGGTCTCGGTGAGGACCGCCCCGCCCAGGAGCGTCCCGAACTGGATACCAATGACGGTGACGACGGGGATCAGCGCGTTCTGGAAGCCGTGTTTCATGATCGTGATCTTCGCGCCCTGCCCCTTCGCGCGGGCGGTTCGGATGTAGTCCTGTCTGACCACCTCGAGCATCGACGAGCGCATCATCCGCGAGAGCAGCGCCATCTGGTACACCCCCAGCACGACGATCGGGAGGAACAGGTGCCGGACGGCGGAGACGAACGCCTCGACGTTGCCGAGGAGGATCGTGTCGACCGTCACCATCCCCGTCAGCGGGAGCTGGGTTCCGAACAGTGTCCAGTGTTCGTCAAGGAAGATCGTCGAGCCGATGCGGCCGCTCGTCGGCAGGATACCGAGATACGTCGAGAACAGCAGGATCAACAGCGGCCCGGACCAGAAGATCGGGACGGAGATACCGGTGAGCGCACCGACCCGGGTGAGGTGGTCGGTCAGCGAGTCCTGCTTGACCGCCGAGATGACGCCGAGCGGGATGCCGAGGAGGATGCCGGCGATCTGTCCGAAGATCGCGAGTTCGAGCGTGACCGGCAGCCGATCGACGAGTACCTCCCGGACAGGTGTCCCCTGCGAGATCTTGTACGATTGGCCGAAGTCGAAGCCGGCGGCGTCACCGAGGAACCGGAGGTACTGGATCCAGATGGGATCGTTCAGGCCGAGTTCGGTGCGGACCTGTGCGACCTGCTCGGCGGAGGCGCGCTGGCCGACGATGACGCGCGCGGGGTCGCCCGGCGCGAGCTGGAGGATGGCGAAGACGAGCGTCGCCACGCCGAACAGCACCGGAACGAGAAGTAGAACCCGCTTGACGAGAAATCGTTTCGAGACCATGACTGTGCGAGAGGTGGTGTGTGGAGACCCGAATTAGTTCTTTCGCGTCGTCACTGCAGCTGGACCGTGTTCAGGAACGGTCCGCCGACGGAGCTGACGGTGTAGCTGTCGGAGACGACGGCCTGGTTGACGCCGCGCAGCGTCTGCGCGTAGTCGATGAACACCCAGGGGGCCTCCTCGTTGGCGATCTGATTCGCCTCCATGTAGAGCTGCTCGCGGGCGGCGTCGTCGTACGTCTGCTGCGCTTCGCGGACCCGCGACATGAACTCGCTGTTGGCCCACGCGGCGACGTTGAGGGTGCTGTACCCCTCCGTGTCGAAGCTGACCCAGTCTTGGCCCTCGGGAACCGCGCTCATCTCGACCTTCGGATCGAGCAGGACGTACAGGAAGTTGTCCGGGTCGGCGTTGTCGGTGTACCAGCCGAGGAAACAGGCGTCGTGGTTGCCCTGGTCGGTGTAGTCGAGGTACGACGAGAACGTCGAGAACTGGTTGATGTTCACCGTGAGCCCGATGGCTTCGAGGTCCGAACGAACCTGGTTGGCCGTCTCGACGGGGCTGGGGTTGTAGCCGCGCGGGTTCGAGAACGTCGCGAGCTCGAACTCGAAGCCGTCGCCGTAGCCGGCCTCTTCGAGGAGTCGTTGTGCTTCCTCCTGGTCGGTCGGGTACGGTTCGAGCTCCTCGTTGTGGCCGAGGACGTCCGGCGGGAGCGGCTGGTCGGCGACGGTCGCAAAGCCCTGGTAGATGCTGTCGACGATGGCCTGCGTGTTCACGGCGTACGAGATGGCCCGTCGGACCCGCCTGTCGCGGAACTCCTCCCGACGGGACTGGTTCATCGCCATGTAGCCGACGTTGATCCCGTTCTTCGAGGCGAGCCGCGCCGAGCCCGCGTTTTCGAGCTGCTGGGAGGACTGCGAGTCCAGGTTGTCGGTGATGTGAGAGTTGCCGTTGATCACGTCCTGGACGCGCGTGGAGTTCTGCCCGATGGTCTTGAAGACGACCTGTTCGACGTTCGGCCCGTCGCCCCAGTAGTCGCCGTTGCCCGAGAGCAGCACTCGCTGGTTCCCGTTGTCGAGTTGCTCGAACTGGAACGCGCCCGTCCCCTGTGGCTCGGTACCGAGCGCGACCTGGTCGTCGAGCGACTCGATCTGCTCCTGAGAGAGGATCGCGGCCGCGAACATCGCCAGGTTCCGCAGGAACGGCGCGTACTGCTGGGTGAGTTCGATCGTCACCTCGTAGTCGCTGGAGTCGTCGACGCTCTCGACCCAGTTGCCGAAGGTGAACGGCCCGTAGCCCGAGCGGTTCTCGTCGCCGAGGTAGTACTCGTAGTCCGAATCGGTGAACCGGCGGATCGTCGCCCGGACGTCCGAGGCGGTCAGCTCCGAACCGTTGTGGAAGGAGATGCCCTGGCGGAGCGTCAGGGTCGCCGTCGTCCCCTCGAGGGAGTACTCGGTCGCCAGCCCGTCACGGAGCTGTCCGCCGCTACCGGGGTTGAAACCGACCAGCTGGTCGAAGATCTGGTTCGTGATCTTCGCCACCTCGCCGCTCGTGGTCTGCTGGGGGTCGTAGTTCTCGGGGTGGTCGCCGCGAGCGTACACGAGCGTCCCGCTCATGTCGCTTCCGCCGCCGCCCGAGTCGGTCTCCATCTCCGTGGCGGTGGAGCCGCCGTCGCTGCCGTCGCCACCATCGCCACCGTCGCCGCCGTCGCCACCGGAGTCACTGCTGGAACAACCCGCCAGCGTCGCCGCGGCCGCGGCGCTGCCGGCCGTCTTGAGGAAGGTACGTCGGTCTACGTTGCGGGACATAGTCGTAACAAAAAGAGTTTCAAGTAAAGCTTTGCGATACGTCAGCGAACTGTTTCACCGAATCGTCCACACCGCCGGGTCCGTCCGGCGGCCGGACCGGCCTACTCGGCGTTCGACGTCGGGAGCGGTTCGGTTCCCTCATCCGTCCGCTCGGCCGTCCCGTCGTCGGCGTAGAGGTGACACGCGGCGGGGTGGTCGGCGTCGCCGAGCGCGGGCGAACGGCGTTCACAGACGCTCTCGAACCGGGCACGGAGTCGGTCGCCGGCGGTCTCGAACTCCCCCGCGACGACCGCTTCGAGCGCCGTGTCGACGACCCGGCGGTTCTCCCCGGCGAGGGGTGCGTCGACGTACCGCTCGCGGAGGAGGTCGACGAGCGCCTCGTCCGTCGCATCCCGCTCGGCCACCTCGTCGCGGATCGCGTCGACGTCGATCGCCTCGTCGGCGACGCGCTCGCGGAGCGTCATCACGTCGCGGTACGCCGCCTGTTCGATCTCGACGTCGTCGGGCGGGATGATCTCGGGACAGCGGGTCCGGAAGTGACAGCCCGACGGCGGATCGATGGGCGAGGGGACGTCGCCTTCGAGGATGACGCGGTCGGTCTCGGCGGTCGGGTCGGGGACGGGGATTGCTGAGAGGAGCGCCCGCGTGTAGGGGTGTTTCGGCTCCGCGAACAGGTCGCCGGTCGGGGCCGTCTCGACCACTTCGCCGAGATACATCACCGCGATGCGGTCGCAGATGTGCCGGACGACCGAGAGATCGTGGGCGATGAAGAGAAACGTGAGGCCGAACTCCTCCTGGAGGTCCTCGAGGAGGTTGAGGATCTGCGCCTGGACGCTCACGTCGAGCGCGGAGACGGGTTCGTCGCAGACGATGAAGTCCGGATCGACGGCGAGCGCGCGAGCGATCCCGACGCGCTGTCGCTGGCCGCCGGAGAGTTCGTGCGGGTAGCGGTCGCGCTGGTCGGGGTCGAGACCCACAGCTTCGAGCAGTTCGGTGACGCGACGGCGGCGCTGGCTCCGCCGAGAGCCCTCGGAGTCGTCGCCCAGGTCGTGAACGACGAGGGGTTCGGCGACGATCTTCTCGACGGTCATCCGCGGGTCGAGCGATGACATGGGGTCCTGGAAGATCATCTGGAGGTCCCGCCGCCGCTCGCGGAGGTCCGCCTTCGACAGGGAGGTCAGGTCCTCACCCGCGAACAGCACCCGGCCCTCGGTGGCGTCGAGGAGCCGGAGGATCGTCCGTCCGGTCGTCGACTTCCCACAGCCGGACTCGCCGACGAGTCCCAGCGTCTCCCCCTCGTAGACGGTGAGGTCGACGCCGTCGACGGCCTTGACGCTCTTGCGATCGAACCCAAGGAACTCGTCGAGGAGCCCCTCCGCCCGCGAGAAGTATTTCTTCAGCCCGTCGACTTCGAGCATCGGCTCGCCCACCTGTCGGGTCCGCTCGGAGCCGAGATCGCCCGCGGTGCCGTACTCGCCCTCGTCGAACGACTCCAGGACGCACTTCGCCCGGTGGTCGACGTCGTCGGGTCCGTGCTGGAGGTTCGGGATCTCCCCGTTCCGGCACGTCTCCGTGGCCCACGGACAGCGCGGTGCGAAGTGGCAGCCATCGGGCATGTCGATGAGGTCGGGCACGTTCCCCTCGATGGGAGTGAGCCGATCGCGGTCCTCGGTCGGGACCGACTGCAGGAGGGCGTACGTGTAGGGGTGAGACGGGTTGGCGAAGATCTCCTCGACGGGGCCTTCCTCGACGATCTCGCCGGCGTACATCACGGCTACTCTGTCACACGTCTCGGCGACGACCCCGAGGTCGTGCGTGATGAAGAGGACCGACATCCCCAGCTCCGCCTGGAGATCGTTGATGAGGTCGAGGATCTGCGCCTGGATAGTGACGTCGAGTGCCGTCGTCGGTTCGTCGGCGACGAGGATGTTCGGTCGGCAGGCGAGGGCGATGGCGATGAGGACGCGCTGTCGCATCCCCCCGGAGAACTCGTGGGGATACTCGTCGATCCGGGAGGTGGGTTCGGGGATCCCCACTTCGGAGAGCACCTCGATCGTGCGGTCGACGATCTCGTCGTCGAGGTCCGACCCGAGTTTGGGGAGGATCTCGCGGACGGCGTTGAGCCAGGTGTCCTTCTTCCGGCCGCCGTACTGGTGGAGACGGAGCGACTCGGCGACCTGCTCGCCGACGGTGAGCGCCGGGTTGAGCGAGGTCATCGGGTCCTGGAAGATCATGCTCATCTCCCCCCCGCGGACCGACCGAAGCGCCTCTTCGGGGGCGGTGGTGAGGTCGATGCGGTCGCCGTCGACGAACGTCGGGTTCGAGTAGCTGTCGCGGAACGTGTCGGCGAGCGCCGACGAGCGAAGGGTCACCTCGCCGCCGACGACCCGGCCGGGGTCGTCGACGAGTCCCATCGCCGACAGCGCAGTCACGCTCTTGCCGCTGCCTGACTCGCCGACGAGTCCCACGGTTTCGCCTTCGTCGATGTCGAGTGAGACGCCGTCGACTGCCTTGACCTGGCCCCGTTCCGTCGAGAACTGCGTCTGTAGGTCGGACAGTGAGAGCACGGGGGGCATGCCTCACATGTCGATACCTGTGACCGAAATAGTTTGTGACTCTTCGTGCCGTCGTCCCGAGAGGGGGACGAGCCGATCGGGTTCGACGCTCTCACGCCGCGTTCGGCCACCCCGAGTCAGCGCGCCCCGTGGGTCGGACGAAACGGACGCGTTTTTCCCGCGAAAGACCGAACCCGAGCGCATGGACGAACCTGGCGCGGCGGACGTGGGTGGCGGCGACGACCACCCGCTCGCCGGCACCGTCGACCGCTGGGAGGCGGTCATCGACGACATGGAGGCGACGGCGGCCGACTACCGCGAGGCCGGCTGGACGGCCGTCGAACTCCATCCCGGCGACGTGACGCCACTCCCTCCCGCTCGCGGCGGCGACGCGCTCGACGACGACCGTGTGGGTCTCGACGTGCTGGTCCCGGACAACGAGTTCGAGACGGTCGAAACCCAGGCGGACGGAACGGCGTTCGACAGCTACGACGCCTACCGGGCGCAGGTCGGGAGCGTCGTCTTCGCCGTCGCGGCGATCGAGTCGACGGCGGCCGAGCTGGTGGTGCTCGTTCCCCTCTACTACCGGGCCGCCGACGCGAGCCAGATGGCGCGCCGCGCGCTCGACCGCGGCCGGCTCGACCTGTTCGTCCGGCCGCTCGCCGACGACCGTCGGGTGGTGTTCAGTCAGACCGAACCGCAGCTCCTCCTGCCGGAGACAGCCGGGGAGTGACGACTCCGGCGGCGGAGCGGTAGTGGCGGACCGCCCCGGCGGCTCACTCCGCTTCGGAACCGAGCCGGAGCCGCGAGACGGCGAAGCCGAAGCCGGCTGCGATCGCCGCCGGGACGGCGAGCCCAGCGAGCATCGCCGCGAACACCACGATCCGGGTGCCCAGTTCGGTCGTCTCGCTCGACGGGCCGAACGCGACGAACGGGACGAGAAGCAACACGAACGAGACGGCGTAGGCGGTCCGGGTGACGGCGTCACGGACGGTGCGCCGGCGAGCGAGATGCGCCGTCGCGGCCAGCCACGCCACGATCCCGACCCAGACCCCCCAACTACTGCTGGTCAGGACCAGGACGACGGTCGTCGCGACGAACCCGACGACGAGTCCGCCGACGAGACCGACCACCGCCGTCAGGGTGTTGTCGACGACGCCGTCTGGGGCGAGCAGGCCACCGTCGTCGGTCGCGGTGTTGGCTGCCGATCGAAGGCCGTCCGTCGACGGCGTGTCCCCGGCGGGACTGGCGTCGTCCCAGAACCCGTCGTCGTTCGCGTCCGCACGCTCCTTTTCGTCCGTGAGATCCACCGAGCAGTACATGCAGTACGCGGCCGTCATCCCGATCGGCTCGCCGCACGCCGGACAGCGTGGGTCGTCCCTGTCTCCGTGGCTCACCGCGCGTGACCTCTCCGGATGGCTACCGTCCACAGCGGCTTCACTGTACGGGTGGGATCGTACCGTACCGGGGGCGGCCCGCCACGGCAGCGGCGCGTTCGAGGGACGACGCAAAACGCCGACGACGGTCGACACCTCGGCCAGGGGATGGACTAGTCGTCCGACGCCTCGGCGAGGTCCTCCGCGCGGAGTTCGGAACTCGCCTCGCGGACCTCCCGCATCACGCTGGAGATGCGCTCCTCGGCGTCGAGTTCCTCGGCGACGGCGAGGTCGACGCCCTCGACCTCGAGGAGGAACTTCGCGATCTCCGACACCTCGTACATCAGTTCGTCGAGTTCTTCGGCGGTGAAGAAGCCGCACATCGCGCCGTAGAGGAACGTCGCTCCGGACTTGCGGACCTTCTCACGGAAGGCGTGGCGGGCCTGGTTGACCGCCTGCGGCGAGTACGTGTCGGTCATGAAGGGAACGAG
The DNA here is from genome assembly GCF_024228675.1 of Salinigranum marinum. Taxonomy (NCBI): domain Archaea; kingdom Methanobacteriati; phylum Methanobacteriota; class Halobacteria; order Halobacteriales; family Haloferacaceae; genus Salinigranum; species Salinigranum marinum. Next base: position 3,619,732 of record NZ_CP100461.1, on the reverse strand, counting down.
ATACGGGAGGTTGTCGCCGATCTTCGTCATCTCCACTCCCGTTTCGGTTCGGAAGTCGGCACAGAGGCGGGCGATGGCCCACTCGCGGGCGGTGATGTACGTCCGCTCGCGGAGGAAGTCGTTGACGCGGTCGTACTGCGCGCCGTCGACCTTCTTGAACCGTTCGTACTTGCGGACGTCTTCGGGCGGCCGGTCGGCGTCGGACGGTGCGTCCACGCCGTCCGCGTCGCCTGCACCGCCGGTCGGGTCGTCCACGCCGTCCGCGTCGCCTGCACCGCCGGTCGGGTCGTCCACGCCGTCCGCGTCGCCTGCACCGCCGGTCGGGTCGTCCACGCCGTCCGCGTCGCCTGCACCGTCGGTCGGGTCGTCCACGCCGTCCGCGTCGCCTGCACCATCGGTCGGGTCGTCCACGGTGGTCGTGTCGGTGCCGTGGTCGGACCCGGTCGTGTCGGCGGTTGCCTCCACGCCGTCACGGCTCGGCTCTCCGTGCCCCTCGTTCCCGTGGAATCCGGCCTCGGCGTCCGTCTCCTCGCCGTTCGTCGCGGCGGGGTCGTCTCCCATGCACCGTCGTTCCCGTGGCCGAGCGAAAAGCGTGTCGGGGACGTCAGACGCTCGTCTGCCGGGTGACAGACCGGGCACGGCTCAGCCGTGCCAGTCGACGGTGTCCTGGCCCACACGGAGGCCCCCGCGTCCGGGCAGGTGTCTTCCCGAGGCTCGCTCGCGTCCGCCCCGACGACACAGCTAAATGCGTTCGCGTGGTCCCTGTGATCAGGTGACGCGGTAGTGAGTGCCATGGATGGGCGGCGGCCGCCGTTCGCTCTCGACCTCCCGGACGGGTACGTCGTCCGCGAGGCCGAGAGGGCGGACGCGGCGGGGGTGGCGGGCGTGTACGCCGACGCCTACCCGGCGGGCACGGAGTACCCACTGGTGTCGGAGCGTCGGGTTCGGCGGGACCTCGTCGACGATGCGAGCGTCCGGCCGTTCGTCGTCGAGACCGACGGCGAACTGGTCGCCGCGGCCGCCATCGAGTACGACTCGCTCGACGAGGGGAACGCGCAGATCTGCAAACTGGCGGTCAAGCGGGCACACCGCGGCAAGGGGCTCGGGCGCGTCCTGTTGAAACACCGGCTGAACGTGCTGGCCACCGACGAGTCGTTCTCGGGACTGGTGTACGTGGCCGCCGTCACCGCCCATCCGGCCTCACAGCACAACCTGGTCTCTCGGGGGTTCGCGCCGTTTTCGTTCCACAAGAACTTCCAGGGCGGCTACTTCGGTCCGGGGAACGAGAGCGAGATCATCATGCTCTACACCGACAGCATCGAGTACGCCGAGCGCTCGGTGTACGTCCCCGAGCGCTACCGGCACGTCGTCGAACGGACGCTGGCACAGGTGTCGCTCGACCTGCTCGGCCGGCGGCTCGTGCTGACCGAGGACGTGGCGTTCCCGACGCTCGACGTCGACTGCCTGCGGACGGGGATCGAGCACAACCGCGAGTTCCTCTGGGAGGTGACGGCGTCGGGCACCGACGCGTGGGTGGAGACCGAGGCCGAACTCACGGCCGCGATCCGGCGCGACGACACCCACCTGATGGTACCGATCGACGCGAACACGCCCGCGCTGGCGTCGCTGTACGACGCGCTGGAGGCTGACGGCTTCTCCCCGGCCGGCTTCATCCCCGACTGGCTGACGCGCGACGGCGAGAAGCGCGACGCGTTCGTCTTCCAGCACCCCCCGCACGACGAACCGACCCGGATCGACGTCGTCGCCGACGTGAAGGCGCTCATCGAGGTACTGGGAATCGACTACCGCGTCCTCGAGAGTCACGACCGGTACTGGACGCTGGAGATCTAGTAGGGCCCGCCCGTGACGAACTCGTAGAGCGTCCGCTGGTACTCCTCGAGGCTTCCGAGCACCAGATGCTCGAACTGCTCGTGTGAGCCGTACCCCTCCGGGCCGAACGCCACGCCGGGAACCCCGTGGCGGGCGAAGTGACGCAGGTCGCTCGTGTGGGGCTTCCGTGCGAGGCCGACATCCCCCATAACCCGTTCGGCGTGCCCGCGTAGTCCCCGAACGTGCGGGTCGGCCGGGTCGGTGTTCACCGGGTTCCCGTGGCCGAGGCTGTGCACCTCGATCTCCGGGATCCGGCGCAGCCGCGTCAGGACCTCGTCGCGGTCGGTCTCGTCGGGGTAGCGGATGTCGAGTTCCAGCGTCGCCGCGTCGGGGACCTGGTTGAGCGCCTCGCCGCCGCGGATCCGCCCGAAGTTCACCGTCGCGCCCCACTCGTCGTCCGCGTCGGCGAAGACCGATTCGATCGCCGGATACGCCCCGAGCAGTTTCGCGATCGCGTTCTCGCCCTCAGCGGGCGTCGCCGCGTGCGCCAGCTCCCCCCGCGCCGTGAGCTCCACCTGGACGACCCCTTTCTGCTGTGTGACGATGTCCATGTAGCCGTCGAGGTTGTTCGGCTCCCCGGTGATACAGAACTCCGGACGGTAGCCCACCTCGTCGAGGAGGTACTGCGCGCCGTGGCGGCCGCCGCGCTCCTCGTCGGCGACGACCATCATCGCGAGCGACGGTGTCCGACCGTCGGCCGCGACGTCGCCGAGCACGTGCATCATCGCCGCGAGCCCGCCCTTCATGTCCGCGGTCCCGCGGCCGTACAGGAGTCCGTCGTCGATCCGGGGCGTGAACAGCCGGCCGGGCGCGGGGACGACGTCGAGGTGTCCGTGGAGCATGATCTCCGGCTCCTTCGACTCGGTGAACGACGCCACGAGCGACGGGACGCCGTCGTGTCGGTACCGCTCGACGGGGACGCCCGCCTCGGTGAAGAACGCCGCGACCCGGTCCATGCACGCCTCGATCTCGGCGGGTTCGCTCGCCGTCGTCCGGTGTGTGACGAGCTCGGCGGTCAACTCAGTCACTCGCTCCTGCATCGGATCTCCGGCGTGTGCCGCCATCCCCGTCCAGTAACACGGCGACCAGTTTGAGCGTTGCGCCCGGACCGACGCGCCGTCGGCCGCGGTCCTGGGGAGTGAGCCGACGGCCCTCTTCGCGGTGCCGGCGGTGGCGCTATCGGTCGCCGCGGTCCCCGGGGGCGCCGTCCGCGCCAACGCCGTCGCGGACACGGCCGGCCACGCGCGCTCGAACCAGCCCGTCGACGGCTCGCTCGGCGAACAGTTCGCGGGCGGTCGCCGCCGCGTCCGCGTCGACGGTGAACGAGAGCCCCGGATAGTCGACGGCAGTGAGCACGAGCGGTTCGGCGGGCGCTGGCGGGATCCCCTCGTGACCCGGAAGCGGCGCCGGGACGAGGGCGCGCTCGACAGTCGCCAGCGGCGCCCCCTCCCCCACGAGGTGGACGAGCGAGACGACCCGCCGGACGAGCTGGCGGGCGAACCCCCCGGCGGCGAGCGTGACGACGAGGAAGTCGCCGTCGCGGACGACCGACCCACGGAGGTCGCGGACGGTGCCCCGCGCGTCGGGCGTGAGGTTGGCGAAATCGTGGTCACCACAGAGCGTCGCGAGCGCGGCCGCCGCGCGACCGACCGCGGCGTCGGGCGCGTACAGGTAGTAGGTGTACTCGCGGCGCGCGGCGTCGTGGGTCGCGTGGAACCCGTCGTCCACGTCGGCGCTGGCCCACGCGCGCACCGAACCGGGGAGTTCGCTGTTCAGCGCCCCCGGCGAGCACCACGCGGGACACCGGAACCCGACCGTCTGGGCGAGCGCCGAGACGCCGGCGTCGGTCCGGCCGGCCGCGGCGTACTCCGGCGGGGGGCCGTCGTCGGGGGCGAGCCCGAGCGCGACGAGCGCGTTCAAGAGTGTGTCCTCGACGGTCGGGACGGTCGGCTGGCGCTGAAAGCCGTAGAAGGGCCGTCCGTCGTAGGCGACGCGGAAGGCACGCAGCCGCCCGTCGTCCCCTGCCTCCCGGGTCATTCGTGTCGCCGCGCGGCGGTCGCCGGTCGCGGGCCGTCGTCGTCCATCGTCGGGCGTTGACGGGGTCGGTACTTGAGTCTCCCGAGGCCGCTAGTCGGCGGCGTCCGTGGGTTCGGAGCCCTCGGCTTCGACGTCCGCCTCCTCGCCGCGAACGGTGAGGACGGGAACCGGACTGCTCCGGACGACCCGCTCGGTGACGCTCCCGAGGAGGAACCGCTGGATCCCGTGACGGCCGTGGGTCCCCATCACGACAAGGTCGACGCCGTGTTCGTCGGTGTAGTCGGTGATGGCCTCGTGTGTGTGACCGTGGAGGACGGCCGTCTCGCAGGTGACCCCCACATCCGACGCCGCCGCCACCACGTCGTCGAGGATCTGTTCCCCTTCCGTCTCGAACCCGGCGAGCACGACGTCGGAGTCGATCCGCGCCGCACGGAGGGCCGCGTCGTCGATGACGTACACCGCGTGGAGCGTCGCGTCGTACGCCGCCGCGAGCCCGACCGCGTGGTCGCGTGCCGCGTCGCTCGGGGCGCTTCCGTCCGTCGGCAGGAGTATCGTGTCGTACATGTGAGGGGAGACGGCCGCGGGGATGTTAAACACACGCGCCGGTCCCCCACCGGTGAAAGCCGACCGGCGTCGGGGACGCCGAGAGAGTCAGGCGAAGTCGTCGTACGTCGGTGCCGCGTGGTCGCCCGGGAACTCGTCGACCGGCGCGGTCGTCTGCTCGCCCGTCTCCATCTCCTTCAGCGTGACTTCGTCGTTCGCGAGGTCCTGTTCGCCCACGACGACGACCGTCCGGGCGTTGATCGAGTCGGCGTACGACAGCTGTGAGCCGAAGCCCCGGTCGGTGAGGTCCGTCTCGACGACGTGTCCGCGCGACCGGAGGTCGCGGGCGATCCGAGCGGCGACGGGCCGGGTGTCGCCCACCGTGAGGACGTAGTAGTCCGTCGCGAGCTCCTCGGCCGGCCAGGCGTCGGCCCGCTCACACAGCAGTTGGAGCGTCGCGTCGCCGAGGGCGACGCCGACCGCGGGCGTCGGCTGACCGCCGAACGACTCGATGAGGTCGTCGTAGCGGCCGCCGCCGAAGACGGCCCGCGAGACCGACCCCGTCGTGTCGAAACACTCGAAGACGACGCCGGTGTAGTAGTCGAGCCCGCGGGCGGTCTCCAAAGAGAGGGTACAGAACTCGCGGACGCCGAGGTCCGCGGTCGCGTCGAGGACGGCCCGGAGGTTCTCGACCGCCTCTTCGACCCGGGCGGTGCCGGCGAACTCGACGAGCGCGTCGAGGTCTTGGTCGGAAAGGAGGTCGTCGAACTCGCGGGCCTGGTCGTACGAGAGGCCCGCGTCGTGCAGGAGGTCGTAGTACTCGTTGCGCTCGACCTTCGCGCTCTTGTCGACCGCGCGGATCGCCTCGCGGACGTCGACGTCACCGCCCATGGATTCGAGCAGCCCGCCGAGGATGTCGCGGTGGGAGACGCGGAACTCGAACTCGTCGGCTGAGAGTCCCAGGTCGGTCAGGGCGTCGGCGGCGAAGGCGAGGATCTCGGCGTCGGCGTCGGGTTCCGAGGAGCCGAACACGTCGACGTTCGTCTGGTAGAACTCGCGGAACCGTCCCTGCTGGACCTGTTCGTACCGCCAGAAGGGCCGCGTCGACACCCACTTGATCGGCTTCGACAGTTCCTGACCGCGGGCGACGACCATCCGCGCCACCGTCGGGGTGAGCTCCGGCGTCAGGGCGACGTCCCGACCGCCCTTGTCCGTGAACGTGTACAGTTCGTCGACGATCTCCTCGCCGCTCTTGTCGACGTACATCTGCGTCCGCTCCAGCGCCGGCGTCCCCACCTCGCGGAAGCCGTAGCGCGCGGCCGTGGCCCCGACGGTGTCGAGGACCTCCCGCCGGGCGGCCATCTCGCCGGGGTAGAAGTCCCGAAACCCCTTCAGTCGGTCGTACATGGCCGCCGGTTTGCGACTCGGGCGCTTGAAGCTGTTGAAGCCAGGTCCGATGTGGTGCACGCCGATCAGAGCGCGATGAGGCCGACCCCGCAGACGGCCAGTCCGGCGGCGACGAGCCTGGTGGCGAAGGCGCGCTCGCGGAGGACCACCCCTCCCAGGACGACCGCGACGATCGCCTGGGTGTTGATGATCGGCGAGGCGATGCTCGCGGGAACCTGTTGGAACGCGAGCGCGGTGACGTGTTCGCCGAGCGCCACCCCGCCGCCGGCGGCGACGAACTTCGGCAGATCCGCGCGCACCGACACCCACTCACGGGCGGCGAGCGGGAGCACGACGACGAGCACGCCGAGGAGGAGCGTCGGGACCCACAGTTCGGGCTGGATCCCCAGTTCCTGCAGTGCGAGGCGCTTGCCCACGTCGCTAATGGCGTAACACACGGCGCTCAACAGCGCCAACTGCGCGGGGCGGGCGGTCGCGGCCTTCCGGAGGGGATCGAGCAGGCTCCCCGTGCGGTAGTTCGCGACGTACACCGCGAGCGTGGCGACGACGACGCCCACGACCTGGAGCGGGGTCAGCCGCTGGTGCAACAGCAGCACCTCGATAGGGAGGACGAAGACGGGGACGATCTTGCTGATCGGGGCGACGTACGACACTTCGCCGGCGTCCAGCGCCCGGAGGAACACGAGGAAGGCGACCGCGCTCGTCACGACCGTGCCGACGACGACGGCGAGTTGGCTCGCGCCGACGGCGGTGGCGTCGGGCAGGCCTGCCGCTCGCACACGTGTCACCGCGACCGGGAGGTACCACGCGACGGCGACGGCGTTGATGACGACGGTCAACACCGTCCCCGGATATCGCGAGAAGAAGCGCTTCAGGACGAAGATGTACGTCCCCCAGACGACCGCGGCCGCGAGTGAGAAGCCGACACCGGGCGAGAGGGGGACCATTACTGGTGCGTGGCCCACAGGAACCCAAAGGCGTTCGGATTCCGTGCTCGGTCGGGGTCGAGTACGCGACGGACCGGTCGGGCGGAGCGTGACGGGGACTCCGAAGACGGAGAACTCGGACAGTACAGGGTGGACAGAAACGGGACGGACGAAACCGCCAGCGCGGTTCCCGCACGTCCGCACCAGCCGACTGCGCTCCTCGCGCCGTCGGCGCTGTGGTGCTCGTCCACCGGAGTGACAGAGTCGCTCCGAGCCGTTCGACCGTTCGGGTCGGTCACTCCCGAAGACCCCGCCGCGGATCGCCCGACGAGACCCGCGGTTTCGCTCGCTCCCGTTCGCTCTCCTCACGGGAACGCGGAGGAACCGCGCGACGCCGCGTGCCACCACACGGAAACGGGCCCGACCCGAGACGCGTCATTTCAGTCCACGAACGCGCGTCTGGACGTGGTCGGGGAACACCTCGCCGACGGCGTCGGCTCCGTGGGCGTCGGCGAGGAGCGCGCGGAGTTCGGACTCGTAGTCGGCCTTGGGGACCTCCGCGCTGGGTCCGGATTCGACGTCGAGCGTGCGCTCGACGAGCCGGTCGATCGCGCGACGGCCGAACCCCGACAGCGGGGAGAGGTAGTCGACGTCGTGGCGGTCCTCGAGCGACTGCGCCTGTGCGCGGGAGACAGTCGGGACGCGGTCGTCCCGGCGGGTGCCGTCGGCGACCGCGGTGACGTCCAGTTCCGCGACCCGTTCGAGCGCGTGGGTGTGGACCCGCTGGATCCCGTTTCGGGGGTAGCCGTCGTCGTACATCCGGTCGACCGCCTCGCGGGCGACCGCGCGGTCGAGTTCGACGCGCTCGAAGCCGTAGCCGAGTTCACCGGCGGCCTCGCGGGCGTGCCGCCAGTCGTCGGTGACGCCGAAACACGCGGTCACGAGCGTCACGTCGTAAAACGAGTCGAGCAGGAGTGCAGCCAGCGTGGAGTCCTTGCCGCCGCTGTACAACAGGGCCAGCTCCATCACCGGCGTCGGATGTTGAAGCTCTTCGAGTCGGGCTGCATCTCCTTCAGCAGGCTCTTCATCTGCTCCTCGTCGATGCGCTGTTGGAGTCGCCCGCTCTGGGCGAGCGCGACGAGCTGGCGCTCGACCTGGTCGGCGAAGTCGGGCTTGGACATCTGGACCGCGTTGAGCCGCTGTCGCGCCCCGTCGGTGAGGTGCTGCTTGAGAAGCGCCTGTTTCTGGGCCTCGGCCTGCTCCTGGGCGGCCTGTTGTGCCTCCTCGTCGACGGCTCCTTGTCCCTGCCCCTGTCCTTGCTGTTGCTCGCGGAGTTCCTGCATCTTCTTCTCGCGGAGTTCTTCGAGCCGGTCGTCGTCTGGGCTGCCGCTCATACAGACGTCTTCGCGGTTGCGACAAAAAACGGTTACGGACCCCTCAGCCCGGGGATCTTCGCCGAGAACCGGCGGAAGCGGCGCTCAGGCGTACCGTTCCAGATCGGGACGATCCAGCGACTCGAGCACGTCGCCGGCGACGGAGTCGAGGAAGCTCTGGCCCTCGGGGGTGATGCGGCGGCCCTCGCCTCTAACCGTCGTCACCATCCCCTCGTCTTCGAGCTGCTGGAGGATGACGCGGATGATCTTCTTCGAGCCGTCCGACTGGCTGGCCTTCGCGACGCGGTAGCGGTTCGACCCGCGCTTCTTGCCGCCGTACTCGGTCGCGAGGCGGTCGATGCCGCGCGGGCCGTCGATCGCGAGCTTGCGGAGCAGTGACGCGGCGCGGACGTACCAGAAGTCGTCCTGCTGTGGCGGGAGTTCCCGGTCGGAGCCGGTCTTCGTGAAACTCGCCCAGTCCGGTTGTTCGATCCGGTCTTCGAGTTCCGCGGCGACCGCCTCGATGAGGTCGTCCGCCGGGACGTCATAGAGGGTTACCATGGCCGTTTCTTCCCGAGGACGGCGTTTAAACCCATCGTATCACGGCGGCAGCGTGCGGGCGTCTCACACGCTCTGGACGGCGTCGGGGGCGCGTCACGGCCTGGAGTAGTGTCTCCCCGGGCCGCCTTAGACGCGGCTCCCGGCCCCGGTCGTGCCGACGACGGCGCCGCCGAGGACGACCGGCGTCCAGTAGACGAAGCCCCGAAAGAGGACCACGCCGGCGGTCGCGATCTTGAACCCGACGGCGGGCGAGGCGGCGGCGATGAGGATGGCGAGCGTCCACTCGATGCCGCCGGCCCCGCCCGGCAGTGGGGTGACGCCCGCGATGGCACCGATCGGGACCACGAACAGCGCGATCGAGAAGGCGATTGGTTCGCCGATCGCGGCGAAGGCGAACCAGAGCGCGGCCATCTGGAGGCCCCAGCCGAGCGAGGAGAGCGCGAGCGCGAACGCCAGCCCGCGGGGGTTCGCCGCGACCCGCTCGATGGCGCGAAAGAAGCCGGTGATCCGGCTTTCGAGCCCGTCAGCCGTCGGGACCGACACGCGCGGGACGACTCGGGCGACCGCACGGATCGCCGGGATGAGCGCGTCGATGACCCGGTGTTCGAGTTCGTACCGACGGGTCCAGCCGACGTACACGAGCGACGGGACGAGAAGCGCGAGCACGCCGACCGCGCCGAGCGCGAACTCCAAGCGCCGACCGAGCGTCACCTCGGTGGCGTAGTAGCCCGCGCCGATGAGCGCGATCGTGATCGAGGGGACGAAGTTGAGCGTGTCGACGCTCGCGATGGCGGCCAGGCCGGTCTCGTACTCGGTGTCGGTCGCGCGGTTGATCAGGAGGGCCGTGACGGGTTCGCCGCCGGCCTGCCCGAACGGCGTGATGTTGTTCGAGAACATCGCGCCGCAGAACACCAAGAACGAGCGGATCCGGGAGAGTTCGACGCCAAGGACGCCGAGGACGGTCCGCAACGCCCCGCCCCACGCGGCCAGCCACGCGAGCGTCGCGAGGAAGACGAGCCCCGTGTACCGGGGATCGGCCGTCGTGAGCTGCGTGACGAGGTCGTCGATGCCCGCGGTGTAGAGCAACACGGCGAACACCGCGAGGGTCGCCGCGAACCCGATGAGAGTCGCGCGAAGGTTCTCGCGGGCCATACCGGCGCGTGGCGGAGCGCGTGCATTAAGCCTCCGGAACCGTCCGTGCGCGTCCGCTTCGGGCCGTCCGCTCGGCGGCGGACGCCACCACCATGTCGGCCGGCGCGGGTGCGTGGCGACCGCGACCACGGACGGAAGGGAAGCTTTTCTACGGGGGGCGACGACCCCTGGCCGCATGGACGAGCGGACCGCCCTGCGGGTGCTCGCCGACACGCTCCCGGCCGCCGGGGACGACGCGGCCGTCGTCGACGACCTGGTGGTGACCACGGACATGCTCCACGAGACGACGGACTTCCCGCCCGGGACGACGCGGTACACTGCCGGGTGGCGGGCCGTCGGCGCCTCGCTGTCCGACGTGGCGGCGATGGGCGTTCCCGCCCTCGCCGCGGTCGCCGCCTACGCCGCCCCGCGGTTCGACGAGACCGAACTGGCCGCGTTCCTCGACGGCGCCCGCGACGTCTCCGACCGCGTCGACGCCGCGTACGTCGGGGGCGACCTGGACCACCACGAGGAGTTCACCGTCGCGACGACCGCGATCGGTCGCGCCGGCGACGCCGAGCCGGTCCGTCGGTCGGGGGCGTCCCCCGGCGAGGTCGTCTGCGTCACCGGGAGTCTGGGCCGCAGCGCCGCGGGCCTCCGCGCATTCGAGCGCGGCGACACCGACCGCGGCAACGACCTGTTTCGGTTTTCGCCCCGGATCCACGAGGGCGAACGGCTCGCCGCGGACGCGACCGCGATGATGGATTCCAGTGACGGCCTCGCCCGGTCGCTCCACCAGCTGGCCGAGGCGTCGGACTGCGGCTTCGCCGTCGACTCGGCGCAGGTGCCCGTCCACGACGCCCTCCGGTCGTACGCCGAGGCCGACGAGGTGTGGGACCTGGCGGCGCAGTTCGGCGAGGACTTCGAACTCGTCTGTACGCTCCCGTCGGGGGCCGTCGACGGGGCGAGCGTCGCGCTCAACGCGGTCGGCACCCCCTTGTCGGTCGTAGGGCGAGTCGTCGACGCCGACGAGGGGATCACGGTCGACGGCGACTCACTCTCGGACCGCGGCTACACCCACGGCCAGGAGTAGCGAGCGGCCGTCGAGCCGGCGATTAATATCCCGTTAACGACCGTCTCTCCGGGGAGCCCACCGGGATCCTCCGCCGGGTTACACGCCCATGATCCGGATGGGGACGAGGAGGAAACAGAGCGCGCCGAGGGCGAACGTGAGCAGCCCGATCGCCTGCCGCCGCGTGTCCAACGGCGTCTCGTCGATCGGGTCCGCCGGGCCGTTGTAGGCGATGACCGTCGCGAACAGGCCCCAGAAGGCCCAGAGGCCGACGGATTCGTTGAGCCCGAGCCCGCGACCGTAGTGGAGGTACGCCGCGAGGCCGAACAAACCGAGTGGCACCAGCGCGGCGACGGTCTCCTGTCGCTCGCCGAGCATCGCGCGGAGCATGTGGCCCCCGTCGAGTTGCCCGACGGGGAGGAGGTTGAGCACGGTGAAGAACATCCCGACCCAGCCGCCGATGATGACCGGATGGACCGTCTTCGTCGGGTCGGTGTAGCTGGTCGGTTGGCCGATGGCGGCCGCGATGAGGTCGAGCAGGGGTGGGTTGTTGAACACGATGACCTCGCCGCTCTGTTGGAGTACCCGGGCGGGGATCGTCATCGGGGCCAGCGAGAGGCCGACGACCGTGACGACGATCGTGGCGGCGAGTCCCGCCAGCGGGCCGGCAACGCCGATGTCGAACAGGGCTCGCCGGTCGGGCATCTGTCCACGCATGCGGATGATCGCCCCGAGGGTGCCGAACGGGAAGATGAACGGGATGAGATACGGGAGCGAGACATCGACGCCGTGGTAGCGGCCGACGACGTAGTGACCGAGTTCGTGCGCAGAGAGCACGCCCAGGACCGCGGCGGTAAACGGCCACGCCTGCAGGACGAGAAGCGGGTTCCGCTGGATCCCTTCGAGCGGAACGTAGTACCACGCGACGCTGCCGACGAACAGCGTCGACAACACCGTCGCGACGAACAGCCCCAGGTTCTTCCACGGCACTCCGTCCGGGCCGTGCGAGACCGGTTCGGCGATGACGACGTCCTCCGCGCCCGAGCGCGTCGTCGCCAGGCGGGCCTCGTAGCCCGCCTCACGGAACGCCGGCCACACCTCCTCGATGACCGTCCCGCGCGAGGCGAGCGCCTCGCCGTAAAAGAGCACCCGGTCGCCGTCGTGATGCGTCTCGCGGAGGTGGAAGACGGACTGGAGCGCCTCTCTGGGCGCGTCCGACTCGGCCGAATCCATCACCCGTGGTAGGAGAGACACCAGTATAAATCCCGTGTCGCCCAGCGACGGCGCTGATCGTACACGAAAAGCAACCGCAAGAAGCGGGGGGAACGCCGAGTCGGTCGAACGGCGGGGACCGCGCTCGGACGACTGTTGCTGCGATGCGGGGTTCAGGCAGGCACGGCGTCCTTCCGCTCGATGCGCCACGTGGTCGCGGACGTGTACGACCACTTCTCAATCTCGAGCTCGGCCGCCGAGTCGCGGAGTTTGACCATCAGGGCACCGATCTCTTTGGGGGAGAGGCCGACGTCGTCGGCGATGAACTTGCTCTTGAAGTACATCTCGCCGTCCTGCGCCTTCTCGACGAGATACTGCTTCAGGCGTTCTTCTTTCGAGCCGTTGTCGGTGGAGGGGGAGATGGTTGCGCTCATTTCGTTCAACCTCGTCTCTCGGCTTGTCCTGAGTGGGTATATAAAGGGAGGAACGTTAGGAGCAGTTCGGATGCTTTCAGCCCGAATCGACGTTTTACGAACGGTTCAGAACGCTTCCAAATTCTTTTAGACATTTTACACGCCGATCTGAGAATTTAATTCACTTCTATATATTGTGAATCGGAAGCGGCGTGAACGGTCCGAAAACCCGTCTGACGGGCGGCATACTACGGCAATTTTTTCTTGTTTCTGGCGGCCGGAGGCGTGAGACGCACCCGGTCGACGGCGTGAGCGCGCCCGCGGCGAGAGGTCCAGCGCGCGGCGAGTCGCGGTGTCGAACACCAGTGACCTACCGCTCGTGCCGCCAGAACGTGTCCTCGACCGTGACCTCCTTCTTGAACAGCGGAACCTCGTCTTTGAGACGGTTGATCCCGTCCTCGACGGTCCGGAACGCTTCCCCACGGTGGCCCGCGAGGACGACCACGAAGACGATGTCGTCGCCGTCGGGGATGACGCCCGTCCGGTGGTGCATCCTGACGTCGAGGACGCCGTCGCGTTCCTCCAGTTCGCGGCAGATCGTCGCCATGCGTTCCTCTGCGACGCCCTCGTACTTCTCGAACTCCAGCGCCGTGGTTCGGGGGTCGTCGGCGGCGTCCTTGGCCCGGACGCGGCCGGTGAACGTGGCGATAGCGCCCGCGCGGTCGGCTCGGGGAGACGCCTTGACCCGTTCGACGAGCGATCCCAGCGTGACGTGCGGTTCGACGCCCGCGAGGACGTCAAGCAGTCGGTCGATGTCGACCGCGTCGGCCTCGGTGGCCCGGAGGAGCACGTCGGACGCCTCCGCGTCGCCGAGGACGACCGTCGGGAGCCCGATCCCCTCGAAACCGACACACACCGCGTGTGCGTACCGGGGGGCGAGATCGTCGACGAGGTCGTCGAGCGAGCGCCCGCTCCCCCGTGCCCCCCAGGTCCCCCCGGCGGTCAGCCGGTACGTGTCCGCGGTCCCCGAGCGGTCGAGCGTGTCGGCGGACTCGACGACCGCGACGGGCCCGTCGAGCCGGGACGTGAGCCGCGCCGCCAGCCGCCCCGCCTCCGGCCCGGCGATGCCAAATACTCGCATACTCCCAACCCGGTGACCGACCGGCTTTAGTGTTTCCCGCTCGGCCTCCGTCACCCGAACGATGAGGCTCGCGACCGGACCGGACGGCCGCCGGACGGGGAGCCAGCACCGGCAGCCGGAGCGAGACGGAGCGGCGGGGTGGCGCGTCTCCGGGGCCGGGTGCGGGAAAATCACCGCCGCTGGGCGGTGAGTCGGGCGTGACGCCGTCGGGTGCCCGCGGACTTGATAACTCTTAAGCCTCGCTCTCGGCAATCCGGTGCCAATGAGAGTCGTGGTTTCTATCGGCGGGAGTGTGCTCGCGCCACAGCTCGACGCCAGACGCGTCGAGCGTCACGCCGCCGTCGTCGAGTCCCTCGCGGCCGAAGGATGCGAACTCGGGATCGTCGTCGGCGGCGGGGGCGTCGCCCGCGACTACATCGGAGCCGCGCGTGACCTCGGGGCCAACGAAGTCCAGCTCGACCAGCTCGGGATCGACGTGACGCGGATCAACGCGCGCCTGCTCATCGCGGCGCTCGGACCGCGCGTCGACCCGAAGCCGGCCCACACGTACGAGGACGCCGGTGACTCCATCAGGAGGGGAGACGTATCGGTGATGGGCGGCGTCTCGCCGGGGCAGACGACCGACGCCGTCGCCGCGGCGCTCGCGGAGTACGTCAACGCCGACCTCCTGATCTACGCGACGAGCGTCGACGGCGTTTACAGCACCGACCCGAACGTGGAGTCGACCGCCGAGAAGTACGACGCGCTGTCGGCGTCCGAACTCGTGGACGTCATCGGCGACATCGAGATGAACGCGGGCGCGTCCGCCCCCGTCGATCTCCTGGCCGCGAAGCTCATCGAGCGGTCGAAGATGCGGACGATCGTCCTCGACGGCACCGACCCCGAGCGGATCGAGGCGGCCGCCCTCCGCGGGGACCACTCCGGGACGGACATCATTCCCGAGGGGACCGACGAAGCGCCGACGTACTGGGCGCAGGGATGACGGACGAGCAGTCGCCGGCGGCTGACGCGGGGGCGAGCGACATCGGTTCGAGTGCCGACGATGACGACGGCGACGACGCCGAGTACCGCGCCTTCTGGGCCGACGAGATCGCCGACGCGATCGAGGCACGATCCCCCACTGACCCCGTCGTGATCAAGGGCGGCGTCTCGCCGTCGGGGATCCCCCACCTGGGGCACTTCAACGAGATCATGCGCGGCTACTACGTCGCCGAAGTGCTCCGCGAGCGGGGCCACGAGGTCCGGCAGGTGTTCACCTCCGACGACCGCGACGCCCTCCGCAAGGTTCCGAGAACGCTCGCCGACGCCGACTGGAACCTGGTCGGCCTGGGAGAGGTCGACGCGGGCGCGCTCGGGCGAAACCTCGGCGTGCCCTACACGTCGATCCCCGACCCGTTCGACGACTGCGACCACGACTCCTACGGCGACCACTTCAGTGCCCTCTTGGAGGAGAGCGCCGACCGGATCGGCGTGCCGGTCGAGATGCTGTCGAACACCGCGATGTACGAGGCGGGCGAGTTCGACGACGTCGTCGGCCACGTCCTCGCCGAGGCCGAT
The DNA here is from genome assembly GCF_024228675.1 of Salinigranum marinum. Lineage (NCBI taxonomy): Archaea > Methanobacteriati > Methanobacteriota > Halobacteria > Halobacteriales > Haloferacaceae > Salinigranum > Salinigranum marinum. Next base: position 3,604,469 of record NZ_CP100461.1, on the reverse strand, counting down.
GTCGCCCGCGAGGTGCTGAGCGAGTATCAGGACGGTGTCGACGGCTCGTACGTCCCGTTCATGGCGCAGTGTGCCGAGTGCGGGAAGCTGACGACAGATATTCGACGGGTGGATCTCGACGCGGGAACGGTCGACTACGTCTGTTCCGGACTCGAAGCCGGCGGCCAGCAGATCGACGGCTGTGGCCACGAGGGGACCGCCTCGTTCAGGGAGGGAAAACTCCCCTGGCGGTTCGAGTGGCCCGCTCAGTGGCAGGTGCTCGGGGTCGACTTCGAACCGTTCGGCAAGGACCACGCCGAGGGGTCGTGGCCCTCCGGCGAGGACATCGCCGAGACCGTCCTCGGGATCGATCCGCCCGTCCCCATGACGTACGAGTGGTTCACGCTCAACGGCGAGCCGCTTTCTTCTTCTTCGGGCAACGTCGTCACCGTCGACGAGGTGCTCGAACTCCTCGAACCCGAGGTGTTGCGGTACTTCTTCGTTCGGAACCCCAAGAAGGCGAAGGACTTCGACGTCTCCCGGCTGGACCAACTCGTCGACGAGTTCGACCGCTTCGAGCGCGTCTACTTCGGCGAGGTCGAAGACGAGACTGTCGCCGCGCTCGCCGACCGCGCGTACCCCTTCGTCGTCGACGAGGTGCGGGAAGAGCGGGTCCGGATCCCCTACACGTTCGCGGCCGTGCTCGGGATGACCGACGACCGTGGGTTGCGAGAGCGGATGGCCCGCAACGAGGGCCACATCACCGACGACACGCCCGAGTGGGCGGTCGAGGAGGCGCTCGCGCGGGTCGAACAAGCCCGCGCGTGGGCCGAGCGCATGGACAACGAGTACAACTACCGCCTGCAGGCGGCGTTGCCCGAGGTCGACTTCGACCGGTCGACGGTGAGAGCGCTCGATGCCCTCGCCGACTTCGTCGAGGCGGGACACACGGGCGAGGAGATCCAGGGACAGATGTACGAACTCCCCGAGGAGTGCGGGATCGAGACGGGCGAGTTCTTCGGGGCCGGCTACCGGCTCTTCTTCGACGCCGACTCCGGTCCCCGACTCGGGGAGTTCCTCGGCGAACTCGACCGCGAGTTCGTGGTGCGGCGGCTCCGGCGCGAGGAGTAGCGTCGGGCGGGTATCGAGGCCCAGGTACGTGTTACCGTCGTGTGGGCGTTCCCCCGGTCTCAGCCGACGAGCGGGAGCTGACCCGCCACGACGAGCCCGAGTCCGACGACGCCGGAGACGAGCCCGGTGGCTGTCGCCAGCCGGTCGCCCCACGACACCATCCGTTCGAGCGACACGACGATCGTGATGCCGGCCATCCACAGCAGGTTCATCGAGCCGACGACGACCATGAGCCCCATCAGCGCCCAGCAACACCCGAGACAGAACACGCTGAACCGTCCGCTCAACCGTATCGCACCGCGGACCCCGGGGCGATAGTGGTCCGTGAGGAAGCCGAGCGGCGACCGGCAGTAGTCGAGACAGCGGTGCTTGTACGAGGAGAGCTGATACGCGGACAACACCAGCAGGGATGCGCCCAGAAGAACCGTGCCGCTCTCGGCGGCGAGGGTGGCGACCGGAACGACACGGTTCACCGCGAGCGGTACGACTCCCGTGAGTGCCCACACGACCGTGTACGTCCCCATGAACGCGCCGAGGCGCGTTATCCGCTCGGGCTTGGTCGTTCCCCGGAGCGTCCCGTTGTACAGCCGAAACAGCGGCACCGTCGCGGGATACATCATCGCGAGCATCATCACACCCCACATGAGCAGGTACAGTCCGACACCGGACGGCCCGTTCGCCAGCGCCATCGCCTCGGGCGCACCCGGATCGGCCATCCGCGTTCCCGCAGCCGTTCCCGATCCCGGCATCGGAAGCCATCGCTCGGCGAGCGCGACCCACGCCAACAGCGCGACCACGTACGTGGCAAGCGCGACGAACGGGATTCGGCTGAGATCGATGCGTTCTCGTAACCCGTCTCTCGTGTGCATGAAGCACGGTCCTCCTGAGCGCACCCGGTTACGCCCCGTACTCGAACTCGCCGAAGTAGGAGTTGTTGCCTGACACGTCCCAGGAGAACTCGTCGTTGAACGAAACGGTCGCCGTCGTGGACTTACCGGTCGACGCGGTCATCGATGGCGAGGTGAGCGGATGGGGTGACACCTCCCCGGGTAACTCTTCGATCCCGTCGATGGCGTCCGCCTCGACCGCCACGACGTCGCCCGCCACGACCGAGATGTGGCCGTTCTCCTTCGAGTAGGAGATCGGCACGACTGCGGTGTCCGTCACGTCTTCGACGAGTTCGGCGACGGCACCCATGACGCCGCCGGCTCGGCCCATGAAGATCTCTTCGAGCCCCGACGCCTGTTCGTCGGTCGCTTGCTCGTCCATGAGGACGACCAGATCCCACCCCCCATCGAAGAGGAGCCCCTGATCGTAGAGGAGGACGCCCACCGTGAGATCGCTCAGGTCGGCTCCCTCGTACACGCCCTCGTCGATGTGCCAGAAGAGGGCTGCGGTACACTCGTCGTCGTCGGGGGCTTCGTTCCACAGGCACTGACACGGTGCCGAGCAGTTGCAGGCCTCGACGAACTCCCCTTTGACGTTCCACCGGTTCTGGTTGTCTACTGCCATCGTTGTCCCTCCGCGACACAAACCGGTTCGATCGGGACGGGTATATAAGCGCCTAGTGAGATTCGCCCGACCCGTGACCGGCCTGCAGACGGTGCACGCGGCCCACTACGCGCAAGCGAGTGACCCGCCGTTCGACGCCCGCACCGTTCGACGCCATCGTCCTACCGGGAGCGTGGCGAGCGGCGCGGGTGACGACGCGACTGTCGGCTGCGGAAAACCCGTCTCGGGACGACGAGGTGACTACGGCTCGGAGACCGGCTCCGCCTCGCCGCGGTAGGTCTCGAACGTGTCGACGGCCCACCTGTGGACGCGGTCGGCGTCGCTACAGATCAGCCCCCGGGGGGTCGCCGCCTCGTCGACGAGTCCGACGCCCACACGGTCGTCGACGATCTGCAATATGAGGGGGACGCCCTCCGTTACCAGGACCCGCACGTCCTCCGAATCGCGCAAGTCATCGTACACCGCAGCCATCGCAGGATCGCTCACGAGCGTGTCGTAGACGCCGGGTGTCACCACCCCTTCGACGTGCATCCCCTCGTCAGAGACCAGCTCTCTGACGACGTCGAAGTACTGGACGGTGACCTGAGTCGTGAGGAAGCGGAGCCGTGTTCCGGCGCGCAGTTGCTGGCCTGCACGCCTGACCGGTGCCATCGGGTCGCTCTCGGTCGGGAACACGATCTCGGCGTCACGCAGACACCGAACGACGTCGAACTCCACGTCGTCGGTCGGGAACCACCGCATCACCTCGCGGAGCGTCTGCTCGGTCTCCATCCGTCCGAGCAGGCGCATCAGCCCCTCGACGACGAACGCACCCAGCGGTGTCGCCTCGAACTGGTGGCCCTCTTTTCCGATCCAGTGTCGGGCCTCGAACTCGCGGAGCATGCGACTGATCGTGGACGCCGACGCGCCGGTCAGCGCCCGGAGCTCCGATCGGCTCTGCGGGCCGTCAGCCAGCGCGTCAAGCACCGCTACGCGGTGCTCTGACCGGACGAGGTATTCGACGTCTTCGAGCGACGAGCTCATGATATCTCGCTCTTCCACAGTGTGGTATGGTTTCGAGTAGCATAGTGATTGCCGTCTCGGGACCGCGTCTTATCGAGTCGGGTTAGTCGACGGTCGCCGAGACGTATCGGCCCGACCGGTCGAGTCGGGCGACGGTCCACTCTCGCCGCGGCTCCCGGACACACAGAGCATATACGCGACGGCGAAGAAGCCGGACTGCGATGGATTGGTCTCTCCGTGACACGGCAGGAATCGTGGTCGTCCTCGCGATCACTGTCTCCGCCGCGAGTACCGTCGAAGGAATCGCTCAGGCGTTGATCGTTCTCGTCGGGGTCGTCGTCGCACTGCTCTGGATCGGTAACTTCGTGCTCCGTGGCTACACGGACGCGGTGCGAACACCGGACGCGGACGAGTGATCGTAGCTCCTGGCGTCGTTGCCCGTGGGTCCACCGGTCGAACGACGCGGCGGTGTGGGAATCACCCGGAGGGCTCGTGAGAGGAGACGAACCGCCGGTCATCGCTTCGACTGCGTCCGAGCAGGGGACACGCTCAAGAGGGTTGCGTACGTTCATCCCACGATAACAGCATGGGACTTCTCGACAGCAAACGTGGACTGGACGCGGACGACGGACCGTCGGCCGAGACCGAGGCCGAGACGAACGCGGACGCCACCGGGAACGGCGGTGGGAGGCGGCGCTGGCTCGTGGTGGCGCTGGTCGGCGTGGTCGCCGTCGGCGTGGTCCTGTCTCTCCGCTCGCGGCGGCGGGCCGCTCGAGAGGCGGAGTTCACCGAGATCGAACTCGAACCGACGGAGTCCGAGTCCGAATCCGCGTCCACGGAGTAGCGTCAGCCGTCTCTTCCCCGCCCGGTGTCGGTCGGCTCGGCGCGTTCCAATCCGAACGTCTTTGAGCGCGGCTCCCGTTTCTTCCGCTGATGAACACGCTGATCTGGGTGCTCGTCGGCGTCTTCGCCTACTCTTTCATCGGCTTCTTCCTGAAGTCGCGCGGCATCCTGCCCTCCTCCGTCCGCGTCCAGGGACCGCTCACCACGCTCCACACGAAGCGCGGGCGTGACTTCCTCGACTGGCTCGCCGGACCGAAGCGCTTCTGGCGAGCGTGGAGCAACGTCGGCGTCGGCATTACGCTCGTCGTGATGGTCGGCACGTTCGCCCTCCTCGTGTTCCAGGCCCTCACAATCCTCCAGAACCCGCCCGCCCCCACGCAGGTGAACCAGCCGCAGAACTTCCTCGTCATCCCGGGAGTCAACGACTTCCTCCCGCTCTCGGTCGCCCCGGAGATCGTTTTCGGCCTGCTCGTCGGGCTGGTCGTCCACGAGGGCGGGCACGGCCTCCTCTGTCGCGTCGAGGACATCGACATCGAGTCGATGGGACTTGTCTTTCTCACGCTCATCCCCGTCGGTGCGTTCGTCGAACCCGACGAGGACAGCCAGCGCGCCGCCGACCGCGGCGGCCGGACCCGGATGTTCGCCGCGGGCGTCACGAACAACTTCGCCATCACCGTCGTCGCCTTCGCGCTCCTCTTTGGCCCCGTCATCGGCGCGATCGGCGTCGCCCCCGGGATGGCCGTCCAGGGGACGTTCGAGGGGGCACCGGCCGCCGCCGCGGGGATAGAGAGCGGCGACCGGATCCTGGGCGTCGCGAACCAGAGCGTCTCCTCCGAGACCGAACTCGACGCGGTCCTGTCGTCGACGGACGCCCGAACCGTCGACGTCCGGATCGACAGCGGCGACGGGCCGCGGACGGTCGCGGTGGAGCGGAGCCTCGTCGTCGTCGGCTCCGTGGGCGGGAACCCGGCGAACTTCACCGTGTCGGGCGACGACGAGCCCATCGCGGTCACCGCGGTCAACGGCACGCCGGTGTACACCCGTGCGGGGCTCCGCGAGGCGACCGCGGACACCACCTTCGCCCGCCTGTCGACCTCCCGCGGGACGGTCACGGTCCCGGTGGGCGCGTACATCACACAGGTGGCCGACGATGGCCCCCTCGACGAGGGGGGTGCGCCGACGAACGGGAGCCTCATCATCACCGAGTTCGGCGGCGAGCGCGTCACGTCCTCCTCGGAGCTCAACGCCGCGCTCGACGGGACGAACCCCGGCGGTGAGGTGTCGATAACCGCCTGGCGCGACGGGTCGATGGAGTCGTACACCGTCACGCTCGGGGAGAACCCCCGCGACGGCAACGGCTTCCTCGGCGTGAACATCTTCCCGGGGACGAGCGGGCTCCTCCTGACGGACTTCGGCGCGCAGTCGTACCCCGCGGGGACCTACCTGACCCTGCTCGGCGGCGACGGCGGGAGCGCCCCGATCAACATCGTGGACTCACCGCTCGGACTGGTCTACGTCTCGCTCATCCTCCCGCTCGCGTCGGTCATCCTCGGCATCCCCAACTTCCCGGGCTTTACCCCCGCGGTGATGAACTTCTACGTGGTCGAGGGGCCACTGGCGGCGCTCGGGAGCGGCGTGTTCATCCTCGCGAACCTGCTGTTCTGGACGGCGTGGATCAACCTCCAGCTGGGGCTGTTCAACTGTATCCCGGGCTACCCGCTCGACGGCGGTCGCATCCTCCGCACCGGGACCGAGGCCATCGTCTCCCGGTTGCCCGTCTCCAGGCCGCACGCGCTCGTCCGCACCGTGACGACGAGCGTCGGGCTCGTGATGCTCGCGTCGCTCGTGTTGCTCATCTTCGGGCCGACGCTGTTGAGCTGAGCCCGGAGTTGACGGGCGAGCGGGCAGAACGGAGCTGCCCCTCAGGAGTCGGCGTCGAGGACGACGCCGTCGTCCTTGACGTTCGGCGCGCCGACGACGAACAGTTCGCCATCTTCGAGCGCCGTCAGCTGGCGGGCGACGTCGGGTTCGACCACGAGCACGTCGCGGGGGCCGAACTCGAACGTCTCCTCGTCTCCATCGCCGTGATCGAGCCGGACCTCGAATCGACCGGAGAGCGCGAGGTACAGCTCCTCCTGCTCCCGCTGGCGGTGGTACGGCGTCGACTCGCCGGCGGGGAGGTTCCAGACGGCCGGACGCATCTTCGAGGGGCGGAGTTCGTAACCGACGGGGACGACCGAGGCATCGGTGTCGGACCTGTCGACCGAAACCGCGTCGAGGTCGTCCAGTGAGGTGTGTGCGGGCATGCACGCGTACGAACAGCCGGTGACGGGATGAAGGTACCCCCGGACGACACCTCACCGGTCGAACCGCTCGGGGATCGCGTCGGACAGCGCGTCGAGACAGTCGGCCGACAGTGCGAGGAGGTCGGGGAGGGCAGCGAGGTCGAGTGAGACGCCGTGTGACCGCCGCTCCCGGGCCCGTCGCGGGTTCGTTCTCACCGTCCGGGAGCGACACGCAAGTCCCATACCCCTCCCCTCCTAACGTCGGCGTATGACAGCGGCTCCACCGACCGACGAAGGGTGGTTCGTGCTCCACGACTTCAGAACCGTCGACTGGGACGCCTGGCGGGACGCCCCGGAGCGAGAGCGGACGCGCGCCGTCGATGAGGGCGTCGCCTATCTGATGTCGCACGAGGCCGTCGAGGACGCCTCGGAAGGCGCGAGCGCCGTCTTCAGCGTCGTCGGCCACAAGGCCGACCTCCTCGTGTTACACCTCCGGCCGTCGCTCGACGCGCTCTCGCGTGCGGAACGACAGTTCGAGACGACGGCGCTTGCGGGCTATCTCGAGCAGTCGACGTCGTACGTCTCGGTCACGGAGGTGTCGGGCTACGTCTCGGACGACTACTTCACCGGCGACGAGGACGAGATCGACGAGGGGCTCCGACGGTACATCGAGGGGAAGATGAAACCCGATCTCCCCGACGACGAGTACGTCTCCTTCTACCCGATGTCGAAGCGCCGAACGGGCGACGACAACTGGTACAGCCTCTCGTTCGACGAGCGCCGCGAGCTGATGTCAGAACACGGCGACACCGGCCGCGAGTACGCGGGCCGGATCAAGCAGATCATCTCCTCCTCGGTGGGGTTCGACGACTACGAGTGGGGCGTGACGCTCTTCGGGGCGGACCCGACGGACATCAAGGACATCGTCTACGAGATGCGGTTCGACGAGGTTTCGGCGCGCTACGGCGAGTTCGGACGGTTCTACGTCGGCCGGCGGTTCCCACCGCGTGACCTCGGTGCCTACCTGCGGGGTGAGTCGGTTCCGACCGGCGCGGCCGACGCGGACGGCGAGCCCCACGGCCACGCACACGACGCCGCGGGCGACCACCCACACGGACCCGGCCACGCCCACGGCGGCGCGGGCGACCATCCCCACGGGGCCGAGCAGGGGGCGCACGCCGACGCCGACACCCACGCTCACGCCCACGGCGAGGATGACGGAGATGAGGACCACGGCGGCGCGTCCGAGGAGGAGATCCGCGGCGAACTGGACGACCTGAACATCTACGCCGGCAAACCGCACGGCGAGGAAGTCTACGCGACCGTGCTGTACTCGGAGGCCGCCCCCGACGACCTGTTTGAGGAGGTCGCGGGCCTGCGCGAGAGCTTCGAGCACTACGGCACACACGTCAAGACGGCGGAGTACGAGGCCGAATCCGTCGACCGGACCGCAGTGGTGAGCATCTGGGAGACGGCCTCGGCGGCCGAGACCGCCGCGGGCTTCCTCTCGGAGCTCCCGGGCGTGGTCTCCCGCGCCGGCGAGGAGAGCGGCTTCGGGACGATGGGGATGTTCTACACCGTAAAGCCGGAGTACCGCGCGGAGTTCGTCGAGAAGTTCGACGTCGTCGGCGGGCTGCTCGACGAGATGGACGGCCACCACGAGACCGCGCTGATGGTCAACCACGAGGACCAAAACGACATGTTCATCTCCAGCCAGTGGCGCTCGAAGGAGGACGCGATGGGCTTCTTCCGCTCCGAGGAGTTCCGCGAGACGGTCCAGTGGGGCCGGGACGTCCTCGCCGACCGTCCACGACACGTCTTTTTGGCCTGAGATCACGGAGGCGGCGGGCGATTTTTGTCGCCCGGAGCCGACCCCTGAGTACAGAACGCTCGCCGAGGACGACGCCGTCGGCCGCTGTGTCGTCCGCGACGGGGCGTTCGTCTACGTGAACCCGTGCGTTGCCGACCTCGTGAACGTCGGCCGCGACGAGCTCCGCGGACGCGACCCGCTCGACGTGATCGCGCCCGCCGACCACGACGAGGTCCGCGGACCGCTCCGCGGACGGGCCGGCGACGGGGCCGAGAGAGCCGTTCGCCGGGTCACGCTCCTCGGGCGCGACCGCGACCCGCTCGACGTGACGCTCCGTTTCGCCCGGATCGACTACGATGGCGAGCCAGCGACCCTCGTCGTGTTCGTCCCGCCGGCCAAGCCGGTACGGTCACACACCGTCTCGGTGCTCGAACGGGCGACGGCCGATCTGGTCCGCGCGGCGAGCACCGCGGAGGTGTGTGCGGTCGCCGTCGAGACGGCCGCCGAGACGCTCGATCCCGAGCTGGTCGGCGTCTACACCCCCGACGACGCGGGATCGCTCACCCCGGAGATGATCGACGAGACCGCCGCGGACCTGTCGACGACCACGATCACGCCCGCCACCGAGGCGGTCTGGGCAGCGTTCCGGGCCGGAGAGAGCCGAGTCGTTCCCGCCGCGGAGCACGACCTCTGGGCGGCGCTCGACCTGCTCGTCGTCCCGCTCGGCGACCACGGACTGCTGGTCGCCGCGGCGGAGCCCGACGGGACGCTCGAGGGGAGCGTCGAGGTCGTCGGCCTGCTGGCGACGAACGCCCAGGCGGCGCTCGACCGGGTCCAGCGCGAGGAGCGTCTCGAGCGGCTCCACGAGACGACGCGGAGCCTCATGAACGCCGAGACCGAGACGGAGGTGGCCGATGTCGCGATCACGACCGCACGGGACGTCCTGAGCCACGACATCTGCGGCGTCCACCTGTACGACCCCGACCGGGACGCACTCGTCCCCGCCGCGGCGAGCGACCGGACGCGCGAGTTCCTCGGCGACCGGGGTGACCTCCCGGCGTTCGAGCGCGGCGAGAGCCTCACGTTCGAGGCGTTCGAGACCGGCGAGACCCGCGTGTACGACCGCGTGAACGAGGCGCGGGGCGTGATGGATCCGACGACGCGGGTCCGCAGCGAACTCATCGTCCCGCTCGGCGACCGCGGCGTCTTCCTCGCCGGCTCGTCCCTCCCCGCCCAGTTCGACGAGACGGACGTCTCGCTGGCGAAGGTGCTCTGTGCGAACGTCGAGGCCGCGCTCGAACGGGCCGAGCGAGAGGAGACGCTCCGCAGACAGGAGGCCGAACTCCGCGAGCGGAACAGCCGGCTCGACGAGTTCGCCTCCGTGGTCAGCCACGACCTCCGCAACCCGCTGAACGTCGCGCAGGGCCGGCTCGAACTCGCCCGCGACGCCCCGTCCCGCGACGCCGCCGCGGAGCACCTCGACGCCGTGACCGAGAGCCACGACCGCATGGAGGAACTCGTCGCGGACCTGCTCACCCTCGCCCGGCAGGGCCGCGGCGCGGGCGACACCGAGGCCGTTGACGTCGGCGCGCTCGCGCGGACGTGCTGGGCGGGACTCGGACCGGGCGAACTCGTCGTGGACGACGAACCGACCGTCGAAGCCGACCGGAGCCGACTGCGCGAACTCCTCGAGAACCTCCTGCAGAACAGCGTGGAGCACGGCTCCACGAGCCCTCACTCGCCGGCTCGTGAGGACAGCGTGGAGCACGGCTCCACGAGCAACCGGACTGCCGTGCAGTCCGGTGACACCGTCGAACACGGCTCGTCGGAGGGCCAGCGGACCGTCGACGCCGACGGCACCGGGCCGACGGTCCGCATCGGCGCGCTCCGGGCCGGCGGGAGCGACGACGTCGACCGCCGCGGGTTCTTCGTCGAGGACGACGGCCCCGGGATCCCCGAGGACGAGCGCGAGACGGTCTTCGAACACGGCTACTCGACCGACGCCGACGGCACCGGGTTCGGGCTCGCCATCGTCAGCGCGGTCGCCGACGCCCACGGCTGGGACGTTCGGCTGACGGAGGGACGCGAGGGCGGGGCGCGGTTCGAGTTCCTACTCTAGCTCGACCTGATCGACGAGTTCGTCCAGCGGGACGTCGTCGTCACCCCCCGAGAGGACGTACGCGGCGACGCCCACGAGACCGGTCAGGAGCGTGACGGCCACCCACTTGCCGACGCAGCGGCCGTGGCGGCGCGCGTCGACGGCCACGACGGCCGCCAGCACGGCGTGGACGGCAAGCGTGAGCTTCAGCAGTTTCGCTTTCGACATCGTCAGTCACCCGCCGCCTGCTTGTCGACGCCCTCGAGGTCGGCTCCGCCCACGGACGAGCGGAGCGAGTCCATCCCGTCGAAGCGGTCGACGCCGAAGTTCTCCTGGGACAGTTCCTCCACCCGGCGGACCTCCTCGTCGGAGAGCGGCGGCGTCTCGGGCGCGTCGGCCCACGCGGTCACGTCCGCTTTCGTCCGGAACGTCGGGGTCACCGCGGCGACCTCGTCGTGTGAGAGGAGCCACTGGATCGACGCCTGCGCCATCGTCCGCTCACCCCCTCGTTCGAGGAACCGGAGGCGTTCGAGCTTCTCCCAGCCCGTCTCGTACCACTCGGAGGGGCGGTGTGCCCGGTGGTCGCCCTTTCCTAACTCGGTGTCGGGCGTCACCTGCTCGTTCAGGAGGCCCGAGGAGTGCGGGACGCGCGCGACGACCGAGGTGTCGGCATCGGTCGCGCGGATCGTCTCGACGAAGTGCCGGCCGGGGGTCTGCTCGAAGACGTTGAAGACGGTCTGGACCGCGTCGAAGTCGAGTTCGACCGCCCGGTCGCCCTCGGCGAGCCAGCCGATCGAAGGGCCGAGCGCCCAGCCCAGGGCGTCGACTGTCCCCTCCTCGCGGAGTTCTTCTAAGGCTTCGACGACGTCGGGCGTCACCTCGTCGACGTTCGCGTTGTGCAACTGGAGGAACTCGATGTGGTCCGTCCCCAGCCGGTCGAGCGACCGCTCGACTGCGGTTCGGATCCACTCGGGCGTGATCTCCTTGGGGAGTTCGCCGTGGCCCGCCTGGGGGTTGTTGTAGAAGTCGTAGCCGATCTTCGTCGACAGCGTGACCTCGTCACGTCTGCCGTCCAGCGCGCGTCCGATGAGTTTCTCGGAGTCGCCGTGGCCGTAAACGTCGCCGGTGTCGATGTAGGTGATGCCGCAGTCGAGGGCGTGGTGGACCAGATCGATCGCCTGCTCCTCCGTGCGGTCGCCCCACCAGTCCGTACCGACGACCCACGCGCCGAAGCCGACTTCGGAGACCTCGACGCCGGAGTCACCGAGTTCGCGGTGCTTCATACTCGGCCCTGGGGGTTCCGGCGACTTATACCGTCCGCTGTCTCTCAGTGCGTGGGTTCCGGCCGTGTGGGAGTGTACAACGGATTCGTCGGGCGTGTCGCCGGCTCGGAGGTGAACGCCGTCGACGCCGCGGGTCGCGGGTCCGAACGCACGACGTGTGGGGCAAGCTATATCCCCCCGCCGAGCGAGGACCAGCCCGACCGATGCATCCCTCCCGTGCGGTCGCCCTGTCTCTCCTCGTCGTCGCCCTCCTGACGCTGCTCCAGGTCGGCATCGCCGACCGTCCACGGCTCACCGCCGTGGCCGTGCTCCGGTTCGTGGGCGGGATCGTCCTCCTCGTCGGTAGCCTGTACGGCCTCCTCCGGTACGAGACGAGCCCGACCGTCACCGAGTACGGCCCGAAAGCGTACCTGCTCGTCGGTGCCGCGTCGCTGTGGGCCGTCGGACTGGTGGTGCAGTTTTTTTCCGGGTAACCCCTCGTCTCCGGCCGTGGGCCGGGCGGAAGCGTCGACGAATCTAGCGCCGAAGCAAGCGTTTTTTCACCCACCCCACGGAGACGGCGCTATGAACCTGTCCGGGCTCCGCGTCGCGACCCTCGCGCTCGGGGAGCGAACGCCGGAGCAGACGGCAGCGTACGACTCCCTCGAGGCGACCGGCGGTGCCGTCGGCCGCGTCGACCTCGCGGCCGTCGCCGCCGGCGACGTCGACCTCGCCGCGTACGACGTCTGCTGGTGGCACCGCGACCGCCCCCTCGACTGGGAGGACGCCCCGGGTGTCCTCGACGCCTGTGCCGCCCCGTTCGACGACTATCTCGAGCGCGGCGGCGGCCTGCTCCTGACGCTCCACGCGCTGTCGGCCGTCGCCGATCTGGGGATCGACCCCGTCGCCCCCGACGCGACCGGCCACGAGACAGCGCCGGCTCGGGTCGGCTATCTCGCGAAGGCCGTCCACCGCGACCACCCCGCGTTCGAGACGTTCGACGACCTCCCTGTCCACACCCGCGCGGCGGACGCCGACACGGCGTTCGCCCGGTACGAGCGCCTCGTCCCCGCCGACGGCGTCGTCCTCGCAGCCGGCCTCCGCGGCGACGACTACCTCGTCGACCGGAAGCCGCTCGTCGAGTGGCACGTCGGCGCCGGTCGGGTGATCGGCGCGGGCGTCGGCCTCTCGTTCGCCCACGCCCGCGACTTCGAGTGCGCCGCGAACCAGGAGCGGTTCGTCGGCAACCTCCTCGTCACGCTCGGCGGGGACCGCGCGCCGACGTTCACCGACCGGCCCGACACGCGCGAGGGGTTCGACCGACTCCGCCGGTCGCTCGACGACGACCACCACCGACCACGCTACCACGTCTGCCCCCCCGCGAACTGGCTGAACGACCCGAACGGCCTCGTCCACCACGACGGGGTCTACCACCTGTTCTACCAGTACAACCCCGCGGGCCCCGCCCACGGAACGATCCACTGGGGCCACGCGACGAGCGAGGACCTCGTCCACTGGCAGGACGAACCGGTCGCGCTCACGCCCGATCCCGACGGGCCGGACCGCGACGGCTGCTGGTCCGGCTGTGCCGTCGACGACGACGGGACGATGCGGCTTCTGTACACGGGCGGCCGGGGTCGCCGACAGCTCCCGTGTCTCGCGACGGCCGAGCGCGACGACCTCTCTACCTGGCACAAACACGCTGACAACCCGATCATCGAGGCCGCGCCGAACGACCTGGAGATCCTCGCGACCGACCACTGGGAGGCGGAGTTCCGCGACCACTGCGTCTGGCGCGAGGGAGGGACGTGGTACCACCTCATCGGCTCGGGCGTGGCCGACGTCGGCGGCACCGCCCTGCTCTACCGGGGGGCGCGCCTCGACGAGTGGGAGTACGTCGGCCCGCTGCTGACGGGCGACTGGGAGGGTGCCGGCCCCGTCTGGGAGTGCCCCGAACTGCTCGACTTCGGCGCGAAACAGCTCCTGCACGTCTCGAACTACGCGGACGTGCAGTACTTCCTCGGCTCCGCGGATCTGACGAGTCCGGGCTTTCTCGTCGAGGAGCACGGTCTCCTCGACCACGGCGACTTCTACGCCCCACAGACGATGACCGACGCCGACGGTCGGCGGCTGCTGTGGGCGTGGCTGCCCGAGGCCCGCGGCGTCGAGGCGCAGTGGCACGCCGGCTGGTCCGGCGTCATGAGCCTCCCCCGCGTGGTCGACCTCGACGACGAGGGCCGGCTCCGACAGCGACCGGCAGCCGAGTTGGCGGCGCTCCGAACCGAGGGCGTCCCGGCGTCGGTCGACCTCGCGGCCGGCGAGCGGCGGGCGCTTCCGCTGTCGGGCAACGCGTACGAGCTCGACCTGACGGTCAGCAGGGAGGCCGACGCGACGTTCGAGCTCGTGCTGTTCGAGTCGCCGGCGCGCACCGAACGAACCGTCGTCCGGTGGGCCGGCGACGAGGTGGTGGTCGACCGGTCGGGGAGCAGTCACGGCCACGCCGCCGAGGAGGGCGACCAGCGCCTGCCGCTCGGCGGGACGGGGAAGGTCGCCGGCGGACGGGCGTCGGTCGCCGACGGCGGTCGAGCGGAACACGAGGCGACCGAGTCGGCGGACCGCGACCTGTCGCTCCGGGTGTTCGTCGACGGCTCGGTGCTCGAACTGTTCGCGAACGGGTCGCGCTGTCTGACCTCGCGCGTCTACCCAACGCGCGCCGACGCCGACGGCGTCTCCCTCCTCGCCCGTGACGGGGCGGTGACGGTCGACGGCGAGGCGTGGGAACTGGGCGGCGCGTTCTAGGTGCGAACACGATCGGCGGCGTACCTACGTCACCGACACGGACGCCGACGGCCGCTCACACGGACGACGACCACTCCTGTCGAGGCCGTTACCGAGCGCCGTAGCCGGGGCGCTCCTCGTCGCCGTCAGCGCCGCGAAGCCGCGCGATCCGCTCGTCCTCGGTCTCGGGGAGGGCCTCCTCGGCGGTCGGGAGGTGGCCGTGGTCGAGCGTCCCACGAACCCGGGTGTCGAGTCCGTCGACGCCCAGCCGAACCGTCGGCGCGAGCGTCCCGCCGAACCGGCGGAACTGCTCGTCCTCGGGCAGATACGCCACGTCGTCGAGGCTGGGGCGGTCGTAGTCGAGGTAGTTGAGAAAGGAGGTGACGAGGATCTCCTCGCAGTGGCCGTACGCGAGCCACGAGTACGCCTGGAACGGCGCGTTCGCGGGGTTCGTGAGGACGAGTCCCGAGCCGTTCAGCGGTTCGTACGGGCCGAACAGCGCGTCGGCGGCGAAGCCGTAGAGGGCGTCGTAGCCGTCGATCCCCGGCGCGAACGTGTGTCGATGGCTAGCGACGAACAGGTAGTACGTGCCGTCGCGGTAGACGACGTGGGGCCGTTCGAGTTCCTGGTTGACGCAGACGGCGTCGACGAGCGGCGGCAGGAGTTCGCAGGCCGTCGGGTCGGTCTTCGAGGCCCGTGCGATCCCGACCGAGCCGTTGAACGCCTGCTGTTCGGGGTCGCCGCCGCACGCTTTCGAGCCCTCGGGGATGGGCGTGTTCCCCTCGAACAGCAGATACGCCTCGTCGGTCTCGGGGTCCTCGAAGTACCACGGGTCGCGGAACGTGTAGATCATCCCCCGGGACTGCTCCTCGCGCTCGTACCACTCGCCGTCGGGACGGGCGAGCGTCTTGTGCGTCCACGGCCCCTCGAACCGGACGCCGTCGGCGGTGGTGCGGGCGGAGCCCCCGTGGGCGACCGCGAGGCGTTGCGTGTACGAGAGCGCGTCCTCGCCGCGGTGCCCGGCGGCGGTGTAGTACAGCGAGACGTCACCGGTTTCGGGGTCGTAGATCGCCGAACCCGCCCACTGTCGGGAGCCGAGGGGGACGGAATCGCCGAAGACGCACCCCCCCGGGGTCCAGTTCCGTCCGTCGGTCGAGTAGTAAAAGCGGTGCGTCGCGACGTCGTGGCGCTTGCCGGGAAGGAGGTCGTTCGAGGCGGTGAGCGCGACGACGACGCGGTAGCCGTCCACGTCGGCGATCTCGCCCGCCGGGGTTCGGAGCAGCCACGTGTCCCAGAGGTGGTTGTCGGGGTCGGTCCGTCGATCCGGCGGGTAGATGATCGGTGCAGTGTTTCGATCGGTGCGGGAGAGTCCGGCGGCGTGGTCGCGCGTCCAGGCGGCCGTGTCGCGTGACGGATCGCTCATTGTGACTGCGTCGACGACGCCCATAAAAATAGACCACTACTTCGGTCGTGAGCCACGACGACGGACGCTTTGACGGGTGGTTCGCACATCCAAATCCATTTGAGCGATGGCAGCAAACGAACGACGATGACAAAGCGCCACGTGTCTCTTCCCCCCATCGCCGAGGAGGGGGTCAGAGCGTTCATCGCCGAGGTCGACGAGCGACTCTCATCGGACGAGGAAACGTGTGAGGTCGTCAAAGACGTCCTCATCGACCTGTTCGGCGACCGCGAGGCGTACGAGCGGTGGCAGTCGGGGGAGTCGATCTCGGCGGCCGAGCGCGTCCGCCTGCAGGGGTACGATCCGTGCAACGCGACGCTCGAATCCGAGTACTACGCCGAGAAGGACGAGAAGGCGTTCAAGCGGTCGAAGTACCTCCAGTGGCTCTGGCGACAGTTCGACGCGACGCCGATGGCCGACAACGTCGCGTTCGCCCTGCGGTTCCGGCAGATGCTCGCCGAACACCTCTTCGAGGACGTGGGCGAGGACTGCCGCTTCTTCAAAGACATCACGTTCACTTACGGCCACAACATCACGGTCGGGGACAACACGGTCATCCACGACGACGTCCACCTCGACGACCGCGGGAAGCTCACGATCGGCGACCGCGTCTCGATCTCCGACAGCGCCCACGTGTACAGCCACGACCACGACGTGGTCGACCAGACCCAGGTGGAGAACTACCACACGATCGTCGACGACGACGCCCGCGTCACTTACGACTCGATGGTCACGGCGGGCGCTCGCGTGGGCAAGAACGCCATCGTCGGCGCGAAGGCCATCGTCCGCGGCGACGTCCCCGACCACCACATCGCGGTCGGTTCGCCCGCGAAAAGCGTGAAGATCAAACCCGGCTGGGAGGACGTCGCCGATCCGCTCGACGCGGGCGGGGAGAACCGTAAGACGGAACGGCAGATCGAGTACGACCTGCCCGACAGCCTCGACGTCTTCGACGAGTTCGGACGCGACCGCGGCTCACCGTCGTCGGGATCGGACTGAACGGACCGGTGGGGAACCGGTCGAAACACTGTCACACGCCGGGTAGCTGTCGCTCCGCTCGACACTCTCGGCCGTCCGTCCGAAGAATCAAGTGTACTGACACCATACCACACGGTGATGGACGTCTGGGGGTGGATCGTCGTGTACGCGGTCGGACTGACGCTCCTGCAGTTGCTCGTCTACCGCTACCTCCTCAACAACGGGGGGTCGGTGACGCGACGCGTCGGCACGCCGTTCGGCGAGAACGACCGCGACTCCTCCTGGTCCAGCGGCTCCTCCGGCTCGAACCCGTCGCAATCGAACGGGCCGTCGCGGACGGGTGAGGACGCCGACGGGGGAGCGGTCCCGCCCCGGTCCTTGGACGCGTGGCCGCGGAGTGACCAACACGCCGCGACCGAGCCGGCCCGAACGAGCGCCGGAAGCCGCCGGTGTCGGCACTGCGGCGTCGAAAACGAGTCCGACGAGACGTTCACGCTCTGTTGGAACTGCGCGCGCGAGCTGTGAGCCGGAGCCCGCGGGCCATCGCGATCAACGTCGGCGCGAACACGAACCTCCCGGGCGTCCGCGGCCCGATCTACCCCGACGGCCGCTTCGAGTACGTTCCGATCCCGGAGCGACAGCCGACGACCGAGGCGGTGCCGACGTACGCCGACCTCGATCCTCACCTGCGGTTCGACCTCCCCGACCGGTTCTTCGATCTGCCGGTCCACCTCGACCCGTCGTTCGCCGGCTACCCGTTCTGTTCGACGTACACGTACGGCGACGAACACGGGGTGAAAGCCGGGCCGCTGTCGCGGCTCGAACCCGGCGACATTCTGCTGTTCTACGCGACGCTCTCCCTGCACGGTGACCCGGCCGCGGCCGCGGAGTGGGTCGTCCCCGACTGGGGTGCGTACCTCATCGGCGAGTTTCGGGTCGAACGCGCCGTGACCGGCGACGAGTACGCGTCGCTCCCGCCGGCGGAACGCGACCGCTTCGCGACCAACGCGCACGTCCGCCGCGATCCGTTCGACGCGAAGGTGCTCGTCGCCGGCGACGGGCGCTCGGCGCTGTACGACCGCGCGGTCCCCCTCTCCGCGCCCGCGGGCGGAACCACCCCGAACGAGCTCGTGACGGCGCTGTCGAACGACTCGGGCAAGGGACCGTGGTGGCGGCGTCGGCTGTGGTTCGACGCCGACGCGACCGGCCGGCTCCGCGACCGCATCGCGGCACACCGAACCGACTGATCCGGCCGCGAGCGGGCCGCGAGCGGCCGTTTGTGCGTGCCGTTCGCGCGAAATGTTAAGCCGTCAGCGAGCGTGTCTGTCCCATGGCACCGACGACGAGCGATGCGCCGGGAGACGGCCGACGGCGGCCGCTCGGGGACGACGGGTTCAGCATCGAGCGACAGACCATCCAGGGCCAGGAGGCGCTCGTCCACCGTCGTCCCGACGAGGTGTACGTCGAGTGGCGGGCCGGCCAACCCGTCTACTTCGGCGTCCACGTCGGCGACCACCTCAAGGACGCCGACGCCGACGTCTCCTCGCCCCGCATCGCCGAGTGGCGGGTGACGGAGATCACCCCGACCCGGGTCGTCGGCGAGCACACCAAGAGCGGTGACCGGCGCGAGTTCGACCGCGACCGGGTCGAACGCGGGCTCGTCGTCGGCAACTACGCGACGAACCTCTCGGAGTTCGCGCGGGTCGCGGTTCACGCCGTCGGGAGCTGGGACGCGTACGACCCCGACGCCGACGACACCGGTGTGATCTACCGCGGCCGGCCGTACGTGACGGTCGTCGCCTACGGGAACAACGGTCAGAGGTACGGCCTCCGCTACCGGTACGTCGAGGACGGGACCGACCGCGACGTGACCCCGTGGAAGGAGGACGCCCCCGTCGGCGCGCTCGACGACGAGCTCCGACAGCGGCTGTTCACCGCCGTCGAGTCGGCGCTCACGGCCGAGGGCTTCACCGTCGCGTAGGCCGCCCAGTGGGAGCGATCGCCTCGTCCGCCGTCGCTGTGGTCGTGACCGCCGGGGAGACGTTACAACGGAACAGAATTTGTCTGACGTAGACTTATCTTCGACTGGGCGGAGAGAGACGTATGAACGAGCGAGTGAGCCGCCGCCGACTCCTCGCCGGGGTGAGCGTCCTTGGGGTGGGAGCACTCGCGGGCTGTGGCTCCGCCGCTGGGTCGTCCACGTCGCGGCTCGCGTACGTCCGGGTGGCGAACTGGCACGCCGAAGCACACACCGTCCACGTGATCGTCGAGCGCGACGGAGACCTCGTCCACTGGTCGTCGCACGACCTCGCCGCGCGGGACGGGGAGATCACGACCCAGCCGCTGGATCGGACCTGGGCCGACGAGCAGGCCGAGTTCGTCGTCCGGGTCCGGATCGACGACCGGAACACGTGGAAGGTGTTCGACCTCGCGGGCCGCGAGGGGGACTGCTACGGCGTCGAGGCCCGAGTCAACGACCAGGGTTCACTCGGGGTCTGGTACGAACAGGCTCCGCGTCAGTGCCGGACACAGAGCGACCAGTCCGCCGACGGCTGAGCGAGTTGCTCGGTCGGGGTGTCCCGCGTGGGGGCCCACCGACAGCTACCTATCGGTCCGGTGTCTACGGCCGACGATGAGTGGCTCCGATCGACCGACCGACGACCCGGCGGACGACCGCTCGCTCGACGACCTCCTCGCGGCGCTCGCGTCGGAGCTTCGCGCGACCGAGGAACTCCCCGTCGCCCCCTCGGCGAGCGTCTGGCTCGGCGAGGCGCACGCCGTCGCCGAGGACCTCGCTCGCGGCGACCTCGACCGCCCGGTGGTCCACGAACGGGTCGGACACGTCCATCGGCTCCTAGAGAACGCCGACGGCCTCGACAACGAAGCCGCCGTGGAACGGGTGGCGACCGCGCGCTCGCTGGCCGTGACGGTCCACGAGCGGACGGCCGACGAGCGTCCCGACGAAACCGGGTGAGCGTACCGGTCACCGGAGAACGCGGTACGACTGGGGTTCGAACCGGAGTCCGACGGTCGCCCCCGCTCCGCTCGGGCGCTGCGACCGACAGGGTTCAACTCCAGTCGTCTTCACGACAGTCGCTCACGAGTGCGCGGAGACGGAGCTCCGCGCCGCTGATTCGCGACAGAACGCGGTGGGACTGGGATTTGAACCCAGGAGGCCGTAGGGCCACCTGCTTTCAAGGCAGGCGCGATAGTCCACTCCGCCATCCCACCACACCCCGGTGAAGGAGAAGGCGTGTCTAAGAACTGTCGGTCCCCGACCGCCGGTCGCGACCTGACTGGTGAGTTCGAGGACGAGTCGAAGAATCCGTGCCCGGTCGGCGGGACCGAAGAGCTTCAAGCCTAGGCCGGGATTTGAACCCGGGCTCTCGTCCTTACCAAGGACGCGCTTTACCGCTAAGCTACCCAGGCGCGTTTTCGCGTAGGCCGGATTCGTCTTTAGGCGTTTCGATACGGCGGCGCCCTGCGTCAGTCTCGCATCCTACGTGTCGGTCGCCGAGGGCGGGACGCGGTCGCCGTCTCCGTCGGTCGAGTGCGCGAGCGCGGCGAGCCTCTCCGGGGTCGTCTCCGCGAGCGCGACGGTGGCCGGGGGGAGTTCGCCCCCGTCGTGTGCGAGCGTGGCCGCGTACTCGACGAGCGCCGTGGGCGGGTCGACGTCGACCGCGGTCGCCCCGGCGATCGTCGCGAGGACGAACACCGACGCTTCGAGGTTGCGGTCGAGCGCGGCGGCGTCGGCCCCCGCTTCGCGGCGGAGCGTCTGGTCGCGGCCGAACGTGCGGACCGTCTCGACGGCGTGGTCGGCGGCGTCCGTCCGGGCGAGGACGTAGAAGCCACGCGAGACGAGAACGGACGCGGCGAGCATCTCGAGGTCGGCCGCGATGTCGCTGTCGCCCGCGGCGGTGGTCCACGGTTCGTCGTGCGCCAACGTCCGCGTCAGCCGGAGCCCCTCGTAGATGAGCTGGACGCCGGCGGCTCGCTCCGCGATCGCGTCGACGTTCACCGCCGGGCCGAGCGCTCGGGCGCAGAGGAGCGAGAACACGGCCGGTGCCATCGAAGCGTCGTCCAGTCTGTCGTGGAGTGCATCGCGGAGACGTGGCGGTTCGATGTCGGCCAGTGCCTCGCGCGCGGCATCGCGAACCCGCGCGGCATCGTCCATTAACCGAGGGTAGCGACGGGAGAGCCAAAGACCTTTGGAAAGCGCTTGACATCGGACGGCATGATCGAAACCACCGAAGACGACGCCGTCCGAACCGTCACGCTCTCGCGGCCGGAGCGCCGCAACGCCCTTCGCCCGTCCGATCTCGACGCGCTGGAGGCGGCCGTCGTCGACGCCGACGTGCCGGTCGTCTACCTCCACGGGGCCGGGCCGGGTTTCTGTGCGGGCGCGGATCTCGACGCCGTCTCGACGCTCGACGACCCGGCGGCGTTCGCCCGCCACGGCCAGCGCGTCGCACGCGCGCTCGAAGCGAGCGAGTCGGTCGTCGTCGCGGGCGTCGACGGCGCGGCCCGGGGTGGCGGTGTCGAACTCGCGCTCGCCTGCGACCTTCGGATCGCCACGCCCGACGCCACGTTCGCCGAACCCGGCGTTCGGTTCGGTCTGTTCGGTGCCTGGGGCGGGACGGTCCGCCTCCCGCGTGTCGTCGGCGAGGGCGAGGCGCTCGACTTCGCGCTTTCGGGCCGCGTCGTCGACGCCGACGAGGCCCTCCGGATGGGGCTCGTCTCCCGCGTCGTCGACGACCCGCGGCGGATCGCCGCCGACCTCGCCGCGGGCGCGCCGGACGCACTCGCCGTCGTCAAGGAACGCGTGCGCTCCCGGGACGACCGCGAGAGCCAAGAGCGCGCCGAGGCGGCGGCGTTCGGCGACCTCCACCGGGCACACGTCGACGACATCGCGGCCTCCCGCGCGGCGGACTCGGAGAGCGCCGGCGACGGCGGTCGCGACGACGCGTAGCTCTTTATTCTCGGCCTCCTGACGGCCGGCATGCGCGACTGTCCTCACTGTGCGGAATCGTTCGACACGGAGGTCGCTTCGCTCGAACATCTTCGCGACGACCACCCGGCAGAGTTCGGCTCGGTCGACGAACGCCGGCTCGCCCAACTCGGCGGCGACGGGGACGACGGCGGCTCGAACACGGCGCTCCTGCTCGGGGGGCTCGCGGTCGCCGTCGTCGGCATCGTCGTCGTGGTCACGTTCTTTCTCGGCGGGTCGTCGCCCGACACGGGGGGCGACGCGGCCCGGACGCCGTCGAACGTCGGAGCGGCCCACTCCCACGGCACGATGGAGATGGTCGTCCTCGGCGACCGCGTCGACTTCTCGCGCGAGGAGTACCAGCTCCAGGCGAACGCCTTCCACTTCGAAGGTGGCGACGGACAGGTGTGGCACGGGCACGCACAGGGCGTCACGCTGGAGTGGGCGATGGCCTCGCTCGGGATCGAGGTCACCGAAACGTCCGTCACGTTCGACGGGACGACCTACCGCGACGGCGACTCCGAGTACGCCGTCTCGGTGACGGTCGACGGTCAGCCCGTCGACCCCTCGACGTACGTCCTCCAGGGTGCACAGGACGCCGCGGCGGCGGGGTCACAGGGCGACCACGTCCGCATCGTCGTCACGGCCGCCTGAACCCGACGCGAACTCATCGGAACAGCGGCTCGGGGGCCGGCGGCATGCGTCGTTTGTGCGCGCTCTGTTCGTAGAGGTCGACGACCCGCTCCACCTGCGCGGGCTCGACGCCGAGCTCGCGGACGGTCGCCATCTTCGACAGCGGGCCGTCGACGTGGAGCGCGAGGATCGCGTCGAGCGTGTCGTAGTCGAGGCCCATCTCCTCCTCGTCAGTCTGGCCGAGCCACATCTCCGCGGAGGGTGTCTTCATCACCAAGTCGTGCGGAAGGCCGAGCGCGGCGGCGAGCTGGCGGACCTGCTGTTTGTAGAGGTTGCCGATCGGGTTGCAGTCGACCGCCTGATCACCGTACTTGGTGAAGTAGCCCGTCAGCGCCTCGCTTCGGTTTCCGGTCCCGAGGACGACCCGGTTCTCGTGGTTGGCGACGAAGTAGTTGAGCACCCCCCGGAGCCGAACGCGGACGTTGCCGGCCGCCATCCGGCTTTCGGTCGCGTCGGGGTAGGCGTCGAACACCGCGTCGGCGATCGGGTTGATGTCGACGACGTCGTACTCGATCCCCAGGCGTTCGGCGACGCGCTCGGCGTCGCTCATGTTCTCGTCGGTGTTCACCTCGCTCGGCATCACGAGGCCGTGAACGCCGTCAGAACCGAGCGCCTCGACCGCGACCGCGGCCGTCGTCGTCGAGTCGATCCCGCCCGAGAGTCCGATGACCGCGCCGTCGGCCTCGGCGTCGTCGACAACGCCGCGGACGAAGTCGACGACGTGCTCGCGCGTCGCGTCGAGTTCCGCTTCGGAGAGTCGGAGGTCGAGCGGTGCGGTGTCGCGGAGAACGGACGTGTCCTGACTCATCGTTCGTCGATACCGGCGGGAGCGACTAATATCCACGTCTCACGATCGCGCGATGGACGTGCGCTCAGTTCCGCGTCCGAGCCCGCCGGTCGGCCGAAGCGCTATTTTCAAGTACGGCGGTCTGATAGTGACTCATGCTCCACCACGCGCCGTTGGTCCAGTGGTAGGACATTGGCTTCCCAAGCCAATAGCCCGGGTTCAATTCCCGGACGGCGCATCCTGCGAGGAACGGACGTGACGGGCGGATGCACTCTCGGGAATTGAATCAGAGAGCGAACGGAGTGAGCGACCGTGGTTCAATTCCCGGACGGCGCATGTCCTTCACTTCGTTCAGTCCATGCGCCTCTCGCGAGACGGTGTCGGGCGCTGATCCCCGTCGCGCACCCCCAGCGTTCCGCTGAGCGACCTCCTCGGCAGAGATGTATCCGGTAAGTATTTACAAAAAGTCAGGTATTCGAAATCATACTATGGACTACAATATCGAGAACGGCCCGAGCTACGCGGTGCTCCGGACGACGATGGACCGGGGAGACCGACTCATGGCGGAGACCGGAGCGATGATCAGTCGGAGCGAGAGCGTCCGCGCCGACGCCGAGGTCGGCGGCGGGGACGGGATCGGCGGGATGATCAAGTCGGCGGTGAGTTCGAGCAAGGACCTGGTGGAGAACGCCTTCGAGGCCGAGACCGACGGGGCAGAACTCACACTGGCCCCCGACCATCCCGGCGACGTGTTCGGCGTCGACGTGGGGCAGGACGGTCCGATAAAGGTCAACTCGGGGTCGACCCTCGCCTGGGAGTCGACCGTCGAGCGGTCCAGCGCGTTCAACGACGCCGGGGGCTTCTTCTCCTCGGGGAGCCTTCGCGTCCTCGAACTCTCGGGGCGGGCGTTCCTCTCGGCGTACGGCTCCATCATCGAAACCGAGGTCACCCCCGACGACGCGACGATCGTCGACACCGACCACCTGATCGCGTGGACCGACGGCCTCTCGGTCTCCCGCGAACAGGACGGGAGCATCAAGTCGACGATGCTCGGTGGCGAGGGCATCGTCTCGAAGTTCTCCGGGCGAGGCCGCGTGTGGATCCAGACCCGCGACCCCGCGGTGTTCCGGGCCGCAACCGGGAGCAGTGATCAAGGCGACGGCGGCGACGGTCCGAGCATCGATCCCGGCGACTTCCTCTAGCAGGCGAATCCGCGGGCGGTGAGTCGGCCAAACAGCCGACTCACCGCCCGCGCGCCGCCTTCGTCAGCCGGTCGTCGACCAGCCCGACGAGCCCCCGGTACACCTCCGCCTGCACCGCCGCTGACAGCCCGAGCAGGTCGCCCATCACGGCCTCGTCGAGGGCCCGCCTGTCAGCTCGGACGCCGTCGAGCGACACGTGAGCCCGTCGCCGCGCGCCGCACTCTTCGAACACCGACCCGATCGGCCGCGACGCGACCGTCTCGAACCGGCCCACGAGGCGGTCTCTCGCGGCCACGTCGACCGTCCGAGGGTCGGGGACGGGGACGGAGCGGTGGTCGCCGGTCATCAGGTCGAGCGCCCCTTCACCGAGGCTGACGCGCCCGGCGAGTTCGAGCAGGAACAGGCCGAGCGTCGAGTTCACGAGCGCCGCCAGAAGGGGCGGATCCGCGGCGTCGATGCCGTACAGCGACTGGTGGACCCACAGCGGCGTCGACGGGGCCCAGTAAGCGTGCGTCGCGTGGACGTCCTTGTTCGGCAGCAGCGATCCCCGGGTGAGCTGTCCCGTGATGTCGTACCACCGCTTGCCGGAGCAGTAGGCGGGGAACGACTTCGCGCGTCGGCAGTGAGGACAGTCGGTCACGTCGTGTCGCTCTCCCCACTCGACGTACGCCCGCGCCGCCGGGTCCAGGTCGTCGCGCGCCTCGGGGAACCGCAGCACGTACCGCAGTTGCGTACCGAGGTCGAGATCGTCGACGTCGAAGCGGAGCCGGTCGACGCCCGTCGTGCGCTTCAACAGGTAGTTCGGCCGCCAGCCGTCGGGGCGGTCCGTGCGGCCCCGTTCGGCGTCGTCCGTCGCGTGCATCCAGTACCGTCGTGGGAGGCGACGAGGTTCGGAGAGACCGGTCCCGTCGCGCGGAACGACGCGGAGCGCGTCGCCGTCGACGGCGACGTCGTGGTGCGGGTTGGGAAGGTAGAAGAAGTCCGGCGCGCCCGAACGCGTCCCGTACGAGAGCCGCGCCCAGCCGGCCGCGTCGAGGTCGTGGAAGTCGACGAGCCGGTCGCCGCACCGCTCGGCGACGGTCCAGTACACCCGTGGGGCGCGCACGTACCGCCCCCACTGTCCGGTCTCACCCCCACACGCCCGCGCTCGGCCGTCGCCCGCGGCCGCCTGCCGGAGCGTCGACTGCCGTCTGCGGACGACCTCGGCGTCCGGGATGCCGTGGCTGTCAGCCGATCCGTCCCCCTCGCCGGCCGCCGCGTCGCCGGCGGCGTCCCCGTCGAGGAGCGTCGCGAGGACGTCGTCGCCGTCGAGGAACGTCGCCGGCGGAGCGCGGAGTCGGACGAACGAGACGAGGCCGTCGTCGCGTTCGCGGGCGTCGTCCGTCCGTTCGAGGAGCAACAACACGGCGTTGACGTCGGCGGTGTCGACGAGGTGGTGGCGGGGCGCGCCGACGACCCCCCGGATCCGGAACGTGTCGAGGAGGAACGATTTGAGGCCGGCACCGTAGTCGGCGTCGAGCCAGGAGCTCCCGACGACGACCCCCATCCGTCCGCCGTCGCGGAGGAATGAGGCGGCGTGTCTGATGAAGTACGACGCGAGCCCCGCCGTCCGATCGACGGTCTCCCCGGACGCGATCGCCCGGCGGACGAACGCCACGTAGTCGTCGTCCAGCGCCTCGCGCCGGGTGTACGGCGGGTTCACGAGCACGGCGTCCGCGAGCGGGAGGGGGTCGGGTGGCGTGGGGTCGTCGGACGCCGCGTCCCGCGTCGGTCCGTCCGAACCATTTCGCCGACTCCGGTCTTCGGCGTCCGCCGCCGCGGGCACGCAGTCGAAGAAGTCACCCGCGGCGATCTCGGCGGTGACGCCGTCGGGGAGCGACCGGGTCGCCAGCGCGGCCGGGAGCGCGAACACGTCACGGCCGTACACCGCCGGCGGCGACTCTCCGCGGTCCCGACAGCTCTCGACGGCGGCGCGGAGGAGCCGCCCGGTCCCGCAGGCGGGGTCGAGCACCACGTCAACCGAGCCGCTGTCTGCCTTCGCGTCGGCGGCGGTCGCTCCGGCGGCGGCGGTCACGCGCGCTGTGGCGGTCACGTCGCCACCGACCGCCCAGTCGGCGAGGAGCCGTGCGACGGCCGTCGGCGTGTACACCTGTCCCCAGCGCCAGCGCCGGTCGACGGGGACGAGTCGCTCGAACAGCCGCGCGAGGGTCGACGCCGACCGCGAGAGCGCCGACCCGTCGAGCGCGGACAGGGTCGCCTCGACCGCGTCGACGGCCGCGGCGAACGCCGGCTCGGGGGCCGACGGCGGCGGGCGGAGCGCGGCGTCGGCCAGCGGTGTCTCCGCCGGATCGAACAGCGGGTCGTCGACGCGGTGACGAACCCGGGCCGCGAGCGCCGACCAGGCCGAGCGGGACCGTTCCCCCGTGACGCCGTCGGCGACCGTCGGCTGCCCGTCGCGGCCCGCGACGAGCGCGTCGACGAACAGGCAACTCGCCTGCGACGCGAGCGCCGCCCGTTCGTCCGCGCCGAGCGCGACCTCGTCGGGAGCGGGCCCGGCGGCCCGCAGCGAGTCGCGGAGCCGGTCGGCGAACGCCGGATCCTCGAGGCGGTGGTCCAGCCGAGCCCGCGCGAGCGGCTCGACGGCCCGGCGGAGTGCGTCGAACGCCGCGTCGCAGACGGCCGTGTCGGTCCGGACGCGCCAGGCGACGAGCGCGAGGACGCTCCGGAGTCGACCGACCGGGACGGCCGTACAGACGGCCCGATCGCGGCCGGGGTCGGACCGACACTCGATTCGCCTGACTCGCACCGTCCCGTCGGTCACGACCCCGTACAGATAGCTCCCGTCAAGGGCGACGGCCGCCCGTCTGGCGTCCGACGCCGGATCACCCTCCGTGCGGTCACTCCCGTCCGAGAGGACGAGCGTCGTCCGTGCGCCACCGGCGACGAACTCCACGAACCACGTCCCCGTCCGGGCGTGGTCGGGCGGCAGCGTCCGGAGACGGACCCGACAGTCGCCGACACGCGTGGGAAGCTCCTCGCCGAGTCGCACGATGCCGTCTGTGCCGCCCCCCGGAGGCATGGCCAGGGAGTCGGACGGGCGAGCGATAAACGTTGGCACGGTCGGCGGGTGACGCCAGAACGAGTGAGGGTCTGCGGGTGACGGCAGAACGAGCGATGATCAGCGGTAGGCGGCGACGAACGAGACGACGCGGACCGGGAGCCGGTCGAACACGTCCTGTGGGATCCGCGGGACGACCCGATCGGCGACCGCGACGAGCGGCTTGCGGGCGAGCGTGTACAGCGTCGAGATCGCGAGCGCCGCGGCGATCGCGAGTTGGCCCTGACCGTCGAGCACCGCGAGGCCGGGCACGGCGAGCGCGACACAGAGGAGCAGGTCCTCGGGCGCGCCGTCGTACCGGATCCACCGCCGTGGGGCGATCCAGCGCCGCCGGGCGTGGTCGTACACCGCCCGGTCCGACCGACCGAGCCAGGGGCGCGGTTCAAGCCCTCCACCGGCGGCGTCCATCACGGAGTGGAGCGCGGCGGCGGCGAGAAACAGCGCGACTGCGAGCGTCGCCGTCGTCGTGACGGCGGTCGCGACGGCGGCCGCGACGACGGCCGCGACGGTGTAGTACACCGGGAAGTGCAGCGTCTTGCGGTGATCGCCGGTGAGGTCGAAGTCCGGGAAGAACCCCCCGAGCGCCGCCGCGGCCACCGGAAGCCCACCGGCCTCGGGGACGGCGAGCGAGACGCCGACGGCGAGTGCCACGCCGGCGAGGGCGTGGGTAGTTGCCATCATGGGCCTCTTGTACGCGGCGCCAGGAAAAAACCCTGTCGTGCCCCGTGGTAGCGGTCCGAGGTCGGGACCGTCGGCGACGGGTGCGGGGTCCATCTTTTAAGTTCGGGGCGGCGTACACGTGGGTATGCGATTCGTTATCGTCGGGTACGGCCGCGTCGGTGCCCGGACCGCGCGTGTGCTCTCCGAGGAGGGTCACGACGTCTTCGTCGTGGAGAACGACGAACAGAAAGTCGAGCGGGCCGAGAAAGCCGGGTTCGAGGTGGTCGAAGGTGACGGCTCCAACGAGGCGGTGCTCGTGCGCGCCGACATCGAACACGCAGACGCCGTCGGGGGATTGACTGGCGACCCGAACGTGAACTTCGCGGCCTGCATGATCGGCAAGGAGTTCGGCTGCCGCGCCGTCATGCGGATCAGCGAGGACTACCGCGAGGAGATCTACGAACAGTACGCCGAGGACGTCGACGAGGTCATCTACCCCGAACGGCTCGGCGCGGCGGGGGCGAAGACGGCGCTGCTCGGGGGGAACTTCAACGCGCTCGGCGACCTCACCGAGCGTCTCCAGCTGTCGACGGTCACCGTTCCGGCCGACGCGCCCGTCGTCGGCAAACGCATCACTGAGGTCGATCTCGGGCCGAAAGCTCGGATCTACGCGCACAGCCACAACCGCGAGGAGATGACGATCCCACTGCCCGGGACGGAGATACAGGCGGGTGACCAGCTCGCACTCATCATCGACCTCGATGGGGTCGACGAGGTCAAGACGGCGCTGCTCGGCGAGGCCGCCGAGGCGTCCTGAGACGGGGTCCCGCGGTTCGTCTGCCGCGGGGACGGTCACGAAGCCGAATCGAGGCTAAACGACGGTTGAGTGCACGGAGAGCGGGCGAATCGGCACTCCCGACGGCGGCGACAGTGCGCCGCTGACGGGAGCGACCGGGAGAGGTGGAGCGCTGACGGCACCGTCGTTCGATGGTGCCGCACACCGCAGGTAAACGGTGGGGTGTGCCGGGCGCGCGGGTGGGAGGATGGGAACTGAGGCCGTAGTGCGCGCCCACAAGGATTCACCGTAGACGTACACTTAAATCCGCGTCAGACGAGCGTGTGACTCACCGGTGAGACCGACAGACTGCGCCGCTTCGGCGCGGACACGGTAGCCAACGACCAACATATGAACGGCCGGTGAAGCCGCGGGGCTTCGGCAGGGTCGTTTCCGGTCGACGCCTCGAATCGACAACCCTCTTGTCACGACCCCACGTATCCTCGGCCGTGACCTGGGACGACCTCTTCGAGCGGGCGGCGGCGTACGACACGACCGAAGCGGACGTGCGTGCGGCACTGGCGACCGTCCGCGACGGCGGGGGTTCGGATGCCGACTGAGCCCAGCCCCGCCCGCGTCGTCGCCGACGCGGACGTCCTCGCGGCCGATCTCCTCGTCGGCGGCCCCTCGCGGGCGGCGCTCGACCACGTCAGGCAGCACTCGTGGGTGACGCTCGTCGCCAGCGACGCGCTCCTCGACGACGCCGAGGCGGTCGTTTCGGCGGTCGCGGACGACGCGCTGGCGACCGACTGGCGCGCACACGTCGAGGCGTGGCGCGAGCCCGTCGACCACCCCGACGGCGACCATCCGGGACTCGCCTCGGCGTACCGCGGCGGTGCGATGCACCTGCTCTCGTTCGACGACCGGCTCGCGAGCGCGAAAGCCGGCGCGTCGCTGCAGGGATACGTCCCGCTCAGCGTCCGCCACCCGCGCGCCTTCGCGACCCTGTTCGACGCCGAGAGCCTCTACCGCGAGGTCGTCGGCGGTTCGTACCCCGGGCCGGACCGTGACCCGCGGGCGTGACGCGGCCCAGGACCACCGTGGACCGACGTGCGGGGGCCCGGGCGATCAGGAGGCGAGCCATCTCCCGAGGCTCGCTTCACTGTGGTTCAGCAAACCACCGTCGGACGCTCCGCGCCCGACGCGAGTCTCCCGAGATTTGCTTCGCTACCGCTCAGCAAACCACCGTCACTCCGCATCGCTCCGTTCCGGATACCACTCGGCGAACTTCGCGAGCGCCCGCCCGCGGTGTGAGACGGCGTTCTTCTCCTCGGTCGTCATCTCCGCCATCGTCTTCCCGTTGTGTTCGAAGATCGGATCGTAGCCGAAGCCGCCGTCGCCCCGCGGTTCGACGATTCGACCGCGGACGACACCCTCG
Organism: Salinigranum marinum; assembly: GCF_024228675.1. Taxonomy (NCBI): domain Archaea; kingdom Methanobacteriati; phylum Methanobacteriota; class Halobacteria; order Halobacteriales; family Haloferacaceae; genus Salinigranum; species Salinigranum marinum. The sequence continues at coordinate 3,573,669 of NZ_CP100461.1, read as the reverse complement.
AACAGTTTCACCGGGAGCTCCGCCGAGGAACCGTCGTCGGGCCCGGTCGCGGCGGCTTCGGTCCGGTCGGCGCGGTCGATCGGGTCTGGGCTCGCATCGAAGCCCTCCCCGTCGCAGTACGCGAGCACGCACCGGAAGGCGGCACGGTGTTCGTCTTCGGCGGCAACGAGCGTCTGAACGCGTTCGATTCCGACCGTCTCCTCGACGTACGACGAGTACGGACCCGGGAACCCCTCGAGCGCGTCGACGAACAGCCCCGCGTCGTCGACGAGCACCGGCCCGTCGGCGTGGCGGTACGCCTCCCGCGCGCCTCGGGCGGCGATCGGTCCGAGGTCGGCACTCTGGATCTCGGCGTAGTCGAAATCGAGTTGCGCGACATCGTCGCCGAGGTAGTCGACCGCCTCACGGACCTTCCCGGGGTTCGTCGTGACGTAAGCGAGCATATCCGGCGTCGGCCGGCGAGGAAGAAAGCAGGTTCGGTTTCGCGGGTCAGTCGTCGTCGATGATGACTTCGACGGGGTCGTCGGTGACCGACTCCTCGGCGTCGGTGCTCTGTCGTTCCTGCCAGAGGAGAACCGCGACGACGACGAGGACGACCCACGAGCGCCACGACGCGAGGTTGATCGTGTAGCCGATGCCGAAGGGCTTCTTCACGAGCATCCCCTTTCCGGGTTGCCAGTACGACGAGACGAGGCGGCCGACACTCGGTCGTTCGAAATTGTACGGGACGCCAAAGATGGTTCCGGACTGGGGTTTCTCAGCCATACTCACTCGTACAACGCCGCCCGATAAATGGTTTAGCCTCTCCGCGGTGTCGAAACCGCCGTCTGCCGGACCGCCGTGGGGCCCGTCCCGACCGCGGGGGGTTCTCCCGGGGCCGATCCGTCCGAGGGTTGAAATCGGAGACCGCGGCCACGGATCGTGTGCGCTGACGACGACGGCGGGGCGCATCGCGACGTGGCGGCACGAAGTCCCGCACGGTCGCTGCGGGTGCCGTCCGCGAGCCCCTCTCTGTGCTCCCGATCGTTACTGGTATCGGCCGCGGCCTTCGATCTCGCGGAGTCGGTCGACGACCGTCCGCGCGGCGTCACCGCCCGCGTCGAGATAGCCCGACTCGAACGCGTCGAGCAGCGGCCCGGGCGTCTCGGCGGTGCCCACGACGCTCTGTCCGAAGACGTGGAGGTCCATTGCGTGGTCTTCGACGTGACCCGTGTGGAAGCCGAGGCCGAAGTCGACGAGGAACACCTTCGACTCGCCGACGCGGACGTTCCGCGTCGTCGGATCGCCGTGGACGACGCCGGCGTCGTGAAGCGCCGAGAGCAGTTCGCCGACCCGGCGGACCACGTCGGCAGAGAGCCGCGCGGCCAGATCCGCCTCGCCGACGCGCTGGAGCGTCAGCGTCGCTTCGTCGAGGTCGACGTCGCGGACGAGTGGCGTCGAGACGCCGGCCCGCCGGGCCTCGCTCACCAGCCGAGCCTCGGCCACCGTCCGTTCCCGCCGCAGTCGGTCGTCCAGGTCTGGATGGCGGTATCCCTTCGGGAGCCGACGTTTCGTCACGTGGTCGTCGCCCATCGTCACCGTCGCCTCCGCGCCGCGGATCTCCCGATCGTCCCCGTCGTCCGGGGTCCGCGCGATCGACTCCGCACCGCCCCGCCAGGTGACGGGCACCTCGTCCGGCCGGAAGTTCGGGTCGACGGCGGAGTCGGCGATCGGGAGAGTGTCGCCCACTGCGTACATCGTCGCACCGAGGACGGCGATCATCCCGGCGTTGTCCCGGAGGAAGCGCGGCTCGGGCGCGTAGAAGTCCGCACCGCGCGCGTCGCACATCTCACGGAGCATCGCGCGCAGGCGAGCGTTCTGCCCGACGCCGCCGCCGAGGACGAGTTCGTCTGTCCCGCTCAGCGAGAGCGCCCGCTCGGCGACCTCGGTGAGCATCGCGAAGATCGTCTCCTGGAGCCCACAGCAGACGTCCTCGACCGGGGTGCCGTCGTCGTACGCGTCTTTCGCGGCGCTCATGATCCCCGAAAAGGAGAAGTCCATCCCCTTGACCACGTACGGGAGATCGAGGTACGTCCCCTCCGTCGCCGCGGCTTCGACCTTCGGCCCGCCCGGATGTGCCCAGCCGACGTGGCGCGTGAACTTGTCGATCGCGTTGCCGACGCCGGTGTCCATCGTCTCGCCCAGGACGCGGTACCGGCCGTTGTGGTACCCGAGGAGGTGTGCGTTCGCCCCCGACGCGTTCAGACAGACGGGGGATTCGAACCCCGACTGGTGGCGACCGATCTCGAGGTGTGCGATCATGTGGTTGACGCCGACGAGCGGGACCCCGAGCGAGCCGGCGAGCGCGCGCGCCGCGGTCCCGACGATCCGAAGACACGGTCCCAGGCCGGGGCCGCGTGAGAACGCGACGGCGTCGATCGGTGCCGCCCGTTCACCGTCGTCGTGGGAAGAAGCGAGGCCCCGCGCGTATGCGAGCGCCTCCTCGACGACGGACGGGATGGCATCACCCATGTGTTCGGCCGCCTCGCGGGGGTGAATGCCGCCGCTCTCGGGTTCGTACGGGTCCGACGCGATGAAGACCTCGTCGGCCTCGGTGTCGAAGACCGAAGCACTCGCTGCCCACGCCGTTCCTTCGATACCGAGAACGCGCACCGGTTCGGAAGTCAGGCCTCTTCGGCCTCGACTTCGGGCTCGTCGCCGCTCGTGATCTTGTTCCGTTCGAGCATGTACTCCTGTTCGACGTCGCGGGCGAACGCGGGGTTGTCGTACACCTTCGCGTAGCCGACGGTCTTCCGCATACCGAACTTGGTGTCGAGCGCGTGGATGACGACCTCCGCGGAGTCCTTGTTCAGTTTGGCGGCGAGGCTGTCACGCACGGAGAGCCGGGAGGGGGTCGCTTCCTCGTGGACGACCTCGAAGCGGACGTCCGTTCGGTGTAACATCGGGTTCTCGTCCTCGTCGATGATTTCGATTTCCATGGTCAGTTACCCCTAACTCCCCCCGATGCGACCAAAAGGATTTCGAAGGACGTGACCGTGCTGGCCGGCGAGACGCCGTCCGTCGCCTCGAACGACCGGCGGGGTGGGAACACGACCCACCCGGCTCACTGGCTCCCGTCGCCCCGACCGTCACGTGGTGGCCCCACGGAGAAGCGACAGCGCGGCGTCGGCGTCACCCTCGAACCGTTCCAGCAGAGCGGCCATCTCCGCCCGCGTCTCGGGCGTGACGCGGACGAGAACCATCCCCTCGTCGGGCTGGCCGTAGACGACGCTCGCCCCATCGGCCGCGGCGACCACCGCTGGAAGCGTCGCGAGGTCCTCCTCGCCGTCGACGTCCAGCACCCGCGGTTCCGCCGCGGCGATCGCCTCCGTGAGCGCCCGGAGCAGTCCCTCCGTGAGTTCGCCGGCGGAGTTCTCGACCCGTTCACCGTCCGGGAGCCCGTCGAGCGCGTCCGCGGTCGCCGTCGAGATCGCCTCCCGTTTCGTCCGGCCGTCGACGACGGCGACGTCGGGGACGCGCCCGGCGCGGACGAGGTGGGCGGTGACGACATCGCCGACGGCGATCACGGGGCCGTCGACCGCGTCGAGGAGCGCGTCGGCGTCGGTGTAGACGGGGCCGAAGGGCTCTTTGAACGCGCTTCGGAGCGCTCGTGGGAGCCGGAGCCGGAGCATCGCCGTCAGCGGACTTTCAGCGCGTAGCCGCCGGGGTCGGCGACGTTCATCTCCGCGGCGATCTCGCTCTCCTCGGGGTGTGTGATGTAGACGTACCCCGCCCAGTCTTCCGTCAGCGACGAGGAGCCACAGAGGTCACAGGTCTGGTTGTTCGGCTCGTTGATGTGGTGACACTCGCGGCAGGCGAGCCGTTTCTTCGCCATCAGTCACCGGCCTCCGCTTCGCTCTCGCGGCGCTTGGCCTCGAGCCAGCCGTGCTTGCCGAGTCCGGGCTGTTTCGCCGTGAGCCCGATCTTCGAGTCGCGCGGGTTGCGCTCGTCGATGCTCTTCGTGACGATCCGCACCCGGACGGAGTCGCCGACGCCGAGCGTCTGGTTCGACTCCGTGGAGGCGAGTTGCTGGTTCTCGCCGTCGTATGCGAGATACTCGTTGGAGATCTGCGAGACGTGGAGCAGTCCGTCGACGGGGCCGATGCCGACGAACGCGCCGAACTCGACCACCTCGACGACGTTGCCGTCGACGATCTCCTGCATCTGTGGATCGAACGTGATCGCGTCGAACTCCGCTTCGTAGTAGACGCCCGGCCGTCCGGGGAGCACGGAGCCCTCTCCGATGTCGTGCACCTTCGCGACGCTGACGACGCTCCCGACGTCCTCGTCCATCCGTCCTTCGAGTTTGTCCTGGAGCAGCCGCTTCACCCGCTGTGGGGTGACATCAGCCAGGTGGCGGGGCGGCACTTCGACCGTGTCTTTGAGTCGTACCCGTTTGTACATGCGTTGTTGTTGAGTTCCTGCTACGGTTCCGTAATCGCAAGTGTGTTGCGGCCCCGCAGGCCGACGACCGGCACGTTCCGGTCGAGGAGTCGGCCCCGGAGGGGTCTGTCGTTGGTGACGACGTAGTCGGCCTCGGCGGCGAGTTCGACGACGGCGTCGTCGGCGTACGAGGCACTGGTGTCGACGATCCGACACCGGTCGGCGAGGTCGCGCCCGACGCTCGCGGCGACGCCCTCCTCGCCCGCACCCTCGGCGAGCGCCTCGAGTTCGGCGACGACGGCGCGCGGGACGACCAGATCCGCGTTCGAGTCCGTGTCGGCGACGCTCTCGCCGAGCAGGCGAGCGAGTTCGTCGAAAACGCGGACGCCGCATTCGACTGGCATCATGAGCGCGTTGGTGTCCAGCACGACCGTCGTCACTTATTCCAGGGTCCCGATGCCGATGAGACGCCAGCGCGCGCCAACCCGTCGGTTGATCGCGATCTTCGCGCCCGACTGGGCACACACCGGCCGCTTGAGGTTCACTTCACACTCGCCCTCGCGCGCGCTCGTCACCGCGCCGACCGTCGTCGCCGTCCCGACGGTGAGCATCAGCGGTTCGCCCGTCGAGATCTCCTCGACGCTCCCCTCGTCGGCACCGACGACGCGGTCGAGGAGGTCGACGCTCATCGTGAACGACTCGCGCGTCGGCGGGAGCGTCCCCGGCTCGCCGGCGACCTGTCCGGCGAGCGCGTCGCCTTTCGTCAGCGCGGGGTCCAGCCCCGTGCCGACGCCGAGAAGGCCGCCAGGGTGGGCGGTTTCGAGTTGGCTCCCGCCGGCCTGGAGCGACCGGACCGTCGTCTCGATGGGTCGCCACTCGGACTGTCCGCCCTCGTCGACCTCGCGGCCGGGACGGAGTTCGATCTCATCGTCGACCGACAGCTCGCCGGCGACGAGACTGCCCCCGACGACGCCTCCCGACAGCCGGTCCCACGTCGTCCCCGGGCGGTTGATGTCGAAGCTCCGGGCGACGAACATCCGCGCGTCCTCGCCCGCGTCGCGTTCCGGGGTGGGGATCTCCGTCTCGATGGCGTCCATGAGGAGATCCATGTTGATCTCCTGGCCGGCGCTGATCGGGACGATTGGCGCGTCCTCGGCGACGGTCCCCTCGACGAACTCCTGGATCTGCTGGTAGTTCGCCACCGCGCGCTCGCGATCGACGAGGTCGATCTTGTTCTGCGCGACGACGATGTTCTCGATGCCGATGATGTCCAGCGCCATCAGGTGCTCTTCCGTCTGGGCCTGCGGGACTTCCTCCGTCGCCGACACGACGAGGACCGCGCCGTCCATCAGCGCGGCTCCCGAGAGCATCGTCGCCATCAGCGTCTCGTGGCCGGGCGCGTCGACGAACGACACGGTCCGAAGCGCTTCGCTTTCCGAGCCATCTGGGCACTCTTCGTCTACTGTGTAACATTCGGGCTCGTCGAGCCCTGGGCACTCGCGGAACGTCGCGTCCGCGTAGCCCAGTCGGATGGAGATCCCGCGCTTCATCTCCTCCGAGTGCTGGTCGGTCCACGACCCCGACAGGGCCTGGACGAGCGTCGTCTTCCCGTGGTCGACGTGGCCGACGAGTCCGATGTTCACCTCCGGTTGTTGTGTTGTGTCCGTCACCATTGACCTCCTGAGAGTAATCTTGGGGAAGTTTCGCCCCGAACGACTGATAAAGGTGCTGTTCTCGGCGTCCCCCTGTGGCGTCGTACCGCGGTCGGGGGCGCGAGCGCGAGGACCTGTGGCCGCGGGACGATTACCGAGAGGGGTGTGACCGCGGGACGGTGACGGAGAGGAGTGGTCCGGACGACGCCACGGAGGCGGACGGCGGTGCCGACCGCACGGGCCGTGCGTGTCGGTGTCGTTTTCTCGCTCGACGCCCCACCATCGCCCGTGCGGGAGTACGCCTTCGAACTCGCGCTCTGTTCGCACCTCGAGAGCGAGACCGACTGGGTCGTCTCGCGACAGTTAGGCGGGAGCGTGGCCGCACCCGGCGGCCGGATCGTCGACGTCGTCGGCGTGGTGCCCGGCGGCGGGTTCGACCGACGGACGGCCATCACCGCCGAGGCGATCCCCCCGCTCGCCATCGAGAGCCGCGTCGGCGTCGGCTCGGCGGTGCGGCCGGAACGGGCCTTCCCGTGCGCGCCCGAACTCGCCCGCCGGATCACCGACGACGCCGTCGACGTGGGCTTCTTCGAGACCGACCAGCGCGGCGGCCACCGACTCGTCCGCCGGGCAGCGCGGTACCCTAACGACTGGTTTTCGCGCCTGGTCGCCGTCGAGAACAAACCCGATCTCGGCTCGCCCGGCGACCTCGAATCCCAGCTCAGAACGGACGCGTGCCTCGCGCTGTTCGACCGCGTCGTCCTCGCCACCGAGAGCTACGTGACGCGGGCGCACCTCAACCGCATCCCCGACGCCGTGGGCGTCTGGCGGTTCGACCCCGAAACGAGCGACAGGGAGGTCGTCCGCGACCCCGAGTCGCTCCCGACGGCGGCGACGGGCGTCGAACCCGTCGACTCACACCCCTTACGAACGGACGTCGCGTTCGTCACCGCGGACGAGAAGGCCCGGATCAGGCGTCGCGTCGCCGAACGCGCCTACGGCAAGGGATGGCGGCCGGCCCCGCCGGGCTGTGCCCACGCGACCGTCACCGACGACGGCCGCCCGTACTGCGAGCGGTTCGACCGCGTGGTCGACCCCGCCACGGACTGCGGCGACGGCTGTTCGGCGTTCGCGGCCGCCGACCCGCCCGCCGTCGACCGCGCGGCGCTCCGGGACGAACGGACACCATGGGTCGCCGACCCCGACGGCGTCGCCCGCCGACAGACCGGCCTCGATCGGTTCTCCTGACGCGCTCGGGCCCGCCCGGCACGCGCCGTCGCCACCGATCGTCAGGACGACTCGACGACCGCTCCGAGCGCGAGCGCGGTCGCCTCGTCGTGTCGAGCGGTCACGACCTGACAGCCCACGGGCCGCCCGTCGGCGGCTCCACAGGGAACCGACAGCGCCGGGTGGCCGGTGAGGTTGAACGGGAGGGTGTGTGAGACGGTCCGGACGAACGACGCGTCGTCGGTGACCGCCCCGAAGTCGGGTGCGGTCGTCGGCGTCGTCGGGAGGACGAGCGCGTCGTACTCCCGGAGGCGGTCGTCCACCTCGGCGACGAACGCCTCGCGGACGCGCTGGGCCGCCACGTAGTGACGGCCGCCCGACGTCTCCAAGAGCGCACCACCCACGATCAGCTGGTCGGTGACGTTGTCGCCCAGTCGGTCGACGTCGAGGTCGGCCAGCGCCGCCCGGAGCCCCTCGCTGTATCCCGTCCCCGTTCCGTACACCTGTCCGTCGTCGGCGAGGAGACGGGCGAACTCGGCACCCGCGGTCGCCAGGCCCGAAAGCGGCGTCGCCCCGAACGTCGGGAGCGAGACGCGGTCGACCGCGACGCCGCTCTCCCCGAGCGCCTCGGTCGCGTCGGCGACCGCCGCTTCGACCCCCTCGTCCGCGTCGGCCATCGCCTCCTCGACGACCCCGACGCGGGAGCCGTCGACGGCGTCGGGGACCGTTACGGACGGCGTCGGCTGTCCCCAGGTCGACAGGTCGAGCCGGTCCGGACCGGCGATCGCCTCGAACACGTCCCCCGCGAGCGCGACCGACGCAGCCAGGACTCCGACGTGATCGAGCGAGGGCGCGAGGTCGACGAAGCCGAACCGGGGAACCGAACGGTGCGTGGGCTTGAGGCCGACGACGCCGCAGTACGACGCGGGGATCCGGACGCTCCCACCGGTGTCGCTGCCGAGCGCGGCGTCGAGCGATCCCGCGGCGACCGCCGCACCGCTGCCGCTGGAGGAGCCCCCCGGCACCGCCCCCTCGACCGTGGGGTTCTCGACGGGGCCGTGCGCGCACGTCTCGCTCGTGGTGAAGTAGGCGAACTCGTCCATGTTGGTCGTCGCGCGGACGTCCCCGCCCGCCTCGTGGAGTCTGTGGACGGCCGTCGCGTGGTGGGCGGGCGTGTACGACAGCGCCGCCGACCCGCAGGTCATCGGGACGCCCGCGACGGCGAGATTGTCTTTCACGCCGAGTCGGACGCCCGCGAGCGGTCCGTCGCCGGGCGAGAGCGAGAACGTGTACAGGAGCGCGTTGTGCGCGTCGTCGCCCGCGCGCACGTCGGTCGCAGGGTCGTCGTCGGGGTCGACCGCGTCGAGCGTGCCGAAGAGATCGGCCGTCTCAGTGAGTTCGGTCACGTAGCCGTCGGCCGTCTCGTCGTCGAGGTCGAAGCCGTACGTCTCGGCCGCGGTCCGGACGGCCCGAAGTGGATCACTGTCTGACATGAGACCGGTTAGACTAATCGTATCATCGTATTAGGTATTGTGACGAGTGAACGACCGACACGGGCGTGATACCCCTCACGAGTTCGGCCGCGGGCGGACGCGACTCAGAGGTCGTACTGTTCGCCGTCGACCGCCAGCGGCTCCTCGAACGCCTCTTCGGCGGGGTAGAAGTGCGCCGTGTGCACCAGCCGCGTCTCCGCCGCGTCCAGTTCCCGCGCGAGGTCGAGCGCCCCCTCGCGGGTCATGTGTTTCGTCCCGAACGTGCGCGGGACGCCGTCGCTGTTCTCGTGTTTCCCGCCGAGCGGGTGGTACTCACAGAGCGACGCGGGGACGATGGCGTCCGCCAAGAGGAGATCCGGCTCCGCGAGCGCCGCGCGCGAGTCGTCGGGAACGCCGTAGCTCGTGTCGCCCGTCAGGGAGAGCTTCGCACCGGTCTGCGGGTCCTCGATCACGAGCCCGTAACAGACGAGCGGCGGGTGGTCGACCGGGACTAGCGTACAGTCGAAACCGCACGCCGAAAACCGCTCGAAGGGCGCGTGGTCGACGACCGTGATACGGTCGAGGTAGTCGTACTTCGACCGGACCGTTCCGGCGACAGATTCGCCCGTGACGGGGTCGACTTCGTCGGCGGCGTGCACCGGCAGGTCGTCGAAGAGGCGGTAGGCGTTGCCGAGGCCGTCGAGGTGGTCGAAGTGGATGTGCGTCACGACGGCCTCGTCCGGGAGGGCGACGTCGTGGGTGAGAAACTGCTGGCGGAAGTCCGGGCTGAGGTCGACGAGGAGGCACCCCCCGGTCCGACGGTTCTCGACGTGCACCGCGAAGCGCGAGCGTTCGACACCCAGTTCGCGGGCACGAGCGCAGGTGTCGCAGTCGCAGCCGACGGTCGGGGTCCCGGTCGTGTCGCCGGTACCGAGGAGGGTGACGCGCATCTATGCTGGGGCAGGGGACGGCGGTGCTTAAGCCTGGGCGAAGCGCCCACGCAGTGTCGGTCTCGCTGTTGCCACTGCTCGAAGAACGTCGCCCACACGGGAACCGTCGTCCCGTACTCGCGCGTTGCGAGTGAGACGGTCGCGCCGACCCATCGTGGAGCCGCAGCTACGAGGTCGTCGAAGGGCACCTCGGTCGCCGAGACTCGGGTCCCCTGTCGGTCGTAGGTGACGGTCCGCGCCACGACGACGGTTGGGCACGCCTCCGCGTGATGTGACGCCCACGGACGCGTCGAGTTCGTCGTGACCGGGCCGTTCGGCGGTCGTCTCTGTCACCGCCGTTTGGAGGAGGGTCCGTCGACTGGTCGGTGACATACGTCGGCGTCGTGAAGGGGTCGACAAGTGTCTTGTCGAAAGTCAGTCGTGTCGTCGAGCGCTCGATGCCGCCTCTGCGCTTAGTCGTGGGTGTGGGTGTGTCCGTGGCTGTGGTCGTGACTGTTCCCGTCGTCGCCCGTCGAGCCGCCGTCGCCGCCCGCCGAGCCGCCGTCGCCGGCGATAAGCGTCTCCTGGTCGCCGTCGATCATGTCCATGTTCTTCAGGTTGTCCCGCTCTTCGAAGTCGGCGACGGCATCGAGGATGTCCTCTTGAGTGAGACTCATTCGCTCTTCGGTCAGCGCCTCGAGGACAGCCTCGCGCAGCACCAGCCTGAGGTCGCTCCCGGTGAGCCCTTCGGTCTTCTCGGCGACCGCCTCGGGGTCGAACTCCGCGATCTCCATCCGCCGGGTGACGATGCGGAGGATGTCGGCGCGCATCTGGTAGTCTGGCTTCGGGAAGTTGACGATCTCGTCGAAGCGCCGCCAGGCCGCCGAGTCCAACTGATCGGGGTGGTTCGTCGCCCCGATGAGGAGCACGTCGTCGCGGATCAGCGAGATCTCGTCGATACACTTGAGCAGGGTGTTGACGGCGCGCTTGAGCGCGGCGTGTTCGTCCGAGCGCCGGGTCTTCGCCACGGAGTCGAACTCGTCGATGAAGAGGATGCAGGGGGAGAGCCGGCGGGCGACCTCGAACGTCTTGTCGACGTTCTTGGCCGTCTCGCCGAGGTACTGGCTCGTGATCATCGAGAGCTTCACCTCGACGAAGGGAAGTCCGAGTTCGTGCGCCAGCGCCCGCGAGACCGTCGTCTTTCCCGTACCGGGGGGGCCGACGAACAGCAGTTTGCCGATCTCCCGGAGGCCGATCTCGGCGAGGTAGTCGCGGTGTTCGATGGCCTTGACGATCTTCTCGATCTCGCCCTCCTGGTCGGCGGTGAGCACGAGATCGTCGAGAGTCATCTCGATCTCCTCGGGCGCGCGGACCGAGACGAGATCGAGCATCTCCGCGTCCTCCTCCTCGTCGAAGTACGATTCCAGGAGGCTGTCGATCCAGACCCGATCGGCCTGGATCGGCCGGTTCGAGTCGCGCGCCTCCGCGTGGGTCACGTCGAGGTCGGTCCGGTCCTCGACCGCGGCGGCGAGCGTCGGGTTCGTCGCGAACCGCTCCCGGTCGGCACGCTCGACGAGCCAGTCGAGCGCCATCTCCGGCTGCGTCAGCGAGATGCGGCCCGAGAACTCCTCTTTCTGCGTGAACATGAGGTCCGAGACGCTCTCCCAGGGATCGTCGACGCCCGTTGCCTGCCGCGTCGTCTCCTCGGTCGCGACCAGCGGGCGTTCGACCCCGCCGATCTCGTCGTCGTCCGACTCCGCCCAGAACACGCGCCGATACCGCGGTGGCAGATCGTTCGCGTCCAACTGCCGGTTCTCGCTGTAGATGTGGGCAGTCAGAAGGAACTCAACCACGTCGAGGGGCCGGTCACTCATCCGTTCCGCGTTGCCACCACAGGCGCATAAGACCGTCGAAGGGCGTCCGTTCGTGGCGCGCGGTCACGCCTCGGATCGCCCCGTACGATCGACAAGACCGCTCCTCCCTCTATCGACGTTCGTCCACTAATGAGGCAGAATAACTTCGAATTACGCGTGTTAATTCCTTATATTCCCTCGTATATCTGACTATCATCCGGTATAAGCGTGTAGAATTCGAATTGCGTAACAGTTAGAGTTATATCCCTCCGCTAGTGCACGTTTTGTCGAGTACATGGAACGAAGCGCTACGAATACAGAGAATATATGAACGAACATCCACCCACACACTGCGACGGCCGAGAGGTGACGAGTTGTGGGTGATCCCGTTCGGGGGACGGACACGCGCGGTGGACCGGCGACACGTCCCGCAGGGGATCGACAGCGGCGATGGCCCCGGGTCGGTTCGCGGCGATACGTCGGGCACGACGAGCCTGGGTCCCGCTCGCGGGGCGGGTCCGGCCGGTTCCTCGACGACGACTGTCAATGCCAGCCGACGCGTTGAAACCGGACACGGGCCGGGCTGGAGTCGTCCTCGCCGGCGGACGGTCGAGACGGTTCGAGGGGGGCGACAAGGCGCTGGCGACGCTCGCGGGGACGGCGCTGCTCCGGCACGCGGTCGGGGCCGTCGACCCGGTCGTCGACGAGGTAGTCGTCAGCTGTCGGGACGACCAGACGGAGCGGTTCGCGGCCGTCCTCGACGGCTACGACGTGTCGTTCGCCGTCGACCCGATCGACGGACTCGGCCCCGTCGCCGGGCTCCAGACGGCGCTTCGGGAGACCGACCGCGTCACCGCGGTCGTCACGGCGTGTGACACGCCACTGGTCCCGTCGGCGTTCCTCGGCCACCTGCTCGACCGAGTCGAGGGGGCGACGACGGCCGGCGTCGTCACCGAGGCGGGTGAGCGTGTACAGCCGCTCCCCATGGCGGTCAACGTCCGGGCCGCGGCCGCCGCCTGCACGGAGACGCTCGTCGACAGCGGCTCGCTCCGCGACGTGATCGAGTCGCTCGCGCCGGTGGTGATCTCGGAGCGTGCCGTTCGGGCGGCCGTCGGCGCGGACCGACTGCTCGACGTCGACACCCGCGCCGACCTCGCGCGTGCCGAACGGCTGCTCGCACACGCGACCGGCCCGTCGGGCGGGTCGAACGGCTCCCGGGACGGCGGGGAGATGCGGCCGAACAGCAGGTAGTCGGGGGCCGGCGTGGACGGGCATCCCCCTCGTCTACGTGACGTGTTCCCAGTGCGTCGACCGTCCGGAGACGTGCAGGCGTGGCCGTTCCGCGCGAGCGACGGGACTGCCCGGAGAGGTCGCCCGGATTTATCCCCGCGGCCCACCGAGGACGTGGTATGACAACACCCGTCGTTGCGGCCGCTCATCGCACGCCACAGGGGAAAGACGGGGGCGCGCTGTCGACGGTCCGCAGCGAGGACCTCTCGGTCACGCTGATCGACCACGCCCTCGACACGCTGGGGCTCGACCCCGCGGTCGTCGACGACCTGCTGTGGGGCTGTGCCCAGCAACGCTCCGAACAGGATGCCAACGTCGCCCGCGTCGTCGCGCTCCTCTCTCGCCTGGGGGAGGGGACGCCGGCGGCGACGATCAACCGCTGGTGTGCGTCGTCGATGCAGGCGGTCGTCTCGGCCGCGGACGCCGTCGCCGCGGGGAACCGTGACTGCGTCGTCGCCGGGGGCGTCGAGAGCATGTCGCGCGTGCCGCTGTCGTCGATGCCCTACGGCGACCTCCATCCCCGGCTCACCGACGCGTACGACCTCGGGGACCTGGAGATGGGAGCCACCGCCGAGAAGGTGGCCGAGGTTTACGACGTCTCGCGGGAGGCACAGGACGAGTACGCCCTCCGGTCGCAGCGACGGGCCGCCGAGGCGACCGACTCGGGACGGTTCGACGACGAACTCGTGCCGGTCGAAACGGCGGAGGGAGTGGTACGGGCGGACGAAGGGATCCGTCGGGACACCTCCATCGAGGGGCTCTCGAGGCTCCCACCCGTCTTCCGCGAGGACGGCACCGTGACGGCAGGCAACGCCTCACAGATCTCCGACGGCGCGGCGCTGCTGGTCGTCACGAGCGAGTCGTTCGCCGCCGACTACGGCCTCGACGTCCTCGCCCGCGTCGGGACGAACCACGTCGCCGGGGTCGACCCGACCGTCATGGGCATCGGCCCCGTTCCGGCGACCCGGGGACTGCTCGACCGCGCCGGCACCGAGATCGACGACTACGACCTCGTCGAACTCAACGAAGCGTTCGCGTCGCAGACCGTCTACTGCCGGCGCGAACTCGGGATCGATCCAGATCGACTGAACGTCAACGGCGGGGCGATCGCCATCGGCCACCCGTTGGGCGCGTCGGGGGCGAGGCTCCCGGTGACGCTCCTGCACGAACTGCGAAAGCGAGACGCCTCGCGGGGGCTCGCGACCCTCTGCGTCGGCTTCGGACAGGGTGCGGCGGTCGAGTTCGTCCGGTAGGTCTCGGCCGAGCATTTGCGAGCGACCGAGCCAGAGCGAGGGAGCGATGAAGAAGGTCGTCGCGCCAGAGTGCGGCGGTCGGGTTCCGCCGGTAGGGCGCTGTTGCAGTCCGACGGGTTTGCTGCTTTCACCCCGACTCTGCTACCCTCTATACAGCCACTGAAGAGTTTTCTCGCTCCTCGTCGTCCACTCGGCTATGGTCGGGTTAAAACGATGTTACGTCTGCGGCGAAGCCTTCGCGCGGGACGACGACATGGTGAAGTGTGAGCACTGTCATATCTGGTGTCATCGAGCATGCCTGGCGGAGCGTGAGGAAGATCACTGTCCGCGCTGTGGCGACGAGGCGTGGATCAGCGTCGTCGAGTTCTAGCCCTACGGTTCAGCCGCACGCTAAAAGGCCCCCAACAGTTCAGTCAGAGCGGGCGTCCCGAAGCGAACAACCGCACAGTGCTGCACCCATCCTATAGATTCAGCGCGCCACACCGATCAGCCATCAAGGATTTCGACAGAGCATCCGGTAGGGTTTGACCGAGCGTTTGCGAGCGAGCGAGAGCGATCGCCTTCGAGCGACCGATGGCGCGCGACGGCTCAGTCGTCGGCGGGTGCGGCACCGCCAGCCCCGCCGAGGCGGGCGTCGGGGACCCTCCCCTCGGCGGTCCAGCCGCGCTCGCGGTAGTAGTCGTCGAGCGCGGCGTCGAACCCCGGCAGGTCGTACGGCAGGCGGTCGTCGTCGCGGTCGAACCCCCGCTGGTTGTTGAAGTGCCGTTCGAGGTCGACGATCGTCGACCCGACGGCCAGCAGGTCGTCGAACGACGCTCCCAGGAGCTCCGCGAGGCGGTCGTCGGTGACGAACCCCCGCGAGAACTTGCAGACGATGCCTGAGTCGAGCACCGCGTGGTGGTTCTCCCGGCCGACGAGTCGTGCCGGTTTCGAGCCCAGCCCCGCGGGGTCCATCGCCTGGTCCTTGTCGACGAGCGGGTATTCGAGCGCGTAGAAGGTGGCGTACATGTGGTCGGCACCGCGGTTGGCGACGGCGAACGAGAGCCCCTGGCCCTGGAGCGTGCGGCCGTCGTGGCCGGGGAACTCCAGGCCCTTGACGCTCCAGTTCTCCACCCCCAGCTCGTCGTGCACGCGGTCGACCCCTTCGGCGAGGCGGTCGCCGACGCCCTCGCGGCGGGCGATCTTCTCGACGATCTCGTGGGCGAGATCAGCGTTGCCGAACTCGTCTTCGCTCGCGAGGTACGCCGCGACCGTGTCGCCGGCGGAGATGGTGTCCATCCCGAGTTCGTCGCACAGTTCGTTCGACCGCATCACGTCGACGATGTCGTCGACCGCGCAGTTCGAGCCGAACGACATCACCGTCTCGAACTCCGGCCCCTCGGTTTCGAGCCCCGCCTCCTCGTCCCTGGTGGGGAGCTTACAGGCGAACGCACACGACGAACAGGTCCCCTTCTTGAACTTCTTCTCCTCGACGCGGTCGCCGTTGATTCCCTCGACGCCCTCGAACTGCGTCTCCGAGAAGTATCTCGTCGGGAGCGCCGACACCTCGTTGCCGAGGTCCGTAACCGAGGCGGTGCCCTGTCGCTTCATGATGTGATCGTCCGTAGCCGCCTCGCGGTGAACGTCCATCTGGACGGGCGGGATCTCGACCTCGGGGGCGGAGGCGCCGTCGAACGTGAGCAGTTTGACGTTCTTCGCGCCGAGGACGGCTCCCAGCCCGCCCCGTCCGAACGCCCTGGTCTCGGAGGTCATGATCGAGGCGAAGCGGACGCGGTTTTCGCCCGCAGGGCCGATACAGGCGGTGTGTTCGGCCGCGAGGTCCCGCGTCTCTTCGGCGGAGGCGACCGTCTCCGAGGTGGTCGCGCCGACGAGATCGGGAACGGGCTCGAACTCGACACCCTTGTCGGAAACGTGGACAGCCAGGAGTTCGTCGGCCGCGCCGTGGAGTTCGACCGCGCCGTAGCCCGTCGCGACGAAGTTGCGCGAGAGGAAGCCGCCGGCGTTCGACGAGAGCAGTCCGTCCGTCAGAGGCGAGACGGCCGTGGCGTTCATCCGCCCGGTGAAAGACATCTGCGAGTACTGCATCGGCCCCGTGGTGAGGTAGAGGCGGTTGTCGGGGCCGAGCGGATCGGCGTCGAACGGGACGCGGTCGTGGGCGAGTTTCGTCCCGACGCCGCGACCGCCGATGAACGACGCGAGGACGTCGGTGACGTTCTCTTCGGCGACCGTCCGGTCGGTCAGGTCGATCGAGAGGAGCGGACCCTTCGCGTGGCGCATGGCGTGTGTAGTGCCGACCGGGCGATAAGCGTTGGCGTGGTCCCGGTCGAGAGCGAGACGGATCCGGGGCCGGCACCGTCCGTGTGTGTGTCGGAAGCGGGCTCTGGGGCCAGCGCTCGGGACTCGTCCGCCGGCGACTCGCCTCACGACCCCCCGCCGCAACGCTTACCCGAGTTCGCTCCAAGCCCCGAACGAGATGAAGATCCGCCAGAACCTGCGCCACTGGGCGGCGAAGAAGGCACTCACCACCCCGGTCGTCGGTGACATCGCCCGGGACAAACTCGTCGACCTCCACGTCGACGTCTTCGGCCGCAAGGCCGACGAGGGTCGTCGCGAGGAGCGCGAGGCACACATGGCCGACTTCTTCCACTGTACGTTCGACACGTACGTCGCGGCGCTCGACGCCGGCTTCACCGAGGCTGAGGCGCGTGAAATTACCCACGTCCAGGCCAACTTCGACTTCTTCAACCACGGCTGGACCGAGATGATGGAGTTCCCCGGCGACGAACTCGAAGCCCACTACGAGCGCTACGAGGGGTTCTTCGAGCGGTACGAGATCACCATCGACGACCCGCTCGGCGACTTCCGCACGCGGACGATCCCGAGCGCGCCGTCGACGCCCGAGAAACTGGACGCGCCCGAACACCCCCACGCGAAGGGCGGCTTCGCCGACGACGTCTACGTCGAGGACCAGGAGGGTAACCTCCACGTCGGCGACGCGATCGACCCCGATGACGACGAGGTCGACGTCACGGCCGCACCGGGGATGCAGAACGTCGACACCGACGTCGACGAGGACGCGAGAGCGGATTAACTCGTTCTCGGAGTCGTCGTCCCACTCGGTCCCTTCCTCGGCGCGGCGCTGACGCACCTCGGCGGCGGTGTGTGACGCCCGTCCGTCCGGGTCGCGTTCGACGCTCCCTGACCGGTGGGTCGAGCGCGGCTCACTCGTCGCCCGCGCCGTCGGCGACGACCTGGTCGGAGTCGCGCGCTCCCCGCACGTCGGCCGTCGCCCGCGCGTCGATGCGGTCGGCACACTCGAAGCCGGCGACGATGCCGCCGTTGAGCGAGCGCTCGGGGTACTGCGCCCGCGAGGCCATCCCCGCGTAGTAGAGGCCGTCGGCCACCTCGCTCAGGTCGTACGGGACGACCTGCTCGAGGTAGCCGCGCTCGTAGATCGGCGCGGCGCGTGGGTTGCGTGCGACCCGGAACTCCTCGACCGACGCCCGGGAGAAGCCGGGAAACATCTCCTCGATCCCCGCGAGCCACAGCTCCTCGATCTCCTCGTCGGTCGACTGCCACAGTTCCTCGTCGTACTCCTGGATGTAGCTGGCGACGTAGAGGAGACGTTTGCCCCCGTACCTGTCGGGGGAGACGAAGTTCGTGTGCTCGATGAGCGCGCCGAACGGAGCGTCGTGAGCGACGTTCAGCCAGTACGTGTCCGTGAGGGGTTCGTCCATCGTGACGACCGCACACACCGCGCCCTGGAAGTCGATATCGCACTCGTAGCCGCAGAGCGCTTCGAGTACGTTCGGCATCGCCGCGACGACGACCCCGTCGGTGTCGTGCGTCTCCGCGGTTTGCCCGCACTCGACCGTGAGCGTCGACACCGCGCCGTCCTCGACGCCGAGGTCGGTGACGCGTGCCTCGGTCGTCACGGTGTCGCGGCCCACCGCGTCGACGAGCGCCTCGATGAACGGAGCGAAACCGCCGTCGAAGTAGCCGAGGATCTCCCCGCGGAGGAGGTCACGCTCGCCGCGGAACTTGATCCGCCCCAGCAGCCACGCCGCCGACACGTCCTCCTTCCGCGAGCCGAACTTCGCGTCGAGCAACGGCTCGAAGAAGTGTTCGTAGACGCCTTCGGTTGTGTGGTCGACGATGAACTCGCGGATGGGGACGTTCTCGTACGCCTCGAGCGACTCGTAGGAGTCGAACCGTGGCCGCCCGCCGCGGAGGTCGACGCCGAGCGTGAGCATGCCCAGCCGGAACTTGTCGTAGATCGAGAGGTGTGGATACGCGAGGATCTCCCACGGCGTGTCGAGCGGGTGGACGACGCCATCGACGTAGTAGGCGTTCTCGCCGACGAGCCACTCCAGGCGATCGCCGACGCCGAGTTCGTCGGCGAGTTCGACGATGGTCTCCTCGGACTTCGAGAGGTGGTGGTAGAACTTCTCGATGCGGTCGCCCGGCGTCTCGTAGGTCGCCGCGAGTCCGCCCACGGCGTCCGAGGCCTCGAAGACGTGGACGTCGTGACCGTGTTGTCGGAGGCGGTAGGCGGCGGCGAGGCCGGCGATGCCCCCGCCGACGACGTGGATCATTGGACTGAGTTCGAGACGCGCGTGTTAGGACTTTGTGGTTCACCGACCGCCGACGTGTGGCTCCGTTCGGCGGCTCTCGGCCACGAGGCGGTCCCACCCAGTGTCTCGGACGATCGTCACGGTTCAGTGCAAATGGTTAACATGTGTCGGTGCGAATCGGTTCGGTGGGATGTCAGTCGACAAAGAGGTAACCATCACGGCGACGAGCACCGACTCGTGGGAGGCGGCGGCGCTGGCCGCCGTCGACCGCACGGAGGCGACCGTCCACAGTCTCCAGTGGGCGGTCGTCGAAGACCAGTGGCTCGACCTCAAGCAGGGGGGCTCACCCGTGTACAAGACGAAGGTGAACATCGGGTTCAGGGTCGAGGAGTGAGCGTCGTCGGTCGTCGGGAAGGTCATCCGGCGGGGAGAGCCACGTGAGGCCACGTCGCGGCCGACGGCCGGGGAAGGCCACGGTGGTGGACGAGAGCCGAATCACGGGACTGAGACGGACTCTGTCCCTTCGCTACCTTTTTACTCGCCGTTCGTAAACAGCGGGGCATGCTGACGGTCAGGGCCCCCGCGACGAGCGCGAACCTCGGGAGTGGCTTCGACGTCTTCGGCGTCGCCCTCGACCGTCCGGCCGACGTCGTTCGCGTCGAGAAGGCCGACGAGACGACCATCGAGGTGACCGGCATCGGCTCGACGTACATCCCGACCGACCCGGAGGGGAACACGGTCGGCGCGGTCGCCGAGGCGCTCGACGCGCCGGCGCACATCCGCATCGACAAGGGCGTTCGACCCTCCTCCGGCCTGGGGTCGTCGGCGGCCTCGGCGGCCGCCGCGGCGCTCGCGCTGAACGAACTGTACGACCGCGGCCTCACGAAGGAGGAGCTCGTCCCCATCGCCGCGGAGGGCGAGGCGGTCGTCTCCGGCGAACCCCACGCCGACAACGTCGCTCCCTCCCTGTTGGGCGGGTTCACCATCGCCGCCGGCGGCGACATCACCACCGTCGACGCCGCCATCCCGCTCGTCGCCTGCCTCCCCGAGATCGCCGTCTCGACCCGCGACGCGCGCCGGGTCGTCCCGTCGACGGCCGAGATGACGGATCTCGTCGACACGGTCGGACGCGCCGCGACGCTCACCGTCGGGATGTGTCGGTCGGATCCCGCGCTCGTCGGCGAGGGGATGAGCGACGAGATCGTCACCCCTGCCCGCGCGAGCCTCATCTCGGGGTACGGCCAGGTCCGGACGGCGGCGTTCGACGCCGGCGCGACGGGCGTGACCGTCTCCGGGGCCGGTCCCTCGATCATCGCCGCCTGCTACGAGTCCGACCGTCGGGCGGTGGCGGGCGCGATGGTCGACGCCTTCTCGGACGTCGGTGTCGACGCCCGAGCCTACCAGACGGAGATCGGCCGGGGAGCCGAACTGCTGGGGTGAGGTGCCACGGCGCGCGATTTAAAAATCGACGCCGACCGGCGCAACCATTATTCAGTAGGCGAGTCGATACTGGAACTGGCGTGGTGGTACACGATGCCGATCGTCCCGCACTATCCGTCCGACGAACCCGAAGAAGACGAGGAGACGCCGGACTTCGGCGAGATCGTCGACCGAATCCTCAACGGCGGTAACGACCCGACCCCGGTCGTCTCCGCCGCGGGTGCATAGCCAGCCGACCACGCCCTCGATTTCTTGCGCCTCAGGGCCGTCCCCACTGGTAGAACCACCAGGCGATGCCGAGGAGCATGAGGCCGATGCCGAGGGTAGAGGTCGCCGGTTCGGGGATGACGAAGAGGACGAAGCCGACGACGACGAGCGCAGTCGGTTCGAGTTCGTCCCAGTAGTCCGCGAGTGAAACCATTCGGACGGCGGTTCGACGGGCCGGGGTATGTGTCTTGTCACTCGCCCGAACGGGCCTGTCGTCGGCAACGAGACACCGGCCACGAACGGAACGCCGTGGAACGATCCGCTCTCGGATCACGCCGCGTCGAACGCGTCCTGCCAGTCGAGGGCGGCGCTGTCGACGAACTCCTCGTCAAGCAGCGTTGCCGTCTCGCGGACGACGCGCTCGAAGAACTGGCGGTCGTCGCTCTCGACGGTCCGGACGCCTCTGACGATCCGCTCGAAGGACGGGTCGCCCGTGGCTTCGAGCGCGGCGGGTCGCTTCCAGCGGTGGTGCACCGCCAGCGCCGCGACGCGGGCGACGAGATCGACCTGGGCGTCGCGGTCGCCGAACGGGGAATTCGTCGTTCGAACGGTCCGGGCGAGCGCGTCGCCGACGAGCCACGGGAGCCACTCGGGTCCGCAGTCGGCGGCGGCCGCGACCGCACGGACGCACGCGAGATAGCGGAGCGCCGCGTCGCCTCGCGCGTCGGCGGCGGAGACGGTCCGGTCGAGCAACGTCCGGACGCGCGCGCCGCCGTCGTCTGGAGTGGTGTGTGCGGCCGCGTCGTGGACCATCCGGGTGGAGACGTCCTCGGTCGAGTCGTCAGCCGGCAAAACGAGTAGCGAGCGTTAGACGCCGCGACCCTGCAGCTTCTCTTCTTCGGGCATGTCGACGTTCGACTCGCCCTTCATCCCCTTGCCCGTGTTGGTGGCGATCTCGGCGAGCGCCTCGGGGTCGTCCCAGTTGTTGACGGCCTCGACGACGGCGCGTCCCATCGCCTCGGGGTTTTCCGCGCCGAAGATACCGGAGCCGACGAAGATGCCGTCGCACTCGTGGTACATCATGAGCGCCGCGTCGGCGGGGGTGGCGATGCCGCCGGCGGCGAAGTTCACGACGGGGAGTCGGCCCATCTCCGCCGTCTCGTGGACGAGATCGGCGGGCGCTTCGTGCTCGCGGGCCCACTTCTCGCGCTCGTCGTACTGCAGTCCCATGACCGAGCGGATCTGGTGTTTGATCGTCCGCTGGTGGGTGACGGCCTGGTTGACGTCGCCCGTCCCGGCCTCGCCCTTCGTACGGATCATCGCCGCGCCCTCATCGATGCGGCGGAGCGCCTCTGGAAGGTCGCGCGCGCCACAGACGAACGGCGAGGTGAACTCGCGCTTGTCGATGTGGTACTCGTTGTCCGCGGGCGTGAGCACCTCGCTCTCGTCGACCATGTCGACGCCGAGCGCTTCGAGGATCTGCGCCTCGGTGTAGTGGCCGATCCGGGCTTTCCCCATCACCGGGATCGAAACCGAATCGATGATCTCCGACACCTTCTCCGGGTCGGGCATCCGCGAGACGCCGCCGCGCTTGCGGATGTCGGCGGGGACGGCCTCCAGCGCCATGACGGCGACGGCACCGGCCTCCTCGGCGATCCGGGCCTGTTCGGCGTTCACCACGTCCATGATGACGCCACCCTTCTGCATCTGCGCGAAGCCGCGCTTGACGAGGTCGGTCCCGCGTCTGAGTTCCTTCAGGTCGGTCTCTTCGGCCATACTGTGGCCTTGGACCGGACGCACTTAAGCCGTGCTTTCGGGCGAAACGTCGGGTGAGACGACGGCGCGGGGCTCCCGTGATCCGCCGCCCGTCACGTCGTACCGCTCGGCGCGCCGGACCACTCGCACGGGACCGCCATCGCTTTGTCACCGCCCTTCTTTCGACGCCTATGGCCACGGCTCGACGCCGCCTCGCCCGACTGTTCGACGGCGACGGTCTCCCCGCCCCGACAGACCTCCCTCGGTGGCTCGCTCCCCTTCCCCGAGCAGTCGAAAACCTCGGACTCAACCTCGTCCCGCTGGTCGTCGTCACGAACCTCGTCGGGACCGCCTTTGGCTTCTGGTACTACGGGTTTCAGTTCTCGCTCGAACCCGCCGTGATGTGGCCGTTCGTCCCCGACTCGCCGGTCGCGACACTGTTTATCGCGTGCGCGTTCGGCGCGTGGTATCTGGGCCGGACGAACGAGTACCTCAACGCCCTGGCCTTCTTCGGCTGTCTCAAACTCGGCGCGTGGACGCCGTACGTCCTCCTCGTGTTCGCCGAGGACTTCTCGTATCTCCACCCGGCGATGTACAACTTCCTCTTCTGGAGTCACCTGGCCATGGTCGTTGAGGCATTCGTCATCCACCGCTTTTCGGGCTTCCCGGTCCGGGCGGTCCTCGTCGCCGTCGTCTGGTACGGCTTCAACGACCTCGTCGACTACTTCGTCCCGCTCGTTGGAACCCCGCACCACACACTCATCCCCGCCGAGCCCATCGTGGACCAGACGGTCCAGCACGTCTCTCCGGCGCACGAACTCGCCGCCGCCGGGGCGGTCGTGTTGACGCTCGCGGCGACGTTCCTCGCGCTGTCGACACGGGTAAAGAAGCTCGAAGCGACGCGGTGAGTTCGGCGGACGCGAGGGGCCACGGCGACGCTGGGTCGAACCACGCGGGCGGTGGCGCGTGGCGTCGCGGCCTCCGTGGCCGCGACCCGCGCGCGAAGGATGAGGACGGAGGGGACGAGTGAAACGAGTGCCCGAGTCCCGCAGTCGGCTGGGGAGGAGGTGGCCTCCGCGGTCTGGCTCTGGCTCTCGCCTCGTCGCCGCGCTCGTCCCCCCGGCTCCCCGGCTCCCCGGGGATTGATCGACGACAGACGGATCGAGGACAGACGGATCGAGCCCTCGGTGAACGCACTCGATCCGCCGTCGTCCCTGCCGCGTCGACCCGACGCTTAACCCGACGCCGGCAGTACCCACGCTATGGACTTCTCACGCGTCGCCGATTTCCCGCTCACCGTCGAGGGAGTCGGCTACACCCAACAGGAGCGCGACACCTCCAGCGGCTTCGTCCGCAAATCGACCACGTTCGTCCTCTCCGACGGGGACGAGACGGGCCGCGGCGAGGACGTCACCTACGACACGCCGGATCACGACGCCCTGCCCGATCCCGACTCCGAGGCGTTCGGCGACGCGTTCGACCTCGCCGGCGAGTACACGTTCGCGTCCTTCTCGAACCGACTCGACGAGATCGACCTCTTCCCCGCGAAGGAGCCCGAGCGCGACACGGGCCACCACTACCGCCGGTGGGGGCTGGAGTCGGCGGGGCTCGACCTGGCACTCCGGCAGGCCGGCGAGAGCCTCGGCTCCGTCCTGGGACGGGAGTACTCGCCGGTACGATTCGTCGCCTCGACGCGGCTGGGCGAGCCGCCGTCGACCGACCGCGTCGACGCGATCCTCGACCGCGTGCCGAACACCGAGTTCAAACTCGACCCCACCACCGAGTGGACGCCCGAGATCGTCGAGTCGCTCGCGGCGACCGACGCGGTTCGGATCCTCGACATCAAGGGTCGGTACGAGGGGACCGAGGTCGACCAAGAGCCCGACCCCGAACTGTACCGCCTCGTCTTCGAGGGGTTCCCCGACGCCGTGGTCGAGGACCCGGCGCTCGTCCCGGAGACGGAAGAGATCGTCGAAGCCCACGCCGAGCGGCTCTCGTGGGACGTCCCCATCACGGGCGTCGAGTCGGTCGAAGCGCTCCCCTACCCGCCGAACTGGCTCAACATCAAGCCCTCGCGGTTCGGCACGGTCGAGTCGCTGTTCGAGACGCTGGCGTACGCCGACGAGAGAGGGATAGCGCTGTACGGCGGCGGCCAGTTCGAACTCGACGTCGGCCGCCCGCAGATCCAGGCGCTCGCATCGCTGTGTTACCCCGACGGGCCGAACGACGTCGCCCCGGGCGTCTACAACGATCCCGACCTCCCCGACGACCTCCCGACGAGCCCGCTCGACCCCGGCGAACCGGCCGGGCTCGGCTTCTGAGCGAAGGTGCGAAAGTGCGAAGCTGCGAGGGTACGAGAGCGCGCCCGCGGGACGGCGGGACGGGGAAAAGCGAGACGGCGGGACGTAGGTCGTGTGCCGTGCGTCGCGCGTCGGCTCGGTCCCGGCGCTCGGGATCGTGTGCCGGTTCAGTCGTGATTGGCGTGTGCGCGCACCCAGAGTTCGCCGATGCGCGACAGCCTCGTACGGTACGACTTGCCGTGTTCTTCCTGCTCGATATACCCCTTTCCGCCGGGGCCGAGCCGGTCGACGTTGTAGATGACCTTCGACCGGAAGGAGTCGGTGTACTCCTCGTCGAGTTCTTTCGAGAGGGCCTCGGCCAACTCGGACACGGACTCGAACTCGCCGTGTTCGCCGAGCTCGAAGAGGATGACCTCCTCGAACGGCTTGACGTTCGAGAAGGAGGCGACCGGCAGTTCGACGATATGGTTCGCGCCGATCCGTTTCGCGCCGATGGTCGTCCCGCGCTCGTCGAACTCCTCTAGGAGGTCGGAGGCGGCGCCGAGCCGTTCTTCGAGTCGACCGCGGTCGAGGTCGACGCCGGTGTCCCCGGTCTCGGCCTCCGCGGCGTCGAGGAGGTCGGCGAGGAGGTCCCGCCCCGCACGGAGTTCCTCGGCGAGTTCGGTTTCGAGGTACTTTTCGGGGGCGGTGTAGTAGGTGTGGATCCTGTCCCTGTCCTCCTGACGCTCGACCATGATCGAGTGGGCGGCCGTCGCGAAGGCGAAGGAGACGGGCCGCGGCATCGCGCTGACGTTCACCCACACCTCCGCGCCGGTGTCGAGTTCGGTGTTGATGAGGTCGTACGCCTGCTCGAACGCCGTGTCGTAGTCGTAGACGTCCTCGACGATCACGCGCCCGGTTTCGGCACCGAGGAGGTTCCGGAAGTCCTTTTCGAGCTTTTTCGACAGGTGACGCGAGTACTCGACGTTGGCCTCGCTCCCCACCGCCCCTTCGAGGAGCACGACGCGGTCGACGTCGAACTGGTCCCGGATGAGCGGCGCGATGAGGCGGTCGTAATCGAACCCCACCGGGACGATGTGCGTCTGCATGAGGACGTGTAGACCGGAGACGTTCTTAAGTGACGTGCGTCGGTCCGAGCGGGCCTCGTGAGCGACTGGGAGTGGACGAGGGTGGGTCCGGTGTGAGTGTGGCGAGGTGCCCGGAGGTGAGCACGAGGCGAGAGAACGAGCGCCAGGGCGGTGAAGCCACATTCTCCCCAGCCGATTCGCTCCCTCGCTCCGCTCGATCGCTCATCCACCGAAGCGACTGCGTCGCTTCGAGCCGTTCGCTCGCGTCGCTCACTCACGAAGACCTCGCACGCGCCAGCGCGCGCCACCGCCCCGGCGAGCGAGTACCCTTACGCCTCGCCTGTCGCCGCGAGCACCTCGTCGGTCGTCACGACCGTCGCGAACTCCCCCGAGAGGTGCGCCAGCGCCGTCTTGTGAACCGTTTCGGCATCGAACTCCTCTCCTCGAAGTTCGCGGTCGTGGGTCGCCGTCGCGTCGCTCACCACCAGGGGAGAAAAGCCGAGGTTCTCGGCCATCCGGGTCGTCGTCGAGACGCAGTGGTCGGTCGTGAGACCGACGACCACGACCGTCTCGTACTCTCGGTCGCGAAGCCACGCCTCCAAGCCGGTCCCGATGAAGGCGCTGTTGACGTTCTTGACGTAGGTCTGCTCGCCCTCGCGCGGTTCGAAGGCGGGTTTCCACGCGAAGCCGGGGGCGTCGCCGCGGAGCGGGGACGCTTCCTCGGTGGAGTCGTGGCGGACGTGAACCACGGGCATCGACGCCGAACGCCACCGTTCGAGGAGTCGGGCGGCGTTCGCTTCGGCGGCGGGGTTGTTCCGCGCGCCCCAGCGCGGGTCGTCGAAGCCCGTCTGGAGGTCGACGAGGAGCAAGGCGGCGTCGGGCGGGAGCGCAAGCATGGGTCAGTCGTCCGCCGGCGTCCCGGGATCGAACGGCGTCGACACCGCCTTGGGGTGCTCGCGCGTGATCCGGAGGGGACACTCGTCGGGGAACTCGGCGTCGTCCGCCGAGAGCATGTACTGGACCCACTCGCGGTCGCCCTCGACGCCCCAGTCGCCGATGTCGGCGTGGGGACAGACGCCGTCGTACGCCTCCAGGCGGTCGTGGATCACGTCGCGGGCGCGTGCGCCGGCGTCGGTGTCGTGGGTGATGCCGTCGAACAGGCTCCGAGGCTGGAACGTTATCTCCAGTCCGACCGGACAGTAGCGGCTCTTCCGCCGGTCGTAGAAGGGTGCCCGACACGTCGGAAACATCGGCTCGCCGCCGAAGCAGAACTCCCAGCGGGGGTCGTCGGGATCCGTCGGGATGTCGTCGGGCCACGGTTCGGGGTCGTGGACGTGGAGAAACTGCAGGACGTGCCAGAGGCGCTCGTGGAACTCGCTCTCGCTCCGGGCGTCGTCGGGCCGGAAGAAGACGACGAACGACGCGTTGGGCGCGTGGTCCTCGTACGTCGCGAGGTACTCGAGGAGAGTGTCGCGGAAGGCCAACAGCGCGTCCTTGTCGGTCGTCGACGGCACGGTCGAGTAGAGCGGCCACCCCTTCTCGACCGACTCGACGCCGAAGAAACAGGGGAAGGGCGAGCCGTTGCGTTCGCCCAGGAGACCGTCGCGAAACGAGCGCCAGTGGGCGGCGACCCAGTCGGGGTACTCGCCGGCGGAGACGCGCCGGTCGAGCGTCTCCTGATCGAGCAGGCTGGTGAGCCCCGGTTCGTTCATGTCTTCAGGTTCGGCGCGAAAGACAAATGTACTTCGAACGGTAGCCGGATTCGAGAAACGTGCGTGGGGTTCTGTATCGAGCGCGGCCGACACTGGGCGGACGCGCGTCGGCGTCGCTCAGGGTCCGCTGAAGACGCGCTCCGGCCGGATGCGGAGGACGACCCGCTCGCTCTCGATCGGGTTCGGGTACTCGTCTTCGCCCATGTACCGCTGGGCGAGGACATCGATGTGCGCGCGTGCGCCGTCGGTCGTGATCTCGTCGACATCGCCGAACACGGAGAGGAACCGGTACGGATTGTCGGGATCGGTCATGCTCACGCCGACCTTCGGGTCCGCCTCGACGTTCTTCGTCTTCCGTCGCTCACGCTCGGTGTTCACGAGGAGATGACCCGTCTCCGCGTCGTAGTCGACCCAGACCGGGGTGACGTGGGGGTAGCCGGTCGGCGTCATCGTCGCGAAGTGGGCGAACGTCGCCTTCTCGAACAGGTCGTGGACCGCCACGGGGATCGAAGCCATGCGACTGAGACGCGCGTCGACAGCTTCTATCCGTCGGTGGGACGACCCACGGGCGGCGCGCGAACGGGGACCGTCAGTCGGCCTGCAGCCCCTCGGTGTCGGTGAAGCGTGTGACCCGCTCTTCGGGCGCGGCGGTCGTGACGAGCGAGACGCCGACCGTCAACACCAACGAGAGCGCCATCCCGTACAGCGCGAAGTCCCACCCGAGGTACGTGGCGGTGAACAGTTCGACGCCGCCGACGGTCGTCGCCGGGACGAAGACGTGTGCGAGGTAGAACAGCTGTGAGCCGCCGATGCCGGCGACCATGCCGAGTCGCGTGGTCCGCGCCCAGTACAGCGCGGCCATCACGGGCAGGGCGAGCTGGGCGTAGCCGCCGAAGGCGGTGTCGCCGATGCTGACGAGGACATCGAAGCCGCCGCCACCGCCGCCGCCCGCGACGAACAGCGAGGCGACGAACGACGCGAGCGCGAAGACGACGACGCCGACCCGGGCGATCCACCCCTCGCGCGTCTCGGACGCACCGGGGTTCACTAGCGGGCGGTAGAGGTCGCGGGTGAGATACGACGACCCCGACAGGAGCATCGAGTCCGACGAGGACATCATCGCGGCCATCGCGCCGGCGATGACGAGCGCCGCGAACCACGCGGGCGTGTAGTCGGTCAGGAGGGCGGGAATGACGTTGCCACCCTCGGGGACCGTGACGCCGAGCCCCGCGGCCCACGTCCCGAGGAGGAACGCCGGGACGAAAAGCAAGAGCACGAGCACGGGCCAGAGCGCGAACGACCGCTTCAGCACGCGGTCGTCCTTGGCGACGAAGAAGCGCTGGTTGATCTGCGGGAACATCGTAACGCCGAAGGCGATGGTGACGGCGCTCGCGATCATCCACTGCACGGAGTAGAGCCCCCCGCCGAGGGCGACGAACTCGGGGTTGGTCGTGGCGACCTGCTGGCCCACGGCCGAGAGCCCGCCGGCGCTGGTGACGACCCACGCCGCCGCGACCCAGACGATGCCGAGCATGAACACGCCCTGAAGGGTGTCGGTCCACGCCACGCCACGGAGCCCGGCGACGACGACGTAGACGATCATGAAGACGGTGATGAGCGCCGCACCGGCCCAGTACGGCACCACGCCGTCGGTGAGGCCGACGAGCGCCTGTCCGCCGCCGACCTGCTGGAGCATCACGTACGGGAAGAGCCAGAAGAGCGAGACGCCCGCGACGAGCGCACGAAGCCCCGTGGAGCCGAAGCGGTCGCCGAGCATCTCCCCGAGGGTTACGTAGCCGAACGCCCGGCCGACGAGCCACTGCTTGTAGCCGATGACGTACCACAGCAGCGCGAAGAGGATGCCGTCCATGAGACCCATCACCAGGATCCACTCGGGCCCCGCGGCGTACGCGAGGTTCGGCCCCCCGAAGAACGTGAACGCCGACAGCAGGGTCGCGAAGGTGGTGAACAACAGGACGACCGTCCCCATCGACCGCGAGGCGAGGTAGTAGTCCTCGGCGTCGGTGCCGGTCAGTCGGTACGCGAGCAGGCCGATCGCGAGCGCGACGACGAGATACACACCGATGATCCCCAGCGAAACTCCGAGCTCAGCCATGCTTCACCCCCATCCCACGGTCCCACGCACCGCGCGTGAACAGCGCGAAGGCACACGCCGCGAGCACCATCCAGCCGATGTGCCACCACAGCCACGTCGGGAGTCCGGCGACGACCGTCGCGTCACCCCACAGGAACCACGGCACCGCCAACACGACCAGGAGTGCGAAGACGGGTATCCAGAGGTAATCCGTTCGCTTTCGGCTCATACACGACCCAATAACTGACAGATGAACCTAAAGGTTGTTGTTTCTAATTCGTATAGTCATATCGAAGAAAAATTTTCTTCGGATGCGGTCTGTGGAGGGATATAGATATTCAGATAGTGGTCGTGGAGCCCGGTCGTCGGCGGACGCGAGCGCGGCGCGCCGCCCGGAGTGACGGCTTTTTGCCGCCCTGGCCCGAGTCGTGGCGTATGCAGTACGGCGTGCAACTCTACACCCTCCGCTCGCTCCCGGCCGCCGACGGCGTCGAGGCGATCGCCACGGCGGGCTTCGACGGCGTCGAGCTCGTCGGATGCGACCCCGTCGACGTCGGCGCGTGCTCGGTCGCCGCCGCGCACGTCGGTCTCGACGAGATCGAGGCGGACCCCGCCGGGACCGTCGCGCGGTGTCGCGCGAACGGGACGGGAACGCTCGTCGTCCCGATCCTCGACCCGGAGGCGTTCGCGGCCGACGGGATCGACGAGACGGCCGCACGGTTAGACGAGACCGCTGCCGCGGTCGCGGACGCGGGTGGCCGACTCCTGTACCACAACCACGAGTTCGAGTTCGCGGCCGACGCCGGAGTCGGCGAGAGGGACCCGGGCGATGAGACGCCGTTCGACCGACTCGTCGCCGCCACCACGCGGCTGGGCTTCGAGATCGACGTCGGGTGGGCGACGGCAGCGGGCGTCGACCCGGTCGCCCTCGTCGAACGCGTGGGCCACCGCGTCCCGGTCGTCCACTTGAAGGACGTCCGGGTCGATCCGACGGCACCCCGGGGGGGCCACCCCGTCGACCTCGGTGTCGGCGATGTCGACCTGCGCGGCTGTCTCCGCGCGGCCGAGGCGGCCGGGGTCGAGTGGGTCGTCTTCGAACACGACGCACCCGACGACCCTGTGAAATCGGTACGCGACGCCGCGGCCTGGCTCCGGACGGAGCCATCAGGACCACGATAGGTATTTCCACGCTGGCGCTCTACAAACGAGACGGTCATGGACGCGGCCATGACGTCACCATCACCATCATCACTGTCATCACCGCCCTCGGACTGAGGGCACCACTCATGAGTGAAACACACGAGACATGGACGACACATCCAAATACCTCATTCACGCAGCGATCACGGCCGACGGCGTCGTCGAACGGAGCGACGTGGTCGGCGCGATCTTCGGACAGACCGAGGGCCTCCTCGGCGACGACCTCGACCTCAGGGATCTCCAGCAGGCCTCGAAAGTCGGCCGGATAGACGTCGAGATCGAGAGCGAGGCCGGACAGTCGTTCGGCCACGTCACCATCGCGACGAGCCTCGATCGGGTCGAAACGTCGATCCTCGCGGCCTCGCTGGAGACGATCACGCGCGTCGGCCCCTGCCGGTCGGAGGTCCGCGTCACCGAGATCGAGGACGTCCGCGAGGCCAAGCGCCGCGAGGTGGTCGAGCGGGCGAAGGAACTGCTCGCGAAGTCGTTCGACGAGAGCATCATGACCTCCTCGGAGATCCTCGACGAGGTGCGCGAGAGCGTCCGCGTCGAGGACATCACCGAGTACGAGGGCCTCCCCGCCGGTCCCAGAGTCCAAGACTCCGACGCGATCATCGTCGTCGAAGGGCGGGCCGACGTACTCACCCTCCTGAAGTACGGCATCAAGAACGCCGTCGCCGTCGAGGGGACGAACGTCCCCGACGCCATCGCGGATCTCACGCAGGACCGAACGGTCACGACGTTCCTCGACGGCGACCGCGGCGGCGAACTCATCCTGCGCGAACTCGTACAGATAGGCGACGTCGACTACGTCGCGTTCGCCCCGAAGTCACGGTCCGTCGAGGACCTCGGTCGCCCGGAAGTGATGTCCGCACTCCGCGACAAGGTCCCGTACGAGACGTTCACCGCGACGGACCAACCGGACGGTTTCGGGGAGGAACCGCTCGTGACGCCCGGCGAGTCCGAGCCCCAGTCGACGCCGAGCGACGAACCGGAGCGAGCGACCGGGTCGGGCGGCGAAGCCAGGATCGACAACGGAAGCGAAGCGAGCACCTCGACGGCCGACGCGGGCGACGAGACCGGGTCGACGGTCGCCGAGACCGACGGTGCCGGGACGGCGGCCGCCGGCGAAGTCGATACTGCCGGGACGGAGACGACGACCGAGACCACCGAAACCGCGAACACCGCTGGCACCGCCGAGACCGCCGGCGAGGTCGACGACGACGCCGAGAGCGCCGCGGCCGAGGCGGTCGAGGAGGCCGACGCAGCCGAGAAGACCGACGGCGTCTCGAGCGGCGGCGGGGACGAGAGCGATGAGACCGACGAGCCCATCGGGACGCTCCGCGGGATCGCCCGCGACGTCGTCGGCGACGGGACCGGCGAGGTCCGCCTGACCGACGACTCGTTCCGGACGGTCGCATCGGGCGCAACCGACGAGGCGTTCGACCTCCTGAAGGAGGCCGACGAGGTGCCGTACGCGGTGTTCGTCGACGGCGAGGTGACCCAGCGGCTACTCGACGTGGCCGCCCAGCGGGGGACCGAACACGTCGTCGGGCGCTCGCTCGCCGAGTTCGTCAAACGGCCCGTGAGCGTCCGCATCCGGACGGCCGAACAGCTACTCGGCCCTCGGCCGGCGAACGAGTAACAGCCCCGGGTCGCCGTCGAAAAAGCCCGGGAGCTCCTGGGCGACCGTGAAGCCGAAGCGGTCGTACAGCGCCCGCGCCGCCGTGTTGTTCGGGTCGACCGTGAGCGTCAGGGTCGCGTCGGGTCGATCCGCGAGGAGCGTCGCGAGGAGCGCCGAGGCGTGGCCGCGGCGGCGAGCCGACGGGGCGACGACGAGTTCCGCGATGTGTCGCTGAGACCCCCCAGTCGCGATCGACCTCGCGCCGGACGGGACGGGCGGGTCGCCGTCGACCGCGAGCACGTAGCCGACCGGCGCGTCCGCGACGGCGACGAACAGGTCGCCGAGAGTGCCGGCGAGCGCGGCGTCGAGCAGCGCCGGTGCAGGGCTCGGAAGGTACCGCTGGAGCGCACGCAGCGCGGCGGCGTCCGCGGGGACGGCGCGTCGGACGCGTCCACTCATCTTCCTCAGCTCGGAAGGACCGCGAGCGCCACCCCGCCGCTGACGGCCGCGCCGGTGAGCGTCGCGAGGAGGTTGACTGCCTCGTTGCCGATGCGGTCGCCTTCGAGCGTCGCGCCGAGGAGGCTGTCGACGGTCATGCCGGCGACGCCGCCGAGGACGACCGCACCCGCGACGACCTCGTCGGGGCCCGACAGCGGCATGAGAAAGAGCGCGAGCGCGGCAACGAACGCCGCACCGACGACCCCGGCGACCTCGCCCTGCCACGTGACGCCGCCGTCGGTCCCGGGCGCGACGGGCTGGAACGTCGTGATGAGCCGCGGGCGGTCGTAGAGCCCGCCGATCTCCGAGGAGAGCGTGTCGCTCATCGCGGCGGCGACCGAGCCGGCGAACGCGAAGCCGAAGGCGGTGCCGACCACCGGACCGGCCGACAGCCGGGTCGAGGTCGCGAAGCCGACGACCGCGACGAACGCGACGGCGGCGTTGCCGAGCACGTTCGACGAGCCGCGTGCGCCGTCGTTGTCCTCGGCGACGCCGCGGGCGCGTTTCTCGTCGTAGCGGAACTTCGTCGAGAGCCCGCCGACGGAGAAGAAGGCGATGAGGACGACGAACCAGCCGAACCCTCCGAGCACGATGGTCAGCAGCCCGAGGAGCACCCCGGTGAGCATCCCGGTGACGGAGGCGGTCCCCAGCGCGTAGGAGGCGAAACCGAGCGCGGCGGTGACGACGAGAGCCGCGGCGACCTCGACCGCACCGACGTCGACGACGAGCGCGTCGAACACCCACGCGAGGAGGCCGGCCGACAGCAGGACGACCGGATCGTCGCGCTCGTGCAGCACGGAGCGGACGAGCGCGGCGACCAGCGTCACACAGGCGGCGACGAACGCGAACGCGGGGAGGGCGGCCGTGGCGGCCGCGGGTGCCGCGAGGGAGGTGGCCGCGATCGCGGTCGGCTCGGCGATGATCCCCACCACGACCTGGCCGACGATTCCGACGGGGAATCCGAGCGCGGCGAACCCGGCGACGGAGACGGGCGGGCCGTCGGTGCGGGTCGTGACGAGTTGCGCCCCGAGGTTCCCGTACGTGACGGCGAGGACGGTCGCCACGAAGACGCCGACTGGCATCGGAACTCGGGGAACGGTCGCGAGGAGCGCGAGGCCGGTCGCCGCGAGGGCGAAGCTCGCGAGCCCGTTGAGCCGGCCGTCCTCGCGGTCGCCGGGACGGGCGAACAACTCGAACACCGGCCCGTCGGTGATGACGAACGCGGCGAGGACGGCGACGGCCGCGAAGGGTGCGGCGGCGGCCACACCGAGCGCCGGGGCCGCCAGCGAGAGCGTGCCCACGGCGGCGAAGCCGCCAGCCCGCCGGAGCGTCGAAGTCACACAGTGCGGTATCCCCGACGCGCACTTAACGGTCCCGACACGGGGGCGACGGGACCAACCGACGGCGTGGCCCTCCCTCGGCGTGTCGGACGGCCGACCCGCGCGGCCGACCCCGTGGCGACGGTGGAGCCGCCGGCGTGAGTCGACGGAGCGGTGGGGTTTAGACCCTCGACGCCGACCATCGGCTCGTGGGCCTGTACGACCGCTACCTCGCCGTCCGCCACCGGCTCCACCCCGAGGCCCCCCCGGTGCACGTCGCCGTCATCATCACCGAGCGGGACCTGCTCGAACAGGGGGCGTACGCGACGCTCGAGGAGTTCCTGGCCTGGGCGTTCGAGTACGGTGCCGAGCGCGTCACCATCTCGGTGAGCGTGCTCGACGAAGCGGTCGTGCCGACGCTCGAGCGCGAACTCCGCGAGGTCGACTCGCCCGAACCGCTCGCGGTCCGGCAGGTGGGCGACACCGAGCCCGCCACCGAACCCGTCCAGGTGAGCGTCGGGCTCGGCGGGAAACACGAGTTCGCCGAGGCCGTCCGGGCGCTCGCCGAGACGGTCGAGACACACGATATCGCGCCCGAACTCGTCGACGAGATCGACGAGACCGACATCGAAG
This sequence comes from Salinigranum marinum, assembly GCF_024228675.1. Classification (NCBI taxonomy): domain Archaea; kingdom Methanobacteriati; phylum Methanobacteriota; class Halobacteria; order Halobacteriales; family Haloferacaceae; genus Salinigranum; species Salinigranum marinum. Next base: position 3,539,147 of record NZ_CP100461.1, on the reverse strand, counting down.
ACCGGCTGGTGTTCCGCGACGAACCCGACCTCGTGATCAAGACCGGTGCCGAACGGCTCTCGGACTTCATGATCTGGCAGTCGGTGTACGCCGAACTGTACTTTACCGACGTCAACTGGCGGGACTTCCGGAGGCGGGACTACCTCCGTGCCGTGCTGGACTACCAGAACCGAAACCGGCGGTTCGGCCGGTGAGCGGTGGGGACCGTCCGAACGTCGAAAACAGAGCGCGAGCCCGGGTTTCGGAACTTCGGCCTATCGGCCGAAGCTCGTCAGACTCGGTCTGACGGCGGGTTGGACGAGCGTGACTGTCGGAACCTCGGGCCTCCGGAAACCCTCAGGGACGGACAAACGTCACGTGCTGAGCAGAGAGAGTGTATGCAGCAAGCAGGCAGCGACGGGTCTACTTCCCTTCTCGAAGCGCTATCGACGGTACAACGAGGGTGGTCATGAAAGCGATCGTCGAACGACGACGGACGGTATCTTCGGGTTCAGACGCGATGGTTCGGTCCGTTCGCCGTTGGCTACTGGTAGCGGCGTTCCTGCCTGGACTCGGCGTGACCGCGCTCGCCGATATCGCAGACACCCTCTGGGAGTGTCTCGAGCCCCTTGCCAGGGAACCGGTGAGCGAGTGCGGGAACTGGCCTGCGAATCTCGTGATTTCGGTGGAGTCAACGAGGAGATGGCCACGATCATCCGAGACGACCGAACGCGGCGTCCGCTACTGGGAACGCCCGTTCAGTCCGCAGCCGGTGCCGTTGTTTTGCGCGTGTCAGACGGCGTGTTCAGATACAGAGACAGCAGTACGAGGATCAGGGCGACCTGAACCGCTTTGTCGACGTAGTCGACCGTCCCGTATTCGGACTTGGCCACGAGCCAGAGCGGGAACTGCACAGCCGTGTATGGAATCCCGATGAGATAGAGCAGCCGTCGGCGATAGTCGAGGAAGAAAAGTACAAGTGCACCAGCGTATCCAACGCCCGCGAGCGTCACCGGCGGTCTTCCCTCGACGATGCCCGCGAACACGTGGAGCACGCCAGTGACGACTACCAACGCGACCGCGACCCACTGGAGTCGGGTGAGTGATCCGATCCAAATCGCCAAAGTGTTTTGTGAGTTTTTCACAATACTACGTCGTTTGCGTGTTCATATAAACGCTGTTATCATCAGACTCCAGCATCGATGATACGACGCTCACTCATACGGGGGGAGGTCGATCCACATACCGCCATAGCCGGGCCGTTTCGGTCGAAGGGAGACCGACCTGCGTGGGCCGCGCCCGGTGTTCGGCACGGATCCCGAAACCGCTCACACTCCGGAGTGCTCGACAGCCTCGGCGGGTCAGCGAACGAGCCGTCAGTCCGCGTAGCCGGGGTCGCCCTCGCCCTGGCGATCGAGTTCGGCGTTCAGTTCGCGCGCACCGGCCGAGGAGAGTTGCTCGCGCAGGCGACCCGACACCGCACGCGCCTCCGCGAGTTCGGTCTCGGCCACCGCACGGACCAGCGCCACCGCGCGCTCCGTCCGGGTGTGTCGCCACGACTCCTCGCGGGACTCGTAGGTGCGGATGGCGCGGAGGAAGTCGGCCTTGGAGAACTCCGGCCAGTAGGGGGCGCAGAAGAAGACGGCGGCCTCGTTGCCATTGGCGTGCCACGGCAAGAAGTTCGAGGTGCGCTCGTCCCCGCCGGTTCGAATAATGAGGTCGACGTCGCGGACGGGGTGGCCCGAGAGTCGCTCGTCGATGGCGTCGACGCCGACCTCCGCCGCGGAGAGGTCGCCGGCGGCGACTTCCCGGAGGACGTCGCGTGCGGCATTGAGGAGTTCGGCCCGTCCGCCGTAGGCGAGCGCGACGTTCAGGTTGAACGAGTCGTACTCGTTGGTTCGCTCTTCGGCGTAGTCGATGGCCTCGCGCAGTCGGTCAGGAAGCAGATCGATCTCGCCGACGGCGCGGATTCGCATCTCGTTGTCGTGAACGCGTTCGGCGTCGGCCAGTTCGTACAGCTTCGACTCGATGAGGTCGAACAGCGGCTCGCGCTCCTCGGGCGGGCGCGAGAAGTTCTCGGTCGAGAAGGCGTAGATCGTGAGCTCCTCGATGCCGAGTTCCTGACACCAGTTGAGCACCTGCTCGGTCGTCTCGGCACCGGCGCGGTGGCCGTCGGGGGCGTCGCTCCCCTGCTGGCGGGCGTACCGACGGTTCCCGTCCTGGATGATGGCGACGTGGGTGGGCCCTTCCCCGATGGTCCGGTCGAGGTGGCGAACGTACGCCTGCCGCACTCGACTTCGGAGCCAACCCAGCATACAGTCCAATACTCTTCCCCCGGAATATGTGTCTTGTGTTCGTGACCCCGGGCCCCGACGCGATCGCGGCGTCGGCTATCGTCAGCAGTAAATGTTCGTCCCACCGAAGGCGAGACATGACCGACGTCTACGACGAGGACCTCCACCGGCGGACGAAGGCGCTCCTCGAACCCGGCGAGATCGAACTCGTGGGACTCATCGTCCACACCGACCTCGCGGGCGAGGAGGACCTTGAGATGCACGAACTCACCGTCGCGCTCAACGACGTCATCGCCGACCACGCCGGGAAGGGCGAGGCGTACATCTACGCGGGCAACGATAATACGAACTTCGCCTCGAACCAGTTCCAGGGGCTGACGCTCGACGAGGACGCGTTCGTCTGGGAGTGCCAGCAACTCCTCCGCGGCGGGACGTTCGACCTCGTCTTCTACTACGAGGCCGACGTGGACCAGGCGGCGGTCGTCGACGCGGTCGAGGCGCTCGATCACGTCGAACGCGCCTCGACCGTTCGGACCGACGACTGAGAGCACCGCGTCCGGGTGTGACGGTTCGTCACTCGTTCTCACGGGGCGGAACGGGGACGAGACGCTTAACTCCCTCTCGCCCTGACGGTCGAACATGAAGACGGTGGACGCGGATCTGACACCGCTCGACCGGGCGATCGTCAACGCCTTTCAGGGTGGGTTCCCGGTCGTCGAGCGGCCGTTCGAGCCGGCCGCCGCGGCGCTGGGCGAACGGGGTCTCGACGTCACTGCCGAGGAGCTCTGCGCGCGGGTCCGGGAACTCGACGAGGCAGGCGTCCTCTCGCGGTTCGGCCCGCTGGTCAACGCCGAGGCCATCGGCGGGACCGCGACGCTCGTCGCGATGCACGCCCCGCCCGAGCGGTTCGACGAGGTGGCCGAACAGGTGAACGACCACCGCGAGGTGGCGCACAACTACGAGCGCGAGCACCCCCACCTGAACATGTGGTTCGTCGTGAGCGTGGCCGACGCAGGTCGCGTGCGCGAAGTGCTCGACGCCATCGAACGCGAGACGGGCCAGCCAACGTACAACATGCCCAAGGAACGGGAGTTCCGCGTCGAGGCGAAGTTCCTCGTCGACGGGCCCCTTCCGGACGGGGAGCTCGATCTCTCACACCTCGGCCCGACGGTCGACGCCGGCGGTCGCACGACGCTCACGCCGGACGAACGCGACCTCGTGATGGCGATCCAGGGCGGGTTGCCGGTGACGGCGACGCCGTACCGCGACGTCGCCGCCGAGTTGGGCGTCGACGTCGACTGGGTGCTTCGAACGGTGAAGCGGTTCGTCGAGGAGGGAAAGATCAGGCGGGTCGGTGTCGTCCCCAACCACTACGCGCTCGGCTACACCGAGAACGGCATGACCGTCTGGAACGTCCCCGACGCGCTGGTCGAGGAGGTCGGTCCCGCCGTCGCGTCGCTGGAGTTCGTCACCCACTGTTACCGCCGGCCGCGCCACGAGGGCGTGTGGCCGTACAACTTCTTCGCGATGACACACGGCCGCTCGGAGGCCGAGTCCGAAGAGCGGGTGGCGGAGGTACGCGAGACGATGGCCGAGTACTGGGACGTCACCGACGACGACTGGGACACCCTGTTTTCGACCCGGATCCTGAAGAAGACGGGCATCAGGCTGGACGAACGCGCCGACGCGAACACCGAGACGGACACGACCGCGAGCGTCGAGACGGACGCCGACACGTAGCCGAACCCATGATCCCACTGGTACACGACTTCACCGGCCGGACCGTCCTCGTCCTCGGCGGCGGGGCGGTCGGCGCACGCAAGGCCCGGCGGTTCGCCAGCGAGGCGCACGTCGTCGTCGTGAGCCCGGCGTTCGCCGACGGCTTCGACGCCGCCGACGCGGCCGAGGCGACCCCAGAGACGTGGCAGCAAACGAGCGACGGTCCCGGCGTGGAACTCGTGTGCGACGCACCCACCCCCGAGGGGGTCGAGCGGTGGATCGACCGCCTCGATCCGGCGCTCGTGGTCGCGGCGACCGACGACGAGGCGATCAACGCCGCGGCGGCCGACGCGGCACGCGACCGCGACGTTCTCGTGAACCGGACCGACAGGGCGGGCGGACGCGGCGGGGACGTGGGGAGCGTTGTCGTCCCCGCGACGGTCGAGGACGGTTCGGTCACCGTCGCCATCACCACCGGCGGTGCCAGCCCCGCGCTCTCGAAGCACCTCCGGGAGCGACTCGAAGCCGAGATCGAAGGGACGGGGGCGATGGCCGACCTGACGCGCGACCTCCGCGCGGAGCTCCGAGATCGGGCGCTCTCACCGACCGAGCGGCGCGACGCGGTCCGCCGCGTCGTCCGGTCGTCCCGCGTTTGGAAGGCTTTACGTACGGGCACGACAAACGCTCGCCGAGTAGCTGAAGACGTGATCGGAACCGACACCACGAGGACCCCCGAGTCGGAGGGAGGCGAGCCGTGACCGAGAGCGCCGCGAACGTCATTTCGGGCGTGAGCGTCTCGCACACCCACGCGAGCGTCGAGGAGATCGAGTGCGTCACCGGTGACACGGAGCGAGAAGTGGTCCGGGACCTCCTCGCGCGGGACGGCGTCGAAGAGGCGTTCGCGCTGCGGACGTGCAACCGCGCGGAGGCGTACGTCGTCACCGACGACGCGGCCGCGGGCCGGCGCGCACTCGCCGAGTTCGCCCCCGACGTCCGCGACGGCGCGGTGATCGACCTCGAACACGAGGCCGCAGTCAGACACCTGATGCGCGTCGCCTCGGGTCTGGAGTCGCTCGTGCTCGGCGAGGACCAGATCCTCGGGCAGTTCCGGACCGCGTTCGAGGAGGCCCGCGCCGTCGGCGGCATCGGCCCGACGCTCGACGAGGCGCTGACGAAGGCGCTCCACGTCGGCGAGCGGGCCCGCGCGGAGACCGCGATCAACGAGGGCGTCGTCTCGCTCGGCTCCGCCGCGGTCCGCCTCGCCGAGCGTCACCTCGACCTCGCCGAGACGACGGCGCTCGTCGTCGGTGCGGGCGAGATGGGACTGCTCGCCGCCCGTGCGCTGGACGCCGCGGGCGTCCAGCGAGTGATCGTGGCGAACCGGACCGTCCCGCACGCAGAGCACGTCGCGCGGGACGTCTCCTGTGACGCGATCGGAATCGGCCTCGACGCCCTGTCAGCGGCCACCGCCCGGGCCGGTCTGGTAGTGAGCGCGACCGCCAGTCCCGACTACGTCCTCGACGACGAGACGCTCGCGGCCGCCGGCGAGACCCTCCTCGTCGACATCGCCCAGCCCCGCGACATCGACCCCGCCGTGTCGACGCGGCCGGGGCTGACCGTCCGCGACATCGACGCGCTGGAGTCCGTGACCGACGAGACCCACGACCGCCGACAGGAGGCGGCGGCGCGGGTCGAGGCGATGATCGACACGGAGTTCACGCACCTGATGGAGCGGTTCAAGCGCAACCGGGCCGACGAGGCGATCAGCGCGATGTACGAGAGCGCCGAGCGGACGAAGCAGGCGGAACTGGAGACGGCGATCCGAAAGCTCGAAGCGCAGGGCGAGTTCACCGAGAAACAGCGCGAGACGGTTGCCGCGCTGGCCGACGCGCTCGTCAACCAGTTGCTCTCGGCACCGACGAAGAGCCTCCGCGAGGCCGCCGCCGAGGACGACTGGACGACGATCCACACCGCCATGCAACTGTTCGATCCCGACTTCGAGGCGGAGCTTCCGGATCCCCCGACGGGCGAGCAGCCCGCGGGGATCCCCGACGACTCTGACATCCCGAGCCACGTCCTCGAACGGCTGAGCGACGACTGACTCGGGCGGGACGCCGACTGTTTTAATTTGTCCGACGAGGACAGCGCTGTCCGCGCGCTCGGTCGTGCGTACCGCGCCGGACGACACGATCCGAGTCCGAACAGTTAACAGAGCCCGCGACGACGCGACGGGTATGGCCGAACTGCTCTCCGATGAGGAGATCGAGGAGCGACTCCCCGGTGGCTGGGAGCGCGAGGGGGACGAGATCGTCCGGACGTACGGGTTCGACGACTACCTCGCCGGCGTCGCGTTCGCCACCCAGGTGGGTGAAGTTGCCGAAGAGGAGTTCCACCACCCCGAGATCGTCATCGGGTACGAGACCGTCGAGGTCCGCCTGACGAGCCACGAGGAGGGCGGGATCACGGACAAGGACGTTCGCCTGGCGAACCTCTTCGACGCCGAACGGTAAGGGGAACCCATGGAGGGTACGTACGTCTTCCGCGTGCGGTTCCGCCTCGACCCGGCCGTGGTCGAGACCGACCCGGCGACGTTCGAGACGGTCGTGCGCTACCCCGCACCCGAACCCGGTGCCGACGCAGAGGAGTGGCGCTTCTTCGAGCAGTGGCTCTGGCACGGCGATCTGACGGACGAGCGGCGGTTCCGGGCGATCGCCGAGGAGTGGCTCTCGGTCACGGTCGTCTCCGTGCGGTTCAGCGAACTCGTCGTCGACGAGGCGTATCTCGACGCGTGGACCGACGCGGTCGCCGCGGAGGTCGACCGCTACAACGCCGACACCGCCCGCGAGGTGCGACACAACCACCTCGGCTCGTCGCTTCGCGTGGTGGAGTGACCGCCGACAGGGCCCCGCGGTGGTTCGGGCGACGGACGACGGTCGACGGGCGATGGCCGACGAGTCGGTGGGAGCGGGGAGTTCTCGTCGGTGAGAGCCGGGGCACAAGGAACTTACCGGCACGCCCCCTATTGGATGCTCCCCAATGGTTGTCGGTGAGTACGACGTCTGGCTGTTCGACCTCGACGGGACGCTCGTCGACGCTGACTGGGCGTACACACGCGACGTGTTCGACCGTGTCGGCGACCGACTCGACCGGACGTTCACGGACCGCGAGGCGGAGATCATCTGGCACGGGCTCAACGGCCCACGCGACCCACAGCTGCGCGCGTGGGGGATCGACCCCGCGGAGTTCTGGCCGGTCTTCCACGACGAGGAGGACCCGCTGGCCCGCGCGGAGGTGACGTACCTCCACGACGACGCCGCCGAGCTCGTCCGCGACGTCCACCGGGCTGGGGTGCCGGTGGGGGTCGTGACGCACTGTCAGGAGTTCCTCGCGGGCCCCGTCCTCGACCACCTCGACATCCGCGACTGGTTCGACACCGTCCACTGTTGCACCGAGGAGATCGGCTGGAAGCCAAACCCCGCACCGGTCGAGCACACCTTGTCCCGACTCGGCGTCGCCGACGGCGAGCGTGGCGTGCTCGCGGGCGACGGTACGAGCGACATCGGCGCGGCGTGGAACGCGGGGCTCGACGGGATCCACGTGGAGCGACACGACCCCGACCAGCGCGGTCACTGCGTCCTCGCGGACTACCGCGTGCGCTCGTTCGACGAACTCAGACGCGGCTGATCGGCCGGCTCTTGACGACGCCGTCGGCCGTGACGACGACCTCGTGACGACCGAGACGGAAGCGGACGTGGAGGTCGGTCGCGGCGTTCGCCGACTCGAACAGCGCCGCCAGCGCCTCGGGATCGATCTCCTCGCCCAGCGGCCGGTCGTCGGCCCGGTCACCGAGCGCGTCGGCGAGCGTCACCACGAGGTCCGACGTCGACGTCGGATCACACCGGGTCAGTTCGGTCCACTCGTCCGAGTCGACCGGCGGCGACTCGTCCGCGGGGTCGTCGGCGGGCGCGTCGAACGTGGTGGCGACTCTCGGAGTCCGAGCAGGGGTCGAGTCGGCGGCGTCGACGAGTCGTCGCACGTGATCGGCCGCGTCGCGGACGCGTCCGTCGTCCTTCCGGGCGTACTCCGTGATTCCCGCCCGAGCGACGAGCGGTGCGACATCGGCGAACGGCTCGTTCGTGTAGAGCACGACCGGTACCGACGGGTACCGGTTCCTGATCGCTTCGGCGAGCGGCGTCCCGTCCGGGAGGTCGATCGCGTCGGTGACCACGACGTCGACGGCCTCGACGGAGAGCGTCGCGAGGGCCGCCTCGCCGTCGGCGCGGGTGAGCAGTCGGACACCGGGCGTCCCCTCGAACGACGACCGTGACGCCCCCAGGCAGTCGTCGTCGGGATCGACGTGGAGAAGCGTCGCTCTGGTGTCCATACGTGCGGAGATCGACGGGGTACGGACGCATATATCATTCGGTTGCACAGTAAAACTGAATGAAAACAAACGAAGTCGTGAAACCGCGAGAACAGCGGGCATCGGCGGGCGTGGCCCGGAACGGCCGTTCGGGCGAGGAGGCGGTCAGTTCGACGCGGTGGCGGCGGTGATCCGACCGTCCGCGGCGACCGCCAGATCGAGCCCCTGATACGAGAACCTGACCTCGACGTTCTCGGGCTGTGCGCGCCCCGCCGCGGGGACGAACAGGCTCTCGAGCGCGTCGGCGTCGACGGCGTCGTACAGCGGATCGAACTCGGTCGCGTCGCCGTCGACGACGTTCTCGACCGCCTCGACGATCGAGACGCCGAGTTCGACGGGCGAAGTGAAGTCGTGCTGGCCGATGAGACGGCGGTCCACGTCGGCGTCCTCGTCACCGGCGAGCCGCTGGACGTGGCGGATGACGGTCTGGTAGTCGGACGCGTCGGCCTTGCGGACGTACTCGGAGACGTCGGCCGCGACCGCGTCGCCGGCGACCTCGTTCCACTCCTTCGCGGTGAAGAGGACGATCGGCGCGTCGGTCGTCCGGCTGGCCGCCTCGACGAACGACTCGCCGTCCGGCATGCGAACCGAGTCGGAGACGACGCAGTCGACGTCGTGGGTGGAGAGTGCCTCGATCCCCGCCGGGCCGCTTCCGGCGGTGACCATCGAGACATCGGAGTCGGTACGTTCGAACAGCTGTGTCGAGAGTTCCAACACGTCGGGTTCGTCGTCGACGTGCAGGACCGAAACCTGTCCGGGCATGGACCATCGTACGGAGAAGACGTACATAAATCCAGACCCCCAGATATCAGATTTGAAGACAGCGTGAGACCGCTGTCACGCCGCGTCGTAGCCTGGGAGGTCCACGTCGGCGGCCGAGAGGGCGGCCGCGAGTTCCCGGACGGCCGGCTTCTCCGTCCGGCCGGGTGCCCCGTGGACGGCGACCCGTTCGTGACCGAGCGGGACGAAGTCGAGCCCGAGCGCCGCGGCGGTCGTCCGAAGCCCGAGTCCCGCGTCGGCCCGACCCTCCAGGACCGCACGTGCGGGGCTCTCGTGAGCTTTCACCGTCAGCTCGTAGCCGTCGATTCGATCGGCGAGCGCGCCGCGGGAGACGCCGCGCGCGTCGGCGAGGTCGTCGAGCGCCGCGTCGAACGTCGCGCGGAGGCCGGCGTTGCGGTCGCGGTTCACGAACCGGACGTCGGCGTCGACGAGCGCGTCGAGGCCGTCGACCTCGTCGCCCGAGACCACGAGTCCCCACTCGCGGGTCCACGCGCCGAGTTCCTCGCTGTCGACGTCGCGGCTGCTCTCGCCGGCCACCACGGCGACGTCGGGCACGCCGTCGCGCAGGCGGCGGAGGCCCTCGCGGCTCCCGACGGGCAGGTATCTCGGGGCGTCGACCCGGTCGAGCAGGCGAGAGAGCAGCGGGTCGTCCTCGCCGACGCCGAGCAGGCGCGGCGCGCGGACGTCGGGCGAGAACAGTCGGACCTCGACGCTGTCGCCGGCCGCGATGTACTCGGTGTCGGCCGGCACCTCGACGACACCGTCGGCCTCGACGAGACTGGTCGTCGCCCCGCTCCCCTTGTCGACGGGGTAGACGAGGAGATCGTCGGCGGCCGGGTCACTCTCGACGAGCCCGACGGGCATCAGCCGCATCCGGCCCTCGCTGTAGCGTTCGCGGACGGCGAACTCGCCCGTGACCGTCGCCGTCCGCGGCTCGGGAAGCCCGGCTGCGCGCCGGATCGCAGGCGCGACGAACGTTCGGAAGATGGTGAGCGCCGACACCGGATAACCCGGGAGCCCGACGTACGCCGACTGGCTCCCCGCGGAGTCGAGCCGCCCGACGAGCATCGGCTTGCCCGGCTTCACCGCGACCCCGTGTAAGAGGAGGTCGCCGCGCTCCTCGATGACCCGGTAGATGACGTCCACGGCGGAGGCTGAGGTCGACCCCGACGAGAGAACGAGATCGCACTCGTCGGCCGCCTGTCTGAGTAGACGCTCCATCTCGTCGTAGTCGTCGCCCGCGTGGGGGTAGAGGACGGGCTCGCCGCCCGCCTCCGTTACCCCGGCGGCGACGGTGTTCGAGTTGACGTCGTAGATCTCCCCGCGCGCCGAGTTGAGATCCTCCCCCGGCCGGACGAGCTCGTCGCCGGTCGAGACGATGCCGACCCGCGGCCGTCCGCGGACGGGCACCTGATCGACGCCCAGCGCCGAGAGCAGGCCGATCTCGCGCGGCGTCAGCCGCGTGCCGGGGCCGAGCGCCCGTGACCCGGCGGCGATGTCCGCACCCGCGAACATCACGCGGTCGCCGGGGGCCACGGCGGTCCGGATCTCGATCTCGCCGCCGAGATCGTCCGTCCGCTCGACCATCACGACGGCGTCCGCGCCGGGCGGCAACACGGCACCGGTCGAAATCTCGGCACAGGTCCCCGGCTCGACCGTCACGTCCGGCTCCGTGCCGGCGTGGACCGTCCCGACGAGGTCGAGCACCCGGGGGTCTGACTCGTCGGCACCGAACGTGTCCCGCCCGCGGACCGCGTAGCCGTCCACGCTCGCCCGGTCGAAGCCGGGGACGTCGATCGCGGCGTCGATCCGTTCGGCGAGCACTCGCCCCCGGGCCTCGTCGAGCGACACCGACTCCGGCGACGGCGTCAGCGCCAGCGAGGCGATGGCCTCGTGTGCCGCCTCCGGCGGCGCGAGGTCGCGGAACTCCTTGCGGTCGGTCACGCCGACCACTCCCACTGTTCGACCTCCACCCGTTCACCCGCCGGGATGCCCTCCTGGGACTCGGGCACGACCACCCAGCCGTCCGCGAGCGCGACCGACGAGAGGATTCCCGACCCCGATGTGCGCGTCGGGACGGCGACCTGCTCGCCGTCTTCCTCGCGAACTTCGACGCGGGCGAACGTCCGGACGCCGGGTTCGCTCGACAGCTTCCGGGCCAGGCGTACCTCCCGCCGTGGGAGCGGCGGACAGTCCATCCCGCCGACGTGTTTGACCAGCGGTCGCAGGAACTGGACGGCGTTGACGATACACGCGACGGGGTAGCCCGGGAGCGACACCACAGGCGTGTCCTCGACGACGCCGAGCGCGACCGGGTGACCCGGTTTCAGGGCGACACCGTGGACGAGGACCTCGCCGAGTTCGTCGATCACCTCGGGGAGAAGGTCGCGCTCGCCGACCGACGAACCGCCGGTCGTGACGATGACGTCCTTCGTGAGGTCGCGCTGGACCGCGGCGCGGAGCGCGCTGAACTCGTCCGTCACGACGTTGCGGTAGGTCGGGACGCCACCCCACCGCGAGACCAGCGCCGAGACCGTGAGGCCGTTGGTCTCGATCACTTCGCCGGGCCCGGGGTCGGCCTGGACCAGTTCCTCGCCTGTCGGGACGACGCCGACGGTCGGCGGCTCGAACGCCCGGACGCGGTCGAGGCCCACGGATTTGAGCAACCCCAGGTCGGAGGGTCGGAGCGCGTGTCCGGGCTCGAACAGCGACTGCCCGGCCTCGACGTCCTCGCCGGCGTCGCCGACGTTCTCCCCCTCGGTAACGGCGTCGAACACCTCGACGTCGTCGCCGACGCGCTCGGTCTGTTCGATCATCACGACCGCGTCGGCACCGTCGGGGAGGGCGCTCCCGGTGTGGACCCGGGCGGCGTCGCTCGGGCCGACGGCGACGTCGGCGTCGCCGGCGGCGCGCAGGACCGTCGGCGACCGGTCGGAGGCACCGAAGGTGTCGGCGGCGCGGACCGCCCAGCCGTCCATCGCGGCGCGGTCGTAGCCCGGAACGGGGTTCGGAGCCGTCACGCGCTCGGCGAGCGTGCGACCGTCCGCGCGCGTGAGCGCGACGCGTTCGGTTCGGCCGTGTGGATCTGCTGCCGCGAGCAGGCGCTCGCGGGCGTCTTCGACCCGGGTTCGGGATTTGAAGCCGGAGCGTTTCCGGTCGTCGTGCATACCTGTGTCTGGGTGGACGAGCGGTAAAAAGCGTCGGCGAGCGTCGGGAGTGACCGAGCACCGCGGTCGGGGAGGACTCGACCGCCCGTTGCACACCGCGTGCTGCTGGTCTCTCCCACGCACGGGATCGAAGGGGACGTTCCGGCTCTCGCGCGTCCCGCTGTCCCGCGGCCGCCGAACCACCTCGGTCTTCGGGTCCGGGCGTCGTCACACTACCCGGGGCGGTCGTACCGAGGGGCCGACCCGAGAGGGGACGAAAGCGGCTCAGGCGGGAGCGAACGCCACCACGACTACCTTGCTGGCGGAACCAGTCGCGGATGGTGCACCGATGACGGAACGACGACCGCTCCTGAAAGGGCTCGCCGCGAACGGCCGGCAGGTCCACCGCTCGACGGTCGAACTCGCCGCAAACGACAGGACGGCTCTCCCGTGCGCGTGGCCCCGGCCCGCACTGTCGTACCGACTGGCCGTCCGCCCCGGCTGGACCGACGAGTGGCACACGACCCGGTTCCGTGGCGAATGGAGCCACTGTTCGGTGACCAAGATCGGGCCCGCGGGCGCGGTCGAGGAGCCGGTCGACTTCGAGTACACGCTACCGTGCCCGTCGACCGGCGCCGAGGCCGAGTCGTGTCGGTGACCGAGCCGGACCGACGACGAGCGACCGACGGCGGAGCATCCGGGACCGCGGGCTTCTTACACCCCGACTCCTTACCTCAGTCCATGTCAGCACTGCGCGACGCGTTGCGCGAACTCCCCGAAGCAGTGTTCGCGGATCTCCTCGAATCGGACGAGCAGTACCTCCTCGTCCTCGATCTCCCCGGCGTCACGGCCGAGACGGTCGAGATCAAAGTGGAGCGAGGCCGGCTCGTCGTCGAGGCGCGCCGGGAGAAGGACCTCCCGCCGGAGTTCCGCTACGTCAGGGAGAACCGCTCGCTGTTTCTCGACGCCGAACTCCCGCTCCCGCCGGACGCCACCGGCGCAGGCGCGGAGGCGACGGTCGACCGTGGCGTGCTCGAACTCCGCCTCCCGAAGCGGGACTCCGCCCCCGAACGCACCATCCCGATCTCGGACAAGGACGCGTAATCGGGTGGGGTGGTCACGCTGGTCAATCTCCGCGCGTACTGGCGCTTCTTCGTCGTCCTCTACCAGTTCTTCCCGCTCATCGTCGCCTACAGCCGGGACCGACGGCGGTTCGTCCTGTTCGGTCGGTCGCGGCAGGTCGACGCCGAGACGCAGGCCAAGCGGGCGAACGTCCTCCTGGACTCGCTTCTAACCCTCGGGCCGACGTTCATCAAACTGGGCCAACTGCTGTCGACCCGCCCCGATATCCTCCCGCCGGCGTACGTCGACGTGCTCTCGCGGCTCCAGGACGACGTCCCGCCCGCCCCCTGGGCCGAGGCCCAGACCGTCCTCGAAGAGGAGGTCGGCCCGATCGACGACGTGTACGACGACTTCGACCGCGAGCCGATCAGCGGGGCCTCCCTCGGCCAGGTGTACACCGCCACCTACCGGGGCGAGGAGGTCGCAGTCAAGATCCGCCGCCCGGGCATCGAGACGCTCGTCGAGGCCGACCTGCGCGTCGTCCGCTGGTCGCTCCCGTTGATCCAGCGGTTCATCGGCGAGGGCCGGGCGTTCTCGCTGGAGAACCTCGCCGACGAGTTCGCGAAAACCATCCGCCAGGAGATGGACTACTCCCGGGAGGGACGCGTGCTCACGACCATCCGCGGGAACTTCGCCGACGACGACGACATCCGCATCCCCGAACTCCGCGAGGAGGTGTCGGGACCGCGCGTTCTCACGATGGAGTACCTCCCGGGCATCAAGATCAACGACCTGGAGACGCTCGACGAGCGCGGGATCGACCGAACCGAACTCGCCACCCGGTTACAGCGCATCTACCTCCAGATGATCATCGACGACGGTGACTTCCACGCCGACCCCCACCCGGGCAACCTCGCGGTCGACGACGACGGCGCGATCATCTTCTACGACTTCGGGATGAGCGGCCAGGTCGAGCCGTTCATCCAGGAGAAGATCGTCGACTTCTACATCGCCGTCGCCAACCAGGACATCGACGGCATCCTCGATGCGCTCATCGAGATGGGGACGCTCTCGCCCGAGGCCGACCGACAGGTGATGGGTGACGTGATGGAACTGGCCATCGCCGACGCCCGCGGCGAGGACATCGAGCAGTACCGCGTCCAGCAGATCGTCGAGCAGGTCGAGTCGACTATCTACGAGTTCCCGCTCCGCCTCCCGCGGAACCTGGCGCTCGTCCTCCGCGTGGCGACCGTCGTCGAGGGCGTCTGCGTCACGCTCGATCCCGACTTCGACTTCATCTCCGTCGCCACCGACTACCTCACCGACCAGGGGTACCGCGAGGAGACGATCAAGCGCGTCGTCAGTGAGACCGGCGACCAGCTCCAAGAGACGACCCGGTCGCTGTTCCGCGTGCCGCCGAAGCTCGAACGCGTCCTCGACACCGTCGAGCGCGACGACCTGACGGTGAACGTCCGCATCGAGGACCGCAACGACGTGCTCTCGAAGCTCGCCCGGCGCATCGTCTACGGCTTCCTCCTCGCCGTGGGCGTGCTCTCGACGGCGATCCTCTACGCGTTCGATGGCGTCGAACCCGCCGCCGTGGCCGCGGTCGCGACGCTCCCCGTGGTGTTCCTGCTCTACCGGTCGTTCAAGCGGAAGACCGGACTGAAAGCCCGCCCGCAGTTCACCCGGCAGAACCTCCGGCAACGCCGCGGTGACTGATCGACCGAGGCCACGGTTCTTTTTACCCCCGCTCGGCGTAGCCCCAGCGTGCGACTCGATCTCTTCGGCTACGCGTTCGACCTCGACGAGGCGTTCGTCGACGCCTCCATCGCGGAGATCCGCACGCAGGTCCGCGCGTACGAGGACGGCGACCGCCGCGCCTTCTCCCTGTCGGTCGCGTTTCCCGACTCGTTCACCGGGCGCGTGATGGCCGCGATGGCCACGATCCCCTACGGCGAGACGCGGAGCTACGGCGACCTCGCTCGCGTGTTGGAGACGAGCCCCGTCGCCGTCGGCGGTGCCTGCGGGCGCAACCCGCTCCCGATCGTCGTTCCCTGCCACCGGGTAGTCGGCGCGGACTCGGTGGGCGGCTTCTCGGCGGCCGGCGGCGTCGCGGCCAAGGAGGCACTCTTGGCGCACGAGCGGGGCGCTCCCGTCCAGCGAACGCTCGGCTGAGATATCAGTCGGGTGAACGTTCGGGAAGGGTATTATGTACGATGAACCGCATATGTACGGTGATGACGCGTTGGCACGCGGTCGTCACCGGGCTCCTCGTCGCGCTCACGATGGAGGTCGTGATCTGGCTCGTCTCCGGGCGGTTCTCGCTCATCGGCGGCCTCGTCGGGAGCGGCGTCGCCGGCTACGTCGCCGGCACCGAACCGACCGACGGCGCGTGGCACGGTCTCCTCACGGCGCTGGCGTGGGGGATCGTCCTGATCCCGCTCGGCGTGCTCGTCACGCTCACCCGGGGAGCGGGCGTTCCGTTCCCGCTGGAGTTCGTCCTGTCGGTGCTCCGGACGCCCGGCGACGTGACGACCGCGATCCTGTTGCTCGTGACGCTCCCGAACGTGTTCACGGGAACCGCCGGGAGCCTCGTCCGCTGGGGGACCGGCCCGCCGGCGTGGATTCCCGAGGACTGGGCGTAGCGACCGGGAGGGCGTTCCGCGCGACGAACCCACGCCGAGTCAGGCGGTTCGTTCGGCGGGGTTCACCGCGACCGAGCCCACCCACATCGCCGTCGCGAGAACCGATCCGACGCCACCGCTGAGGCGGAGCGGAACCGACGAGACCGCCCCGACGGCGAGGCCACCGACGAGGACGATTCCCATCGCTGCGAGGACCAGGTCGGTCCAGGCGAGCGGCGCTGACTCGGACGGTCGGGCACTCATAATTACATGTCATTACAGCCTCGCCCAAGTATCTTGTCGTTTCACCGGCAGGTCGTGAGTGTCACTCGCGGCCGTGAGAACCCGAGGCGGGCGGCCGTTCGTCCGTACGGTCGACTCTCCGCGATAGCTACAAAAGCGGCTACGTCCCGGGTTCGGGTGTTCGGTCTCCGATCTTCTCGAACAGCCAGCCACCGACCGCGCCGCCGAAAAATCCGGCCGCGCCGATTCCAAGCGCCATCAGACTGAACAAGACCACCAACACGGCTGCCGCTGGAGCGAAGGACCACGCCTCGGCGATGCTCCGTGCAGTGACGAGGCTCGGCGAGAAGATCCACACCAGTCCCGGCAGGGCACCGATAACCCCGGCGCGGAGTCCGACGGGTTCGGCGTCGATCGAGTCCCGCTTGGCGAGATAGCCGGCGAGGAGTCCGCCAACGAACACCATGTTGAGCGAGAAGCTGTTTCCCATGCCGGAGAGCCAGTAGCGGCCGAGCGTGAGCGGCATGGAGACGAATCCGCCGACGAGGGCGTACGTCCAAGTTTCGGTTACGACCCCGGGGACCTCGTTCGGCATACTCACGGATCGGCGACCGCACCACCCATCGACTGCGGCGTGCCGGAGCCGTCGAATCCGTCCTGCTCGTCGTCTCGAACCTGTAGATACGCGGCCGCTATGGTCCCGTAGAGGAAGACGAACAGGACGCTGCTGACCGTGTTGGAGACGAGGTCGGCGACGACCGGCGTGCCGGCCAGATCGAGCACCGACCCGACGGTTCCGGTCACGAGGTCGGCGATCCCCGAGAGGATCACGACGACGCCGAGTTTCAGTCGGTTGCCTCGCGACAGACGCCAACTCCGCTTGAGCGCATCGATGACACCTCTGTCTTCGACACTGACCGCGAAAACGAAGAACAGGAAGCACGTGGCGAGGAACACTCCAGGCAGTACGAGCATCATCAGTCCAGCCGTGACTGAAACCGCGACGAGCATCCCGCCGCCGATCATGGCGAGCGTCGCGCGTCCGAGTCGGCGCGTGATCAGATCCGCAGGGAACGTAGAGAGCTCCGCCAGTGGCCGGGTGAGCGCTCGGGACAGGACGACGAAGTAGACCGAGCTGAGGGCGAAGGTACAGAGGAACAGAACGGTACCGACAGTCCCCGAGACGGGGAGTGTAAGCCCGAGCGTCTCCCCGAGTTCGGCTGCGGCTCGGGGAGGGAGGAACCCGACGACTGCCGTATTGACCGAGGTCTGGAGGAGAAATTGGATAGCGAGGAGTCCGAGAAACAAGATCCCGCCTGTTCGGGTGAGCACCCGCCTGATACCGTCGCTGAACGTTCAGCCGAGTTGGAGGGCCTTCTGGTGTCTCTTGGCCGGGCGGGGTAAAGACGGTCGAGACTCAAACCGGCGTTTCAGTGTGACAACGGATTCCACGCCGTGTGTGACGTCGTACCGTTCGCTGCGCCCGACGAAGCGAGTCGGAGACCGCATCGAACTCCGAGCGCCCACCGTCTACTCTTCCCCGCGACGATCGAAACCGAACCGCCCTCAACGACACCGGACGACTGCTCCGAGCCCGGCACCCACGGCCAAAGAGAGGCTCAGTAGCCGACGAAGAAACCCGTACGGACTTTCCGCCACACGAGTTTCGGGAGCTGCAACAACACCGTCGGAAAGCTCAGCCCGAGCTGTTCGGGGATCTGTCGTGAATCGAAGTACGGTCGCCACTCGACCACCTGTCCGCCTTCCACGACGAACTTGTCGATCGCCCCGATCTCGATCTCCCGCCCCGTCGGCGGAACGCCCAGAAACTCCCCTTGATGAGTGCCGGACAACATTAGCTCCGCCATGGCGATGGTGTCGCCGGCAACCAGCTCCTGCATCGAGAACTCGATATCGGGGAACCCTTCACGGTTCGCTCTGATGAACGACGCCCACTCGTCACGGCTGTGAACCTCGCCATCCGGCAACGCGGGCCCGTAGACGTCGACCGACTCCGCTATCGCTTCGATCTTCGACGAGTCGCCGTTGAGCCAATCGAACGCGTCGTGAACCACTCGTTCGGTATCGGTAGCTTCGCCCCCCATAGCCAGCTCAGATTCGGTAACGGCCAACAAGTAATCACCCAGTGATATTATATGACCGTACGGATCTACCACGTCGCGCGGGAACGACCGCGTTGCACGAGCCGACCGCGGTGGGGACGAAGTGTGTATCCTGTCGTCACTCGATCTACCGAACCGAGGCTGGATAGCCACCCGCGTGGTCGAACTTGTCGCCCGTTTTTTGTCTCGTTTACAGGTAATTGTCCATATAATATCATTTTCTATTATGAACGACAATGGATCGACGGACGTTCATCGGAGCGTTGTCGGTAGCCGGAACAGGTGAGGTCGTTGGGTGCCTCGGATCGAGCGACAGCGGCGGTGAGTTGCGGGGGGAGTACACGGCAGACCCGGCGACGGCTGAGTTCACCTACGAGTGTGAGGAAGCCGACCTCTTCGAGGACGTCTTCTATCTGATGGGCCGAGCGAGTTCGCTCGTCTTCGGCAACTCGGCCGTCGAGTGGCACATCGACATGGAGGCGGGCAAGGACCTCAAGATCGGAGTGTACAACGTCGAACGGGCCTCGAAAGCGGGGGTCCCGAGCGTACAGCTCATCGGACCGGTCGGTGCAGTTATCCTCGACGACAGCAGTTTGTCTTCCCTCTACGCCGTCTCGACGGAGTCCGCCGGCCGGTACGTCCTCCGGATACGAACCCGGGAGTGGATCGCAAGGGAGGGGTGGCGGGTACTGGTCTCGTGGTACGACGAAACCGGCTGCACGCGGTTTACCGGGCAGGAGTGAGCGGCCGTCTCGCGTCGTCTCACGGCAGCCGCGGCTCGTCGCGACGCGGTCACTCGCTGTCGTTCGCAGAAACGATGCGAGGGAAGGGATTTGAACCCTCGAACCCCTACGGGAGCGGATCTTAAGTCCGCCGCTTTTGGCCTAGCTCAGCCACCCTCGCGCGTCTTCCCGTTCTCCCGTCCCCCGAAAGTCGGTTTCGGTCCGTCGCGGTCCGCTACCAGTCAACCGACAGGGTGCCGTCGCCGTGGGGGTCCGGCGCGATCTCCTCGTCGGTCCGGCGGTCGATGACGTGGATGACGCCGCTCCCTTTCTTCGCCGGGCACACCTCCGCGGCCTCGACGTTCTCCGCCAGTTCGTCCTCGGCGATGTAGTACGACCGCGGCTGTGCCAGCCCCGTGTCGATGCTCATCGTCCAGTTGTCCGCCACCTCGGCACACCGCCCCGCGCCGAAGCACTTGTTGGCCTCGAAGATGATCTTGTACGGCTTCTCCTCGACGGGCGGGGCGTTCGCCTCGTCGCCGATATCGCTCGGTTTCGGGGGAGCGTCGCTCATTGACGTGGATAGCGGCGGCCCGGTCTTTCCTCTTTCGTCTGCGCCCGGTGGGAGGTCGAGGCTGCCCGTGTCGTGTCGCATCACGTCGGCTGGTGGACCCGTCCAGCCCGACTGCTGATCGAGTGTCTCTCGTAACGGGCGGAACTGATATACATCTCGTCGAAGACCGAGCTCGTGAGTCCCTCGACCGATCGCGCGGTCGCCAGAGCGGTGGCACCACAGCCTCCCCAGCCGATTCCGTCGCTCGTTCGTACGACCCACTCGCTCAGTCATCCCTCGCGCGTGAGTCGCGCCGATGAGGCGGCGCGACGTCACGCGCCACCGCCTGCGGTCGGCACGCGATGAACGAGCCGGCCGGGAAGGCCTTCGTGAGCGAGAACGCGAGCGAACGAACGGCTCAAACGGCGAAGCCGCTCCAGTGGTGTGGTTTCACCGCCCTGGAGACTGCCTTCGCTCCGTGTGCCCGTCCAGACGGAGGCGTGCGGATCACCTGGACTGCCTACTGGGACGACCGCCACGTTCGCCTTCTCCGCTAGAGTCCGCTCGTCCTCGGTGACGACCTCCGATCGGGCACGGCGAGGGAAGGCTAGCCGACCGACTCACCCCGCCAGGGACGCGTCCAGCGGGTTCAAGCCGTTCGGTGGCCCGACGCGTCCGAACGCCTCCGTCGGCTCGACCGACGCCTCGCTGGGGGAGTCTGCGTGGTACCGCTCGTCCGTCCGCGCGCGGAGGCGGAGGGTGACGACGTTCCCCCTCGGGTCAGCCGACTCGTGTGTCACCGTCCCGCCCGACTCCGTGACGATCCAGTGGACGAGCCACAGTCCGAGCCCGCTCGCCCCGTCCAGGCTCGACTCCCGGCCGACGAGCACGTCCAGATCCTCGGCTGGGATGGGCGGCCCGTCGTCCGTGACCCGGACGTCGACGTACCGCTCGCCGTCGACCGCGACCCGGTCGACCGACACCGACAGCCGGGGTGCGGCGGCGTCGTTGTGTTCGACGGCGTTCTCCACGAGGTTGTCCACCGCCGAGCCGACGAGATCCAGCGCGCGGACCCACGCGTCGGCAGGGAGGTCGGTCTCGACGGTCGCCTCCGGGTGAGTCCGTGCCAGCGCCGCCGTCCGCTCGCGCACCACCCGCGCGATGTTTAGCGTCGACAGCGTCGGCTCGTCGGCGTCAAGGTGGCGTTCGACCTCCCGGACGGTCTCGACGAGTTCGCGCATTTCGGCCGCCCGGGCGGCGAGCCCAGCGACGTACTCCTCGTTGCCGGGGTCGCGTTCGAGGAGCGCGGCGTAGTTCTCGATGACGGCGACGTCGTTGCGGAGGTCGTGTCGGAGGACGCGGTTGAGCACGGCCACCTCCCGTTCGCGCCGGCGGCGCTCGGTCACGTTGCGGAGGGTCAAGAGCCGTCCCGCCGTCCGGTCGTCCCGGAGCGGCGAGACGCGGACCTCGTAGTGGCGGCGCGGCTCGGAGACGACGAAGTCCGCGGGGGGGTCGCCGCCGGGGTCGATCCCGTCGACGAGATCAGCGAGCGGCGGCGCGATCGCCCGGAGTTCCGCGCCGACCGCGTCGTCGAGCGTCGTCCCGAGAACCGACTCGGCGCTCGGGTTCAGATCGACGACGCGCCCCCGGTCGTCGACCGCCACGACGACTTCGGGGAGGCGCTCGACGAGTTCCGCGCGGGCGATGCCACCCGTGACGGGGTGGACGTCGAGCAGGCGGTAGCGGTGGAGGCCGCCGCCGAGGACGACCGCCGAGACGACGAAGCCGACGGACGTGAGGTCGACCGCGGAGACGCCGGCGAGGAACGCCAGGTTCCCGAGCCAGGGCGCGGAGACGCCCGCCACCAGCGCGGCCGTCTGTCGCCGGAACAGCCGAGCGTTCGCGGCCGACGCAACCAGCAACAGCGTCCCCGCGCCGACCAGGGCGTAGGCGTACGCCGTCCACAGCCAGAACACGGGGCCGTACGTGACCGAGAGGACCGCGAGGGAGCCGTCCGCCGCGGGCACCAGATCGGCGCTCGCCCACACGAACCCGGTCGAACGCGTCGTCCAGGCGAGCGTGACCATCGCCGCGGCCGGAGCGGCAAGCACGACGAGTCGTCCCCGGCCCAACAGGTCGCCGCGGCCGGTGTACGCGAGCGCGAACGTGAACCACGTGACGGGGACGACGACGATCCCGAGGTACGCGAGCCGCCCGAACAGGAGCGCGCCGGCCAGGCTCGGGCTGACCAGTTCCAGCGCGTAACAGACCGACCACCAGCCCGCACCGAGCGCGAGCGCGGTCATCGACGCCGACCCGGGGCGGTCACGGCGACGCCGGACAGCGACGGCGACGCCGACGGCGAGGACCGCGGCGATCACGACAGGAACCACGTACGGCGTCGGCTCGAACGACACCTGCGAGACGACGGACGGGCTGGCGGAGGGGGAGGCCTCGGCCACACCGTTGAGTGGCCGCATCAGTCCCTGTACGCACTGGGGCGGCTTCGCTTTTGCTCCCGGTTGTCCCGGTCGAGCAGTGGGTGACGATCGGCGGGACCGGGAGTGGATACTTGCGTGGCCGGTCCTAACGGTCGACGATGCCGTCCCGTCCGACGCTCGCGGCGCGCCTCCGCGGTCGCCCACGAGAGGAGATCGCGGCGTTCGTCGCGGCGCTGTACGCGGCACGGGGCGCGGAGACGCACGTCGACGGCGAAGCGGCGGTCGTCGACGGCGAGCGGTACCTGGTCGTCCCCGCCGGCTACCGCGCCCGCCTCCGCCACCGCCTCGGCACGACGGCCGAGCGCGCGGACCGCGTCGTCGCTGTCGACCCCGCCCGCGCCGACGCGCTCGCCGCGCGGGACGACGCGTCGGTACTCACGCCGACAGACCTCGACGACCTCGCGCGCTACGGCCTCGACCGCGCGGCCGCCGACGCCGTCTTCCGCGATCGGCTCGGAGTCGCCGTCGGCGACCTCGCGCCCGCGGGCCGGTCGACCCCAGAGACCAAGGGGGCGACGCCCCCGACTCGATCCGGGAGCCGCGACCCCGACGGGCCGAGGAGCAAGCCGGTTCCGGCGGCGGTGACGGTCGTCGCCGCGGCTGTGCTGGCCGCCCTCGTCCTGTCGGTGGCCCCGGGGTCGCTCGGGGCCGACGTCGGTGTCTTCGCCGGGGAGGCTGAGCGAGCGGGAGCGTCAGGGGGTGTGACGGCGACACCTGGCGCGACGACGGCCGAAGCCGCCGTGGCGAACAGAACGAGCCGAGCGAACGGAACGGCCGAGCGCGACCCGCTCGGCCTCGCGCCCGGACTCACCGCCGACGGCGTCGCCGATCCGGAGGCGCTCGCCGACGCGCACGCGGCGGCGCTGGCGAATCGGTCGTACACCTGGGAAATCACGTACGTCGAGCGATCTAACGGGACCGAGGTCGGGCGTGCGACCGAGACGGTCGCGGTCGCGGCTCCGTCGACGTACGTCGCGAACGTGAGCCGCGAGGGCCTCCACGTCAGCCGCGGTCCGGTGGCCGTCGGACCGTCGTACGCCGACGGGGAGCGGCGGTACCGGCCGACCGACGAGGGCGTCGCCGCGTCGGCGGTCGAACTCGACGACGGCGTCGGCCCACAGGAGTCCCGGGCCCGGCGGTTCCTCGGGGTCCTCCTCGACGGTCAGGAGACGTCGATCGTTCGGACGATCCTCGGTGGACAGCGGCTGTACGTCGTCGACATCGAGGGGACGACCGAGAGCACCATCCGGCGCTACAGCGCGACCGCACACGTCGCCCCCGACGGCGTCGTCTACTACTACTCGGGGTCGTACTGCCTGGTTCCGATGCGGAGCACCGCGGTCAGCGAGGTCTGTCTCTCGCTCACGATGCAGTACCGCGACGTGGGCGGGACGGTCGTCGAACCGCCGTCGTGGTACACGGAGCGGGAACCGACGTCGGCGTGAGCCGGGAGGTGGGTTCTTGCCCGCTCGCTTCGACGTGGGGGACGATGTCGAACCGTCCGACGCTCGCGGCGCTCCTCCGTGGCCGGAGCCGGGCGGCGCTCGTGGAGTTCGTCAGGGCGCTCCACGCCGCCCGCGGTGCTGAGACGCGCGTCGACGGGAGCGTGGTGGTCGTCGACGGCGACCGCGTCCTCGTCGTCACCGGCCGGCGGTTCGCGGTCCTCGACGGTCTCGGAACGCGCCGAGCCACGCCGTCGAGGATCGATCGGGTCGTCGCCGTCGACACCGCACGGGCCGAGCGAATCGCGGCACGGTACGACGCCCACCCCGTGTCGGCCGCCGACCTCGACGGTCTCGCGCGCTACGGCCTCGACCGCGCGGCCGCCGACGCCGTCTTCCGCGAGCAGTTCAGCCGCCCCGTCTCGGCGGTCGAACCGGTGCCGACCCGGGCAGACAGGGACGCCCGGCGCGCCACGCACGGCCGGTCGTCCCCGACCGTTCTCGCCGGCGCGGTCGTCGTCCTCGTCACACTCGCGATGCTCGGTGTCGTGCTCTCCGGTGCGGGTGTGGGTGCGACGGCGTCCCCGTTCCCCTGGGCGTCCGAGGCGGTCGATTCGGTCTCCGTCTCCGTCCCGCTGGCTCCGGGATCGGTCGCGCCCGACGGCGAGGAGACGAGCGGGGGCCGGGCGATCGGGAGCGGAGCGCGGACGACGCTCGGATCCGCGGGGGCGGCCGGGCCGGGAGAGGCCGGGGCCGACCGCGCCCTCGCGCCGGGGGTGTCCGTCGACGGCGTGACGGACGCCGACGCGCTCGCGGCGGCACACGCGGCGGCGCTCGGCAACCGCTCGTACCGCTGGGAGCTCAGCTACGTCGAGTCGGTGAACGGCTCCGTCACCGCCCGCGGGACGGAGACCGTCCGGGTCGGGTCGCGCCGTCAGTTCGTCTCCAGGGTCGAGTGGATGGGCGATCCCGTCGGGCTGACCCCCGTCGCCGCCCGTCCCTCGTACGCCGACGGAGCGGTTCGGTACCGCCCGTCGGCCGCCGACGGGGAGGTCGTCACCCGATCACTCGGCGACGTGCCGCCGGCGGGCGAACAGGGGTGGCGCGCCTCGCGGTATCTCCGGTGGTGTCTCTCGGCGCGGTCGTCGACGGTCGAGCGGACGGTCGTCGACACGGCACCCCCGGTCGCCGTGGTGACGCTGAACGGCTCCGGCGATCCGAACGTCGCAGGGTACGCCGCCCGGGCGCGTGTCACCGCCGATGGGTTCGTCCGGTCGCTCTCCGTCTCGTACGTGCTCGCGACCCGCGACGGCTCACCCGCGGTCGACGTCGACGTGACGTTTCGCTACCGCGTCCCCGCGGACGGCTCACCCGCGCCCCCGCCGTGGTTCACTGGGGCGAGGCAGCGGACCGGCTGAGGCGGGACTCAATCCCAACACTCGCGGTGGACTGCCTCCCCCTCGGCCCGCAGGAGTGGCCCGACGACGGTCACGTCGTCGCGCTCGTGCAGATAGTCGCTCGTCGGGACGTCGTCGTTCGGTCTCGCGGGCGAGAGCGTCGCGGCCGTCTCGCCGTCGACGCTGTACACCAGCCGACCGAGCCCCGCGTACGCCATCGCGCCCGAACACATCATGCACGGATAGGTGCTCGTGTACATCGTCGTCTCGCGGCGCGCTGCCGGCGCGAGTTCCCGCGCGGCCCACCGGGCGAGTTTGAGTTCGGGGTGGGCGGTGACGTCCTCGTCGGTCAGCGTCGTGTTCTTCGACTCGGCGATCACCTCGCCGTCGTGGACGAGCAACGACCCGAAGGGGGTGTTGCCGTCGGCGGCGGCCTCCCGGGCGAGTGCCAGCGCCCGCCGGAGGAACCGTTCGTCGGTCTCGGCCGCGTCCGCGTGGTCGGCTCCGTCGTCCATGGGTGGCGGTCGGCGGCCAGGACCGAGACGCTTTCGACGAGGCGTGTTCGAGTACTGCCTCGGTATCGGTCCACGTCGCTCGGCATCGGTCGACACCGATCCACGTCGGTCGACTCGGTCAGCATCGGTCTACGTCGCTCGGCATCGGTCGGCATCGGTCGACTCGGTCAGCACCGATCCACGTCGCTCGGCATCGGTCGACTCGGTCGGATTCGACGTTCTCGAAGAAACGGCTTTTGAAAGCGCCATGAACGGTCTCGAACTGTCTGTGTCGTCGATAAACTGTCCGAACGGTTCTCCGATCCAGCGACGAACCGACGTGAAGCGTCTGAACAGCGGCCAACGGTTTCCCGGTTATAGGTGGGTGGCCCCCGATGGATCACTCGAAGATCGTCCCCTATGTCCGTCTCCGAACACGCCCTCGCCGAACAGGTCGCCCGCACCGCCATCGAAGGGATCGATCGCCTCCAGCGCCTCCTCGCGACGCTCGTCGTCCGCCTCACGGGGTCGGTCCGAGCCGCCGCGTTCTGGGTCGCGACGCTCCTCCCGCTGTCGTACCTGCCGCTCCTCGCGACGGGCGTCACGGCGGAGAACCCGTTCGGGTTCGTCGCCCTCCTCTGTGGGAACGGGGTCGCGTTCGTGATCGGCCACGCCCACCGCCGCGGCGAGCGCGTCGAGGCGCGCTGACGGAGCGTTGAAGACGCTCGACCGGGTAGTGTTCTCGTGGTCGACGACTTCGACACGGACTCCGACACGCCCGAGGCGCTCGACGCCGACGAGATCGACGACATGCCGACCGTCTCCTGTACCCGCTGTGGCCGCGAGTGGGACCTCGCGTACGAACTCGACGAACTCGTCGCCGGCAACCAGGCGGTCGAGCAGTTCGCGCTCGACCACAAGCGACATACGGGTCACTTCCCCGACGACGCGGCGACCTGGCTGGCGCGGTGCCGACACTGCCCCGAAGGGGTCGAACGGCTCTCACGAGGCGCCGCCCGCCGCTGGGCCGAGACGCACGCCAGACACACCCGCCACAGCGTCGCGGTGAGCCACGGGACCGACGGGGAGGGGACGCTCGTCGAGCCCGGTGACTGGGACGGGGCGTCCGGCGACGGCCCTCGCTATCCGTAACTCGTTCGTAACTCGTCGCCCAAGCGGCGGTCAGCGGTCACCGCTGGCCACGTCGACGGATGCGAGACGGACCTCCTCGCGGGGTCTGTCGGCCCCGTCGGTCGGGACGGAGCCGATCTCCCTGACGACGTCCATCCCGTCGGTCACGCGCCCGAAGACCGCGTGTCTCCCGTCGAGATGCGGCTGGGCGGCGAGCGTGATGAAGAACTGCGAGCCGTTGGTGTCGGGGCCGCGGTTCGCCATCGAGAGCACGCCGGGGCCGTCGTGGCGGAGGTCGTCGTGGAACTCGTCGGCGAACGTGTAGCCGGGGCCGCCGCGGCCGGTCCCCGTCGGATCGCCGGTCTGGATCATGAAGTCGTCGATGACCCGGTGGAAGGGTACGTCCTCGTACAGCGGGTCCGTGCGCGTCTCGCCCGTTTCGGGGTCCTCCCACTCCCTTTGTCCGGTGGCGAGGCCGACGAAGTTGGCGACCGTCTTCGGAACCTTCTCGGAGTAGAGTTCGACCGTGATGTCGCCCTTCGTCGTGTGCAGCGTCGCCCGCCGTGCCGAGGGGTGACCGTCCATGCCCGCCGCCGCGGTGGCGTTCTCTGCGGCCGGCGGTGACCCCGTCGGCGTCCGTGTTCGCGTCCGTGTCTGCGTCGTCGACGAGGACGTACAGCCGGTGATAACGCTTGCGGTCAACAGCGCGGCGGTCCGGAGGGCGTGGCGTCGCGTCGGGTTCATACGCTCTGAAACGTCCCGATCGCCATAACTACTGGTTCTCGTGGCCCGCCGCGGGTTCGGAGAGCTAATCGTCGGCGTCGACGGATGCGGCGGCTTAGCGATCGACGTCGACGGATTCGAGGAGGACGTCCTCGTGCGGCTTGTCGTCGCGGTCGGTCCGCACGGAGCCGATCTCCTCGACGACGTCCATGCCGTCGATCACGCGCCCGAAGACGGCGTGGCGACCGTCGAGGTGCGGGGTCGCGTCGAGCGTGATGAAGAACTGCGAACCGTTGGTGTTCGGTCCGCTGTTCGCCATCGAGAGCACGCCCGGGCCGTCGTGGCTGAGGTCGTCGTGGAACTCGTCGTCGAACGAGTAGCCGGGGCCGCCCCGACCGGTTCCCGTCGGGTCGCCACCCTGGATCATGAAGTCGTCTATGATTCGGTGAAAGAGTACGTCCTCGTACAGCGGATCGGTGCGTGTCTCGCCCGTCTCGGGGTCCTCCCACTCTTGGTCACCGGTGGCGAGACCGACGAAGTTCTCGACCGTGTTCGGCACCTTCTCGGGGTAGAGTTCGACCGTGATGTCGCCTTTCGTCGTGTGCAGCGTCGCCGTCAGGTCACTCATACACGGGTCGATGGCGGCCGGCGTGAAAACCCTGCCGTCCTCGCGGTCTGAGCCTCGCGCGACGGATCGTGAGACGGCGTGCGCGCCGGACGGGGTGAGGGGACCGTCGAAGGCGTTGTGGCGGGCAAACGAGAGAGGTCGCCAGAGCGGTGAGCCTACGACCATCATAGCCGATTTCGGGCTCTCACTCCCGTCGGTCGTTCGCAGGGCTCACGGCCCCGCCGTTCGCCTTGTCGCGGCGCGAAGCGCCGCGCTCTCCTCGCGCGCCCACTCGCTCACACCTGGTCGTCGACGGGGGGCAGGCCCGAAGCGTCATCGGTGATCACACCCCTCGATTCCCCGCCCGAAGCCCCAAGATAGCCCAGCACGACTTCCGGGTATGCACACTGCCGAGCGGCGGACGCTCGCTCGTCTCCCGTCGGGAACGACCGTCGAGACCACCGTCCACACGTACGGCTCGGGTGAGCCGACGGTGTACGTCCAGGCCGCTCAGCACGGCCACGAGGTGAACGGGACGGAGGTGCTCCGTCGGGTCCACCACGAACTGATGCGACGCGAACGCGAACTCGACGGAACCCTGATCGCGGTGCCGGTCGCCGACCCGATCTCGTTCGACCACTCGTCGTACACCACGCCGCCGGAGATCGACGCGAAGAACCCGAACATGAACAGAGCGTGGCCCGGCGACCCCGACGGGAGCATCCACCAGCGGATGGCCGCTCGGCTCTGGGCTGACGCCTCGACGGCCGACGTCGTCGTCGACCTCCACACCGGGAGTCCGGGGATGCTCACGCACACGGTCTACCGCCGCGGCGACGACGCCTCGCGCGAGCTCGCGCTGGCGTTCGGGACCGACGTCTGTCTCGCGGAGGCCGCCGGCGAGGACGCCGAGGACGAGTGGGCCGACCGCGGCTTCGACGGGAAGTTCCGCGTTGCGGCCTCCGCGGCGGGGATCCCCGCCATCACGCCGGAGCTCGCGCACAACAAACAGCTGGTCGACTCCGCGATCGAGACCGGTGTCCGCGGCGTGTTCAACGTGCTCTCCCACGTCGGCGTCCTCCCCGGCGAGCCCGACGCGCCGGCAGGCCAGCGAACCGTTCGGAACCACCTCGGTCGCGTCACAGCCACCGCGTCGGGGCTGTTCAGGCCCGCGTCCGACGCCGCGCTCGGTCGCGCGGTCGAGGCGGGCGACCATCTCGGCTACGTCACCGATCCGACGAGCTACGAGGAGAAACAGCGCGTCGAGGCGACGCACGACGGGCTGCTCTACTCGATCACCCGCAACGCGACCGTCTCCGCCGGCCAGAAGCTCGTCGGCATCGCGCTCCCGCTCAACGACGGCGCCGACACGGACGGCGCTGACGGGACGGGCGAGGCCGGGCGAACGGACTGAACGAACTGAACGACCGAGGCCGAGCGAGCAGACGAGAGAACCACTCGGGCAGGCGACGATGGTCGAAACCGACCCTCCGGTGAGGTGGGGCAGCTACGGCCGCCGCCCGGTCCCGTCGGCTCGCCCGCGGCCGCTCTCGTCGCCGTGGACCGCGCCCGAGACGGCCGCGAGCATCGGTTCGCCGCGCTCGGCCGCGCGGAGGCGGTCGAGCAGGGGCGAACCGACGCCGGGTGAGAGGAGCGCGTACGCCGACCCCGCAGCGACGGTCCTGACGCGCCACCGGACGACCGGCGCGAGACGCGGACGGTCGGCGAGGAGGACCGCGTTGTCCCACGCGAACGCGCGGGCCGCGCGGAGGCCGTGCAGCGTCGCCGTCTCGTCGAGTCGGCCGAACAGTTCGTCCACCTCGCGCAGGCCGGCCGCCTCGTACACCGACGCGAGCGTGGTCTGGACGACGTCGGCCAGCCCCGAGAGTACCTCGTTGATCGCCAGGTGGTCGGCGTGTCTGCGTTCCCGCTCGGCCCCGTCGCCGATCCCCACGTCGTCAAGCGCGAACGCCAGGTCGTGGACGATGTGGGCGTTGATCCCGAGCAGTGCGTCCTGGAGGACGAGCGTCTCGCCGCCCAGCGAGGCACCGAAGGCGACCCGCCAGGCCGGCGGGACCGACCGGCCGCGCTCGAAGTCGACGATCGCGCGTCGGTACCGCTCGGCGAAGGCGACGAGATACCGCCGCGTCCAGTCGGAGTCTTCGAACCGCCGGCCCCGGTCTCGGCCCTCGATTCCCGCCCGGACGCGCTCTGTCATCGCGGTGTACACCGTGAGGAACACCGCCCGGCGGTCCCCGTCGTTGCGGAGATGCGTCTCGGCCGCCGAGAGGCGGTCGTACACGTCGTCTACGCTCGAAAAGGGTGCCGCGAGCAGCGCCGTGAGTTCCGGGTCCGGGTCGGACGGGGGCGCGGCGAGCGTTCGGGTCAGCCGCCCCCAGAACCGGTCGACGACCGCGCGGAGTTCGGCGGCGAGCCTCGGCCGGCCGGCCTCTGGGTCGCGCGCGCTCGCCGCCGTGGTGGCCATGCGCTCAGAACGCCTGCAGTTCTTCGAGGGTCGCGGC
This sequence comes from Salinigranum marinum, assembly GCF_024228675.1. NCBI lineage: Archaea > Methanobacteriati > Methanobacteriota > Halobacteria > Halobacteriales > Haloferacaceae > Salinigranum > Salinigranum marinum. Next base: position 3,508,659 of record NZ_CP100461.1, on the reverse strand, counting down.
GGCGTCGCCGCCGTCGATGACCTCGCGAGCACGGTCGAGTCCTGCGTCGAGGGTGTCGACGTCCGCGCGAGCGTAGATGCGGAACGCGGCGTTCAGCGCGACCGCGTCGGCGAAATCGCCGCTCCGTTCGCCCGCGAGCACCTCGCGGGTGATCCGGGCGGAGTCGCCGGCAACGTCATCGGGGTCGACGCCGAGGTCGTCGTACTCGAAGTCCATGCCGTACTCGGCGGTCTCGATCTCGTAGTCGGTGAAGTCGCCGTCAGTCCACTCGGCGACTTTCGTGTAGCCGGGGCGGATATCGTCGTACCCCTCCATCCCCTGGAACATGATGACGCGCGAGAGGTCGTGGTGTTCCGAGCGCTCGAACGTCTCGACGACCTTCTTCGCGAACGCCAGGTGGTAGAAGGAGCCGAGGTGGACGTCCGCCTCGGCGGGGTTGGCGAGCGTCTCGATGGTGTTGACGAAGCTCCTGACACCCATCTGGTCGCGGCGGTCGAACAGGTCGTGGATCGCGGGGTTGAACGCCGGCTGGTAGTAGAAGCCGAAGCCGGTCTCGTCGACCATGTCCGCGGACTCGGCGGGGGAGAGTTCGGTCCGAACGTCCAGCGCGTCGAGGACGTGCTTGTAGGCGTCCTGTTTCTGCGTCGGGACGCGGTCGCCGGAGTGGACGACGACGGGCGTCCCCGCGGCGGCGGCGACCAGTCCCGCGGCGACTCCTAAGATAGCGGTCTCGCCCTTGCCGTCGTAGTTCGCGCCGCAGTCGACCGGATTCGCCCGAGGAGCGGCGTACTCGACGCCCTCGCACATCACGTCGGTGTACGCCGCGAGCTCCTCGCTGTTGTTGTGCTTCCAGCGGTTCGCCAGCCAGAACGCACCCAGCGTAGTGGGGTCCGGCTCGCCCGCGAGTATCCGCCGCATCGCTTCGGTCGCCTGCTCGCGGCTCATGTCCTCGGCCGACTTGACGCCCGAGCCAACGACTTCCGTCATCAGCCGTTTGAGCGGCCACACGCCGAACTCGCGCTCGTGTTCTGGAGCTTGTGCCATACTCGCGCGTTCGGGCGCGTGCGGCAAAAGGGGTTCGTCTACGGATCGACCTGTGGAGCCTTCGATCGATCAACCGGGACGCGCGGCCGGCTCGACCGGACGGGCACTCGACGCCGACGGGACGGCTTCGGCCGTCGCCGCGCTCGCGACGGATCCCGGTGCCCAGTCGGCCGGCGGCGTGAGGCTGTCGGCGGCCGGTGTGAGCGGTGGCGGCGTCGTGGTCGTGTTGTTCTGTCCCGAACCGTCGCCGGCCTGGTCGGTCTCGTTCGGCGTGTCGGTCGACTCGCCGTCCTCGCCGTCCGTCGTCTCGTCGTCGCCTCCGTCGATCGAACCGCTGCTGTTGCCGCTGATGAGGAACTCGACGAGGAACGCGGCGAACTGCTCGTTGTCGCCGACGTTGAACCGATCGGCCCGGAGGAACGAACTGTCTCCGAGGAGGATCACGTTGTCCTGTTCCTTGTGGATGGCGACGGGGTGGCGGCCGCCGTCGTCGAGCCCCGCTTTGTGCGTGTTGGGGGCCGCCCGGAGCAGGACCGTTCCCCGGCGCGAGTTGACCGACGCCGCCGTAAACATGGTGACGCCGTCGAAGTCGAGCTCCGACGCGCTCGTCGGCCGCGCGACGACGTGCTTGTAGTTGCCGCCGTTCGTCTCGAGGTTGTAGAGGTACGCGGTTCCGAGGCTCATGTCGTACCGCGCCGCGAGCGTCGTGAGCGCGCTCTCGCGCTCCGTGATCGAGGTACCGAAGAGGCTCGCCGAGATGCTCTTGCGGTTCGGCTCGCCCACCATCAACAGGTGTCCGCCCCCGCTCGTGAACTGCCGGACGTCGTCGATCTCGTCGCGCGTGAACTCCTGTCCGGGGTCGATGACGAGGAACGCGTTGGCGTTCGACAGCTCCTGGTCGAGCGTCTGGTCGCCGTCGTAGAACCGGACGCCGTAGCCGATCGACGTCAGCTCCCTGACGAGCGGGGCGATGTCGGCCCGGCCGAACCGGTTCGAGTGGCTCTCGTCGATGACGACGACCCCGGCGCGGTTGCCGGCACTCCTGTCCGCGTCGATCTCACCCTGGGCGGGGACCGGCGTGGTCGCCAGCGTTTCGGCGTCGTACTCGGGCGTCGACAGCGGCTCGGACTCCGTCGGGGCGTTCGTCGCCGCCGGGATCGCGAACGCCGCCGCGAGGATGACGACGACGACGATCGCCGCGACGGCGAGCCGTTTCGCGAGCGCCACGCCGACGTCACGCGGGGTCACGATCGGCCTCCCGCGGCCGCCGCTCGGATCGGTGGCCGTTCGTACGCCCCTATCGCGCTCCCCGAGCCGGATACGCCGCCGTCCGCGGCAGCGTTCGTCGCCGCAGCCGCGTCGAGTTTCCACTCGGTGCTGACGTACGAGCCGGGCATCATGAGGAACGTCGGACCCGTCCCGGGGCGACCGGCGAAGTACTCGAAGTCGACCATCTCCTTGTTCGGCGCGTCCGACGCGAGGTAGTTGTTGCGCGAGACGAAGCGGACCACCTGGTCGGTCGGGCGGAGGGTCCGGACCCGGTACGATTCGAGGTTGGCCACCTCGGCCGCGCGTTCGATCGCCGCCTGGCGATCACCGATCCGGTCGGCGAGGCCGTTCTGCACCGCCTGGGAGCCGGAGTAGATCTGCGCCTGCGTCAGCTCTGCCGCCGTCAGCTGGAGCCGGTCGCCACGGCTCTCGACGACGGCACCGACGAACGCTCTCCTGAGCGATTCGAGGATGGAGTAAAACTCCCGGGAATCCCCACCGGAGAGCTTGTTCGGGCCGGTCGTCCCGACGATCTCGTTCGGTTCGAGGTCCTGCGGGAGGGTGCCGAGGACGCCGACGCTCCCGACGACGGAGGCCGGCTTGGCGTAGATCGTGTCGGCGGGGGCGATGGTGTAGTACGCGCCGGATGCGGAGCTCGCATCGATGCTCGCGACGACGGGGACCTCTTGGGCCGTTCGCTTCGTCTGGAGGTACATCGTCTCCGACGCGGCGGCCGAGCCGCCGCCGCTGTTGGAGACGAGGACGACTGCCTTGATGTCGGAGCTCTGCCGGACCTGCTGCATCATGTCGGTGTACGCGGTCGCGGTGTTGCCGTCGATGCCGCCGTCGATCGGAACGACGGCGACCGTCCCCCCGGACGCCGTAGCCGCGTTGTACGCCAGCGGGGCTACCGTGAGTCCGACCACGACGCCGATCACGACGAACAGTACGTAGGATGTCGCCATCCGGCGGAGGGCAGACCATATCGAATCGAGCATCAGTCTCGTGTGTGACTGTGTTCCACGATACTAAAGTGAATGGGTTCGGGGTGCCCGAACGGACGGTCGTATCCGGCGACGTGAACGGGACGGCGCACCGCCGACCGTCGGAGCGAAAGGGATAGGCGTGGTGACTCCTAAGCGCCGACAATGAGCGCACTGGACGACGACTGGCGGACGGGCCTCGACGAGGTCGACGGGACCCTCATCGACGAGTACCAGAGCGGGTTCCCCGTGGTGGAACGCCCGTTCCGGAGCGTCGGAGCGGCCCTCGGCGTGAGCGAAGCCGAGGCGCTCGACCGGGTTCGGAACCTCCGTGAACGCGGCGTCTTTCGTCGGTTCGGTGCCGTCCTCAACCCACCCGTCATCGGATCGTCGACGCTCGCGGCGGTCCAGGCACCCGAAGAGCGCTTCGACGACGTGGCCGAGATCGTAAACGGGTACCGGCAGGTGAATCACAACTACCGCCGCGACCACGCGTGGAACATGTGGTTCGTCGTCACCGCCGGCTCGCGGGCGAAACGGGACGGGATCCTCGCCGAGATCGAACATCGGACGGGCTGTGAGGTGCTCGTCCTGCCGATGCTGACCGACTACTACATCGACCTCGAATTCCCCGTGGTGAACGACGACCGGTTCGCGCGGGAGTCGCTCGCCGAGACCGACGTGTCTGCCACCCGCATCTCCGAGGACGCGACGGGGAACCTCTCCTCGCTGGAGGCGGCGCTTCTCGTCGAGATCCAGGACGGCTTCCCGCTCACGGAGACGCCGTACCGCGACGTCGCACGGGCGATCGACGCCCCCGTCGACGAGGTGCTCGCGGCGGTCGAGCGACTGCTGGCGGACGGCTGTATCAAGCGCATCGGCTGCGTCGTCAACCACATCGTGACCGGCTTCGACGCCAACTGCATGGTGGTCTGGGACGTGCCCGACGCCGACCTCGACGACCGCGGTACGAGCGTCGGGAGCCTCCCGTACGTGACGCTCTGCTACCACCGACCGCGCCGTCCCGAGCAGGAGTGGCCGTACAGCCTCTTCACGATGATCCACGGCCGCGACCCCGAGGCGGTCGACGCGAAGATCGACGAACTCGCGGCCGACCACCTCCCCTTCGCGCACGAACGGCTCTACTCGACCGGCACGCTGAAGCAGACGGGCGCGCGGTACGACGAACTCGTCGCGTCGGCCTAGTCGGACGACTGACGCCGGGACGACGAGCCGATCAAGGATCGAGACACCGTCTGGCAAACTGGCGGCACTCTACCCCGCCACGACGCGTCGTGCCGCACGCCGCGTCCCGCGCCGTGGACGCGCTCAGCGCACACGGCCGATGGCCGCGGCTTCCGGTATGAAGCCTCGGGGTGATGTCGGACGGGTGAACGCAACGGAGACCACGGTAATCGACGGTATCAGCCGGACAGCGGCGACAGTCGGTAGAGGAGTCGCGCGGCGCTGATCGCGCTCCGGGCGGCCGTCCGTCCGCTGACGAGCGCGCCCTGTTTGGCGTAGTAGCCGCTCTTGCGGCCGGCCGCGATCGTGTAGTGTTTGGTGCTGACCCGGAAGGGTGTTCGTCGCCCCTCGACGCGCGTCGAGCCGTTCCTGATCGCGTCGAGGACGTGGTCGGCAGTGAGCTCCGCGCGGGTGATCCCGTCGAGTTCGATCTCGGTGTAGGCACGCCCGACGAACCCGACGTGGTGGGCGTCGCTCCCGGCGACGCCGGGGTAGCCCTGTTTGTCGGCGAACCGACGCGCGCGACGGTTCTTGTAGCCCGTGAAGAGCCAGGAATTGTACACCTCGACCGCGTCGGCGTCGGTGAACGCGCGCTTGGGAACGCCGTGTCTGGAGCGCTGGAACGGGTGGGGGACGATCGCGACGCCGCCGTGTCGGCGGACCCAGTCGACGGTCTCGTCGAGGGGTCTGCGCCGGGGCGGGAGCTCCTCGATCCCGAGCGCGAGGAGGTGACCGTGGGCGGTCGACACCTCCACCCCGGGGATGCCCACGAGTCCGTAGTCGGCGGCCAACTCCGCGGCCGTCAGCGACGCGTGCATCACGTCGTGGTCGGTGACGACGACCGCGTCGAGGCCGATGTCCGCCGCCTGCTCGAGGATGAGATCGACGGGGTCGTGCCCGTCGTACGAGGCGCTGGAGTGGACATGTGGGTCGATGCGGACGGTCAGAGACACGTGTAGGTGTTGGTGGCGACCGATATAAGCCTCGTGTCTCCAGGCGTCGCGCGCGCGCGAGGAACAGCGGCCGACCGCGTGTCGCCGTGGATCTCGTCAGCGGCTCACGGAGCCCCGCGACGGCTCAGTCGACCAGGAACGAGCCGACGCGTTCGAGCGCGTCGAGCCCCTGCGCCTCGCCCTCCAGTTCGGGAACCCGACGGACGGGGAGATCGAACCGCTCGCCGACGTCGCCGAGACGGGTCGCGTGGCGCTCGGCGTCGCGACGACAGCGGTCACAGGGGCACGCCGCCTCGTTCTCGAAGACACGGTTCACCACGAGCGACCCGACGGCGATGTCGGCCTCCGAGAGCCGCGCGACCAGCCGCTCGGCCTCGGCGATCGCCATCTGTTCGGGCGTGAGGACCACCCTGAAGCTCGTTCGGGCGGGGTCCCGGAGGAGCGATCCGACCCCGGCGATGCGCGCCTGCAACGAGGTGATCTCGTCGGTGTCAGCCGTCGTCCCCCAGTACGCCGCCGGACCGAGCACCATGCTCTTCGCGGCGCGCCCGGCGCGTCGGACGCGCCGCTGGACGTCGCCGGCGACGCCGAGCGTCTCGGCCAGGACGTCCGGCAGGTCGAGGAGTCGGAGGGTGTGGCCGGTGGGCGCGGTGTCGAAGACGACGTGGTCGTAGCCGGCGTCGGCGTAGCGCGCGACGTACTCCAGCGCGGCGACCTCGTCACCACCGGGAATGAGGCCAGCCTCGAAGAGCCGTTCGAGGTCCTCGTCGGAGAGGCGAAGCCCGGCGTCGCGGAACTCGGCGGCGAGCGCCTCCACGACGCGCCGGTACGCCGCCTGGCCGGTCTCGGCGTCGACCTCGACGGCGGAGAGACCGGCGGCGACCTCGGTGGGGTCGCCGCCGAGGTCGCGCTCGAAAGAGTCACCGAGCGAGTGGGCCGGGTCGGTCGAGACGACGAGCGTCTCCCCGTCGTCGGCGAGGGCGAGCGCGTGCGCCGCCGCGCAGGTCGTCTTCCCGACGCCACCCTTGCCGCCGTAGAGCACGATGTCGGCCGTTCCCGTGGGCGAGCGCGCTGGCTGGGTCATCGTGTCGACAGAGGAGCCGGACACGTACAAAGACGTGGGTCGGGCGGGCCCGGGCACGTCCAAAGACGTGGGCCGGGACGACGCCGCGGGGGCGGCGGATCAGCGTCCGTCCCCGTCCGCGCCCGGGTTCGCGTCGGGTCGCGAGTCGTCGCGCTCGGACGCGGCGTACCCCTCTTCGGCGGAGCTGTAGTCGAGGACGGTGACGTCGCCGAGCGTGAGTGCCTCGGGGTGGTAGGTGCCGTCGGGCGAGTGGTAGCCGGCGGCTTCGAGCACGCTCGAGACGATCGCCTGGTCGTCGGCGTCGATCCCGACGGCGTCGGCGACGCGTTCGACGCGGTGTTCGGTGCAGAGGACGTCCTGGATCTCCCAGGTGAACCCCTCGTAGTTCCGGAGCATGACCACGGCAATATCGCCGACACCGAGGTCGGCGTCGTCACCGGCGCTGGCACACGCCGCACACCGAACCGTCCCGCGAGCGACGTCCTGGCGGACGGCGAGGCTCTCGACGACGAGCCCCGTAAACGCCCGTCTGAGCTCCGCGTCGGTGCGTCGTGGCAGAGCCATCGTCTCCTCCGACGGAGTCGAGCGACATAGGTGCTCCCCCGGGCGCTTCCCGGGCGGTGAGAACGGATGACAGCGTTCTTGCCCCGTGACGTACTCTCTCCGAACGAGCCCGATGTACGACGATATCCTGCTTCCGACGGACGGGACCGAGTCGATGGACGACGTCTACGCCCACACGCTCGATCTCGCCCGACGCCACGACGCGACGGTCCACGTCCTCTACGTGGTCGACGACCGCGCCTTCCTGACGCTCGCGCCCGACCTCGTCGACGACGTGGTCGGCGAACTCGAAGGCGAGGGCGACGAGGCGACCGCCGCCGCGCTCAACCGACTCGCGGCGGGCGACGTCGAGACCACGGCCGTCCTCCGTCGCGGGAGCCCCGCGGAAGAGATCATCGCCTACGTCGAGGAGGCCGGGATCGACATCGTCACCATGGGAACCCACGGCTCGAACTACCGACAGAACATGGTCGGGAGCGTCTCGGCACGGGTCGTCGCCGACGCCCCCGTCCCCGTCCTGACGGTGAACATCAACGGTAACGGCGACGGCGACAGCGACGACGACCGCGAGTAACGACACCTCCCCGACGCGACCCCGACCGGGCAGTCGTTCTGACGACACCGGAGCGACGGTTATGCCGATCCGGCGCGTAGAAAGGTGGCGATGACCGGGAACTCCGACGTGGTGGTGATCGGACCAGCGGACGTGCGCGCGGTCGCGGGAACCTCGCGGCCGACGGTCGAGACCGTGGTCGAGAGCGACGGCTTCGCGCTCTGTCGGACCCGGCTCGCCGGGACGTCGTCGTGGCACCACCACGGCGAACGGACCGCCTACGGCGTCGTCCTCGACGGACGCGGACGGATCGAGTTCGGTCCCGACCCCGGGGAGTCCGTCGACGTTGGCCCGGGGGAGTTCTTCGTCGTCCCTCCGGGAGTGGTCCACCGCGAGGTCGCGACCGACGACGCGCAGGCCGCGCTCGTCGGGTTCGCCGGCGAGGGGCCGCTCGTCGTCGACGCGGCTCGTCCCCGGAGACGACCGTCAGTGCGGCCGCGCGTCGCCGGCGACGACGACCTCTCCTCGGCGGGAACACTGCAGAACGTCACCCGGCTGACCCCCTTCCCCGACAGTCCGGTCCAGCAGGTGCGGGGTCACGCCGCCGGCGCGGTCGAGTCGAGTCGAGTTGGCACCACCACGGCGACAACCACGTCTTCGGCTACGTCGCCGCGGGCGAGGGGTACATGCAGTGGGGGATTGGACCGAGCGAGCGGGAACTCGTCGGGACGGGCGAGTGGTTCCACCTCTCGCCGGCCGTCGTCCACCGCGACGTGAACCCGAGCGACGCCGACCAGCACTACATCCTCTGGCTCGTCGGGAGCGAGCCGCGGACGGTGCCGGTAGACGGTCCGGACGGGAGCTGAGTAGGGACGGACGGTCGTCGACGGACGCGGACGGACGCGAACGGATGGACGCGCCCCACCCGGTCGCCGGTCGTCGAAGTCGCGGGCACCCGGGAGGCTCGGTTGCGGATCGGTGCCCGGGCCGTGCGGCCACGACCGGCCGCCGTGGGCGGTTGGTTCATATGTCATCGAGTTGTAATACTGTGGAAGATGCGTCTAGTACAGGTGCTTATTCCGCGCGGACGTCGTGAAGCGGTCCTCCACGCGTTGGACGAGGCGGGGATCGACTACGCACTCAGTGAAGAGGTCGGCAGAGCGGAGTACGAGGCACACGTCTCGTTTCCGCTGCCGACGAGCGCGGTGGAGCCGGTGTTGAGCCGACTCCGTGACGCGGGCGTCGAAGAAGACGGCTTCACCGTCGTGCTCTCCGCGGAGACGGTCGTCTCGAAGAACTTCGAGCGCCTCCGGACGAACTACACGGCCCTCGCGCTCTCCCGTCCGGAGCTCATCGCGCGGGCCGAGGAGATGGCCCCCGCGCTCTCGACGTTCGTCGTGATGACGATCGTGAGCGCCGTCGTCGCGACGACGGGCCTCCTGTCGAACTCCGCGGCCGTCATCATCGGCGCGATGATCATCGCACCCGTCATGGGACCCGCGATCTCCGCCGCCGTCGGGAGCGTCCTGTACGAACCGAAACTGTTCCGGCGGGGCGTCGGCTTGCAGCTGTTCGGCGTGGCGCTCGCCATCGTGAGCGCACTCGCCTTTTCGGTGCTCCTCAAGGAGACGCTCCTCGTCCCGCCCGGGTTCGACCCACTGAGCGTCCCGCAGGTGCAAGAGCGACTCGCGCCGAACGTGCTCTCGCTCGTCCTCGCCATCGGGGCCGGCGTCGCCGCCGTCTTCAGCCTCACCCGGGGCGTGTCGTCGGTGCTCGTCGGCGCGATGATCGCCGTGGCGCTCGTCCCGCCGGCGGCTACGGTCGGCATCGGGGTCGCGTGGAACGAGCCGCTCGCGGTGTTCGAGGCCGGGACGCTCCTGCTCGTGAACGTCCTCGCCGTGAACCTCGTCGCGCTCGGGCTCCTGTGGGTCAGTGGCTACCGCCCGGTCGTCGCAGACCGGGTGGGAACGGCACGGAAGACGACGATCAGACTCGTCGGCGTCATCGCCGTCTCCCTCGTGCTGTTGAGCCTCGTGCTCGTCCTCACCAGCGCGCTCTCGCTCGTCGACGCGGAGTTCGAGTCGAACCTGCACGAGGAGGTCGAGCGCACCCTCGCCGACGAGGAGTACCGCGGCGCACGGCTCGTCGAGGCGGACGTGGACGTCTCGCCGCTCAGATCGGTACTGTTCAACCAGATGGTCGAGGTGACCGTCGTCGTCGATACACGCGACGGCCTCCCGCCGGAGGGGCTGGCAGAGGGACTCCGGACCACGATCAGAGACGAGCAAGGCTTCGACGCCATCGTCAGAATCGAAACCGTCGACGCCGCCTTCCCGTCGGACGACGCCGATGAGCGCCGACGAGTCGCACTCGGCGCGCTGGCTCCGTCGGGCCGGTCTGCGATCTGAGAGACCGGCCGAGACCGGGAGGACCCACAGCTGCGTCGTCTCCGAGCCGTCCGGACCGACGACGCGGAACCGGTTTGAGGCTGTACGTCGGAGGTACGAGTGGCCGATGACGATGCACTCGCCCCGAACCGGGGTGGCACCCGGTGGTGACGAACCCTATGAGTGCCGAGGCCAGCTTTCTATCCATACATTTCCGAGGAGAAGTGAACGAACGTCAGGGAATCGCGTCTGCTACCCTCTGACAGAGGACAGTCGTAATCAAGAGGTGAATAGAGTACACTCTGAGGGGGTTTTGTAGCGTGTGACCGAGGGCCGAAATATTGCCCTCTACCAAGACCTGAGAACAGGCCGTTGGCTCTGTTGAAATCCTTATCAGATGACGTTTTCCAGATTGGTGTGGTCAATACAGGTGGACGAATTAGCGCAGGCGATTGAGACCTATCCATCAAGTGGTAAGTGACCCGTGCAAGATATAGAGGCTAAATTCAGCACGGAGTACTATTGCGTAGAGACGATCTAAACGGCTGATTCACAACCACTCTGGTCTCAGGACACAGAGCGTGGCGTATCCCGTTTGATATCCGTGACGGCGAGATTCCTATTGAGAGTGACAGTAAGTGTGTCAGCATTGTGAACGATCGAAACAGCAATCTCCCATGGGTCGTTCGACTGGACAGTGGTGTAGTCGTCACTCACACACCAGTCCAGCCGCCAGTATGGTGTCGCCCGCAAATCGAGACCGTGGTCTCGGTAAAACGAGATAACCGCTGACTCGTCAAGGAGAACTAGTGCCGCTTCAAGCGTGATTTGTTGGATATAGCTGACGGAGTTTGATACGTGCGTCCTCGGTGGTGAACTGCCAGTCGATGGCCGAGTTATCCTCATTTCGAGTGCGCTCCCACGCAGCTACCTCCGCACGGAGGGTCGCTGCGTCGGGAATACGACGATCGAGGCATTCGGTAGTGAGTGCGCTGAACTCTATTTCGGCCATGTTGAGCCAGCTACCGTGTTTGGGCGTGAAATGGAACTCTAGCTTCCCAAGCAGACGGCGTGCTTCCTTCGGTGGGAGAAATTCGTAGAACGCGTAGGCTTTGTGCGTATCGAGGTTGTCGAGCACCACCCGGATGCACTCGGCATCCGGGTAGTGCTCATCGGAAAGTGTCTGCATCTGCTGGACGAATTCTTGCTTGCGACGGCGTTTTGTCACCTCGACGTGTCGCCAGCCAACGAGCGGTTCACTCATCATGAAGAGGTTCCGTGTGCCGTTTCGTTCGTAGGTGTAGTCGTACCGAGCGACCGCTCCCGGACGGGCCGGGAGCGGGTCACGGACGTGCTTGTGAAGCGCTTTGTTACTCTCGTCGAAGCAGACGACAGGACGAACTGGGTCGTACGGTTCGTGGTAGAGGTCGAGGAGGTCTTCCATCCGACAGACAAACGCGGCGTTGTGTTCGGGTTTGATCACCCACGATTCTGATCGGTGAGGGTGTAGCCGTGTTTTTTTAGCACCTGTCGGACGGTTTCGTGAGAGATCGACTCGACGTCGATCTCGTTGAGGGCAACGAGGTGTTCGGCTAGAAGGTGAAGCGACCAGCGAGAGCGTCCTTCTGGTGGGTCGCTACAGGCCAATGCGATGAGGTGAGCTTCTTCGCGCCCATCGAGTTTACGCTCGTAGACACGGTCGGCCTCGCGGCGATTAATCGCCGCAAGGCCGTCCTCCACGTACCGTTTCCGAATGCGTCCAACCGTGCCGGGGTGACAGCCGACGGCTTGACTGACCTGCTTGTCAGTCAAGCCGTCATCGGCGTGCAAGAGACACCGTGCACGCGTGAGAACGCGTGTTTTGTGCGTTCCAGCCGCTAGCATCGCTTCGAGTTCAGCTCGTTCATCGGCAGACAGATCGACAACGTACTGTTTGGTTCGTGGCATGATGGACTTCAGAACACGTCTGATACTCCTAAGAGGTGCGCTGAGGAGAAAAATCTAGCAGTTCAGGGCTGAAGCGGCACTAGCCCAATTGGAGAGCAGAGGCTATGCTGGCACTGCTTACAGGTATATTCGGCGCGAAGATCGGAATCGAGAAAGCAGTCGTCCCCCCGGGCGACTCGTGTCTTCATCTGGCCACTGCATTTGGGACAGACACCATCTCTGGCGAGGCAATGTAGATGTCGCACCCGTTGGTTGAACGCAGAAAGGATGGCCTGTTCGTCGCGACCGATCAACCCACCCGGCGGGAACGAGTACTGTCCATGTGTACGACCACAGGCGGGACAGCTTATCGCGAGTTTCTCCTCGGCGTATGTCGCCACGAGTGATCCACTACACTGGGTACACTGATCCCCGGTTTCGAACGGCTCAATATCAGGGTGGGCATTGAACGACCCCTCGACCACGGCTTGGATAACTCTCTTCCCGGCAGTCCGGAGTTCGTATCCGTCATCGCGTTTGCAGACGAAATGCCCGGTTAGCTGGTCTAGGTGGTAATTGAACTGGGCACTATTGTCTGTCTCAGTCATCTCGTAGAGTGTGGTGAACTCCGCTGGCTGTTCGTCGATCTGCCAGAGTGCTTCTAAGATTGCGACTCGCGTTTCGTCCCCAATGAGCGCGAACGCTTCGGCTGGCCTGAGACAGTGCTCCGATTCCTCAGCAAGTTCCATGGCCTCAAGCCGATTCATATGCCGAATATGATGCTAAAGATGGTAAAAGGCTTGGACAAGTTCGCTTTTGAAATATTATTGATAGTTCGACAGACTCTCATTCCGCCACAACAGTCCCGTTCATTCGGCCGTTAAATCAAGCACCAGCTTCCCGCGTACATGGCCGTCTGCACTCTTATCGAGTGCCTCCTGTGCCTCGGAGAGTGGATAGCTGCCACTGATAGTGGGTTCGAGAACCCCTCCCTCAACCCGGTCAGTCACCGACTGAAGTGTCGCCGGGTCTGACTCGGTAAGCACATCGAAAAACTGGACTGCAACGTCGTGTTCGGCTTGGAATCGTTCGATAGTATCCGCTGCCGGCTGATCAGGAAGTGTGACAATCAGGCCCCCTGACTGGGCAACCTCAACCGACCGTTCGAGCACCTCACCACCGATGGCATCCAACACAATATCGACATCGTCGATAACGTCCTCAAACCGCTCCTCTCGGTAGTTGACAAATTCATCGATACCGAGGCCTCTGAGAAACTGTTCGTTTCGCCCGGATGCAGTACCAATCACATGTGCACCGGTATTCGTTGCGAACTGGACGGCTATATGGCCGACACCACCGGCGGCGGCGTGGACGAGAACGCGTTGCCCAGCATCAAGTTCGCTCGCCTGATACAGCGCGTGAAAGGCAGTCTGGCCTGCCATCGGAAGGCCCGCAGCCTCGGTATGCGAGAGTGACGGCGGCTTTGCTGTGACTTCATCCACAGTCATCGTGGTGTATTCAGCGAACGTTCCGCCAGCACCAGGCAACCGAACCATGCCACAAACGGCGTCTTCCGGTTCGAACTTCGTTACGTCCGCCCCAACAGATTCGACGACGCCCGAGAGTTCCCAGCCGGGAATCCACGGCAGCGGTTCGTCGCGTAACTCCGGGAGGATGCCACGGCAGATGAGCCAGTCCAGTGGATTCACGCCAGCCGCGTGTACGCGCACTAGTAGTTCGTCGTTGTCAGGCTTTGGACGTGGAACACTTTCGTAAGTCAGCGCGTCTGTTCCGTCGGTTTCTGTGAGCTGAATCGCTTTCATATTAGTCGTCTGCCTCGCAGTCGGTTGTATGGAAAACTGACTGTTGGTTCGGTTCCGGATGATTCGACACGCCTGCATAAGCAACGAGTTCTTGCCCCAATCGGCGCGTCCGCTCGGCGATCTCGGAGTCGCTGATACCATCGTCGGTGATCAGTGCGTGCGAGTTGGGAACCGCAACCTCCGTCGGTAAGGTCCAGGCACGAAGCGTTCGGCTGACAGTTCGAAGGTGGGTAAGTGCCGAGCCAGGAAACTCCCCCGCTGCGACTTCAAGCAAACCGACAGTCTTTCCCTCGAATTCGTCACGGCCACAGTAGTCAAGCGCGTTCTTGAGTGTTCCAGAGTAGGACCCGTGGTAATTGGGCGTCCCGAGCAGGACGCTATCAGCCCCACTAATGGTTTTCTGAAGGGCCTCAGCGTCCGGGATCTCTGTATTCACAGCGTTCAAACTCGGCAAATCGTAGGACCGCAGATCTACGAATTCCGTCGTCGCACCTGCCTTGTCTGCGGCTATGAGGGCTACATTCGTGGCGATACGTGTCCGACTTTCGTCACGCAAACTGCCACAGATTGCAACCACGTGTGGGGTGGTTCGGTTTGTCATCAGCACTAGAAAGAGTATGCCGACAGAAAAATTATTTCTAATCTGATATTTTGTAGCGTGATTTGCAAAAACAAATTTTAGCAACTTGATCCCACTACTCTGATATGGTCAACTTCTGCTAGTCATTACGACCGATTCGCGCCCTGCATCTTGCACGGCGCTCTGAACATCATCTGATACTGGTAGGAAACCCAGCGGTCGGTTCGCACACCTACTGAACGGCTGTTTCACCCGAGAACCTATCTGAAGAAGGGGGTCTCAACAGAGCCAGGCCGTTACAAATAGATCAGCCAACCACGGCGAAAGTGAATCCAATCGCCATCTTCTTGTTGCATTTTCATTTCGGTTCGATGAACTATTAGACAATACCAGAAGTTGAGACCGGCGCTCTCAATGCATACGCCCTGAGCGACACAGTGTTTATCTTAAATTACTGTCTTCTCAGTATCAGGCGTCTGTATGAACTGGGATGAATTTGTGCCTAACCTGTGGCCGATCTCGGCAATCGACTAAGTCAGTTCACTGGCCAGTACGATCTGTATGTCATCAGATATCTCTCGGAAAGCGTTTCTTCGTGCAACCGGAGTCGCACTTGCTGCGACTATCGCAGGGTGTAATAGCATAGCTGACAGTGGCGGATCGAACACAGGTACACAGACTTCTCCTGAAGACACTCCGCAATCCGAACAACAGAATAACGACTCTCCGACGTTCGGAAATTTCTACGTCGGCAACGCAGATACAAGCAGTAGTACGGTCATCGATGGACGTGCTGAAGTCGTATATACACGGCCCGGTACGGCTACCGACAAGTCACCCGTGGTAATGGTGCCTGGCCTCGGGTTGTCACCGTACATTTACCGGACGACACCTGACGGTCGACGCGGCTGGGTGGAGTACTTCGCCGAAGCTGGCCATCCAGTGTATGTATTCAACCCTCCTCGAAACGTCGATTCAGGTGGTCTAGATACTGCTGCCCTCCAGAACTCTGACTCTGCGTCACTCTCTCGATGGTCTATCGATCGAGCATGGCCGACGTGGGGATTCGGTCCCGAAGCCGGGACTCCGTACGAGGACGTTCGATACCCGGTCGAATCGGTAGACCAACTCGTTGCGTCATTCCCCGCATACGTTAGCACCGGTGGCGGAGGTAGCGGTAGGCAAAGTAGAAACCAGACTGGCGGACGTGGCGGCGACCGGAACTCCACATCTGCGGAGTCCACTGAGACAGCAACTGGAAACCAGACTGGGTCGACTACCGGAGGTGGCGGTGGGAGTCGGTTCGCATCACCTCAGGAGACTGCCGCCCTAGAGGCACTTCTCAATCGTGTTGGCCCGTCAGTGTTGCTCGTCCATTCAGCAGGTGGTGGCTCCGGATTCGCAGTCGCACAGACTGTGCCTGACCTCGTCGAACGGATCATCGCAGTTGAACCGGTCGGCGCGCCGACTGACCCGCAAACTGTGGCGGAGATGGGTGGTAATGCACCGTTTATGGGTGTGTATGGCGATTACGTCGGCGAGCGTGGACAGACTAGTCGCAAGGAAGCGACCCGGACAACTGCAGATCTCGCAGGAGAGACAAATCCCGCATCAACGCTGCTTAGTCTTCCGGACGACGGGATCTCCGGAAATACACACCTCATGATGCAGGACGATAATAACGGTGAAATTGCTGATCGAATTATCACCTGGATTGGTGACTAATTCGGGGGAGTAGTGTCGCTCGGACTGAGACAGAATGTATTTGCACCGACCAAATGAATACTCGATAGATGCGGCAGTTGCTTTGGTGGCTCATTGGTGGGTCTCGTGGAGGCCGCAATCGGCTTCGTATCCTCCGCGCACTCAACGACCAGCCACGAAACACCAATCAATTGTCGAATGACCTGAATCTGAACTACAAAACAGTGCAGCACCACCTCGAAATCCTCGAAGAGAGCAATATCGTGATCACGGAGGGTGACAACTACGGGCAGATGTACTTCCTCTCAGACAGAATGATGAACAACCTCGATATCATGGAAGACGTGGCGGAACAGGCCGGAGTTGGTGATGATTCGTAACTGGATTGAGAGTCCACTTGGAACGACAGTAGCGAGTGCGACCATCGCGAGTGGTATCGCACTCTTAGTCTCACTTTTCACATCAATTCCATCTCATGGCCCTCCGTCGAGGGCGCTGTCTTCACAGGTTGAACTGCTCATTCGGATGGAAGTTTTCTTTACAACCCTGAACCTCCTGTTGCTGGTGGCACTCGCAGTCATCTACGTGCAGCTCTATCGCGATCTTCCGAACAAGTACACAGCAAGCCTGCTTGTGCTAAGCCTCGCGCTACTTCTATACGCGGGTACATCAAATCCATTAGTACACAACGTCTTGGGCTTCCGCCCTCGCCCAAATATCGGTGCGTTCGTGTTTCTCCCAGACTTCTTCATCGGACTTGCCATCTTGGTTCTCCTCTATCAGAGCCAGACCTGAGCTCGCAGCAATTTTTTAGTATGGATAGATTGTGAGTCGTGAGTTCCGAGGCCGCCATCTTTCACGGTAGAACGTATCTCTGATGGTGTCTGGTTCTGGCCGCGGTAGACATAGGCCCCGGTCAGTTGCCCACCGAGCGAGCGGACACGGATTTATGAACGTTGCCGAGCAATCACGCGATATGGCCGCTGAAATTTCCGACCGGGTTCGAGAAATCGCCAAGGCTCGCGGACTTCCCGAGTCCGAGGTGTTCGAGCGTGCACTCGAACGCGGCCTCGAAGACCTGTGGGAGGACCTCGTTCTCGCGCAGTACCTCGACGGCGAACTCGACCGCGAAGAAGCAATCGAGCGTGTCGGTCGGACGAAAGTCGAGCGGGTAGAGCAAGAACGTGAGGTTGTCGAGGAAGACGTCGATTGGGGCTTGAACGCGTGACACTCGCGGCTGTTTCTGATGCAGGGCCACTCATTCACCTAGCTGAAATCGATTCACTCGAACTGCTCGCGACGTTTGACACACTCCTCATTCCAGAGACGGTTTACAAGGAGGTCGACACCGGTGGTATTCCGGACGGATTGGCCGACCTCTCGTACGAACTCGTCGAAGCCGATGAAAGCCGGGTCAGGGATGAAGAGTTAGACGCCGGGGAACGCGCCGCGATTGCAGTCGCCGAAGAGCGGGGAGTCGTTCTCCTAACCGACGATCTCGCCGCCCGAAAGGCGGCATCCGACGCGGGTATCGAAGTACGCGGTTCTATCGGCGTCATCGCGCTCGGTTACGGCCGCAGATTGCTCGATAGAGACGAGTCGGCTTCCCGTATGCGGGCACTCCAGCAGGAGACGAGTCTCTTCGTGACCGAGGCGGTCGTGGAGCGCGGCATCCAGATGCTGGACGAACAGTAACGGGACGAGCGGGCTCTATAGACGATATAAACACATTCACTATGGATAGATTGTGAGTCGTGAGTGCCGAGGCCGTTCAGCACTCGTGACGACCCGCTCCTCACGGAGCGTGTCGACAGTGCCGTTTGCGGCGAGCCACGCGTCGCTGCCGGTTTTCGTGTTGCGAACGCGGGAGAAGTGGGCCGGCGCAGATGTCGAACACGGGAAGACGGTCGCTCACTTCGTTCGCGCTGCGACTTCCCTGCCCGAATCTGCTTGGCGTGCATTTCACACCCACTACGGACTCCTCGCTGTCGCTCGTCGTTGCGAAGTGGGGTGAAAATGGGCCGGCGCAGATTCGAACTGCGGTTACGGCCACCCGAAGGCCGAAGGATACCAAGCTACCCCACCGGCCCGCACCTCTCACTCATGACAGGGCCGTGTTTAACAGTTGTGATCCGCCGTCTCCCCGGCGCTGTCCGTCAGTATTGCGCGTAGCCCGCGGTGTCGAGGTAGTTGTGGGCGACGGTGATCGCGTGGTCCGCGTGGATCGCCCGCGGCCCGAGTCGGACGCGCTCGTCGGCGAGGTCGGCGAGGAGGTCGGCTTCGGCGGTCGAGAAGTCCCGGTGGTCCGAGAGGACGAACGCCGGATCGTCTGGGGGGTCGATGTCGACGACCGGCGTGCCGTCCTCGTGGAGTTCGACGACCGTCGATTCGCTGGCGACGTCCCGGAGCGTCTGCTCGAAGCCGACCCGTCGGATCGAGACCCCGGGGCTCGTCTCGGCGGGGATGTGCCCGATCGCCTCGTCGCGTTCCTGCAGGGCGGCGCGGACGAGCGCGGCCGTGCTCCGCTCGTCGGGGTTCAGTCGCCGGAGCTCCCGGCCGTCGAACGTGACGGTGAAGGCGTCCGCGAGGACGAGATGCACTCGGACGTCCTCGCGGATGGCGTGCGAGAGGAAGAACGCGGCACCGACGCACCGACAGAGGACGTCGAGTCGCCCAGCCCCGCTCGGCAGGTCGTCGAGCGAGAAGTCGGCCGTCGTGGGCGCGTCGTGTCCCGTGACCACGAACTGTCGCATGCTCGCTCCTCCCCTCGCAGAGACTTGGCTCTGTCCACTCGCTGGCGTACGCGAGACCGACCGGAACGTGCGCCGAGCGAGGCGTCACCCACCGCCCGTCACCGCTCGCGGGGTCCGCGGGCCGATAACGGGTCGTTATCGGGGGACGCCGACACACAGCCGGGGCTCGAACGGCGACTGGAGACGGCGGTCTCCCGCGGTTAAACCCTCGGTTAACGGGGCCACACCGACCGCTTGGTGAAGTCACTCCCGTCCGACGTGAGGGTGTACGGAGACGGAGGGCGGGGTCGCTTTCCGCTACGTGACGAGACCATGTCCGACACCACACTGACCACGCCGGCCCGGTTCGCGGACGGAACGGTGAGCTACGAAGACGTCCAGACGGTCATCACGCCGGAGGCGCGCGACCACTACACGGTGACGGTGCGAGAGGCGGACGGCACCACACACACCCACGCCGTCGAGCGGGTCGTGATCAACACGGCCGAGGTCAAACTCGCGGACGCGGTCTGGTTCGTCGACATCAAGGTCGACGTCGGCGTGCCGGCGACCGGCCACGGCGATGTCGTCTGGGTGTGGGTGTAGGGACGACCGACGCCTCAGTACGGCGCGACGGTGCCGTCCTTGCGGGGCTCGGTCGCCCCCGAGAGGGTTCCGTCGTCGTTCCGCGCGAGCTGTGCCCCGCCGAACTGGCCCGGCGGGAGCACCCGGACGTCGTGGCCCCGGCGGGCGAGCTTCGTCGCCCCCGGCAGACGCTCTTCGACGGCGAGCGTGCCGTCCTCCCGGTAGCGCCACCGCGGTTCGTCGAGCGCACGCTGGACGGGCAGGTCGCGGTCGGCGAGGTTCGACACGACTTGGACGTGTCCCTGCGGCTGCATGAACCCGCCCATGACGCCGAAGGCGGCCCAGTCATCGCGCGCGTCGTCGGGCGCGAAGTCGAGGAGCCCCGGGATCAGGGTGTGGAACGGTCGCTTGCCGGGGGCGAGCCGGTTCGGGTGGTCGGGATCGAGCGAGAACGACGCACCGCGGTTCTGGAGCGCGATGCCCGTCTCGCCCGCGACGAGCCCGGAGCCGAAGCCCGCGAACAGGGAGTTGATGTACGAGACGACGTTGCCCGCGTCGTCGGCCACGCAGAGGAGGACGGTGTCGGCGTCCTCCGCGCGGCTCCGCGGCAGGAACGAGACGTCCCCGGTCGCCTCCGGGCCGATCCGAGTCGCCCGCTGGCGCGCCCACGACCGGGAGTTCAGTGGCGGCATCTCCTCGTGGTCGGGATCCGTGATGTACCGATGGCCGTCGTGGAAGGCGAGTTTCGTCGCCTCGGCGAGGAGGTGGAGCCGTTCGACCCCCTCGGCCTCGGGCGCGCCGACCTCGCTCGCGACGTTCAGCGCCTCCAGCGCGACGAGCCCCTGGTTGTTCGGCGGGAGTTCGTACACCTCACAGCCGTTGTACGTCGTCGAGACCGGGTCGACGAACTCCGGCTCGAACGCGGCGAGGTCGTCCATCGAGAGGAAGCCCCCCTTCGACCGGACGGCGTCGACGATCGCCTCGCCCACGTCGCCCTCGTAGACGACGTCCGCGCCCGCCTCGCCGATCCGTTCGAGCGTGCGACCGAGCGCCGGAAGCCGGATCTGCTGGCCGACGTCGGGGGCGTGACCGTCGAACAGGAACGCGTCACGGGCGTCGTCCTCGAAGAGGTCCTCGCCGTGGTCCCACTGGGCGGCGATGACCTCGCTCACCGGGTAGCCCTCGGTCGCGTACCGAACGGCGGGGGCGAGACACTCCGCCAGGGTCAGTCGCCCGAGTTCGTCGACCGTCGTCTCCCACCCGCGGGCCGTGCCGGGGACGGTCACCGTGTGCGGCCCGCGGAACGGCATCGACGCGCCGTCGTCGGACTCCCCGCCGACCGCCTCGCGGACCGCGTCGAGGGTCGCCGCGGCGGGGGCTCCGCCGCAGGACCGGAGCGCGCCGACGTCGCCGTCGGCGGTCCGGTAGAGCGCGAAGACGTCGCCGCCCAGGCCGGTGCTCATCGGCTCGACGACGTTCAGTGCCGCGGCGGTCGCGACGGCGGCGTCGAAGGCGTTGCCTCCTGTCCGGAGGAGTTCGACGCCAGCTTCGGCGGCGAGCGGCTGGCTGGTGGCGACGACACCACGAGAGCCGTAGACGGTCGAGCGACGGGACGAAAAACGGTCGAGATCCGGAGCCGGCATACCCACGCTTCAGCGCACGGGTGTAAAATACCCCGCGTGTACCCGGCCGAGCGCTACTCCCGACGGCGGAGCGCACGGCGGCCGGCGTCGACGAGCAGGGCGGCGGCGGCGCGGAGCACGCTCGGGTTGCGGACGCGGGCGAGCGCGAGGCGGTCGTAGACGCGTTCCGGCAGCAGCGCCCGGCAGGCGAGGAGGAGCCGCGCCTGTCCAGTGACGGGGTAGCGCGCGGCTGGCGACGCCGACTCGACCGCGTCGACGACCACCCGGGCGACCCGTTCGGGCGGGACGCCGCCGGGGTCGTAGCGGGCGTCGACGCGGTCGTACAGCGCGCGGTGGGGCGAGTCGTCGTACCCGCGAAGCGCGGCTTTCGCCCGCTCGTTCAGTCCAGTCCCGACCGCGCCGGGTTCGACGAGGACGACGTCGACGGCGGACTGTTCGGCGCGGAGCGCGTCGAAGATCCCTTCGAGGGCGTGTTTCGTCCCGGCGTAGACGCCGTGGAGGGGGAGCGACGCCCGGCCCAGCACGGACGAGAGCGTGACGACTCGGCCACCGTTCTCCCGGAGACGCGGGAGCGCCGCCCGGGTGACCGCGAGCGTCCCGAAGACGTTGACGCGGAACTGCGCTTCCACCCGGTCCCAGTCGGCGTCCTCGACCGCGCCGAGTTCGTACGTCGCGGCACAGTTGACGAGCGCGTCGAGGTCCGACGGGAGGACCTCACGGACGCGTGACTCGTCGGTCACGTCGGCGACGCGGGTCTCGACGGTCGGCGGGAGCGACGCCAATCCCTCGGCGTCGACGTCGACGCCGACGACCCGGTGCCCACGCGCGGCGAGTCTGGTCGCGGTCGCGCGGCCGATGCCCGAGGCGGCGCCGGTGACGAGAACGGTCATACGTCCGTCGACCGACCGCGGAGAAAAAGACGTGTCGACCGCGTTACGCCGGCGTCGGGGCGGGGGACGGCGTCGGCCCCGGTTCGTCACCGCCGCCCGACGGTGGCGCGGGACCGGGTCTCGGGGCGGGACCGCCCGGCGACCGCGGTTCCTCTTCGCCCGGCGGCTTCGGTGCGCCGGGCGTCTTCTCGCCGCTCACGAGGAACGCCGCGAGGTTCCCGATGAAGACCTCGTTGTCGGCTGTCGCGGCGTTCTCGCTCCGGAGGAAGTCCGTGTCGCCGACGGCGACGACGCCGCCGTTGCGGGCGACGAGCGCGTGGTCGCCGGCGCGGCGCGTGGTCGAGAGCGTCGTCTCGCCGGCGTCGCTCGCGACGACCGTGGCGTCGTCGCTCGCGGCGACGGGGACCGCCTCGCGGAGGACGAGTCGGTCGACGCCGGCGGCGAGGCCCTCACTCCTGGTCGGCTCGGCGGCGACGGATTTGAAGTGGCCGTCGTCGGCCATGTCGTAGAGGTAGCCGTCGCCGAACCCGAGCCCGTAGCCGGAGGCGACGCCGGTGTGGGTGTCGCCGACGGTGCTGAAGGAGACGCTGAACAGGCCGCCCTGAACGGTGGTCTTCGGCGGTTCGGAGAGGAGCAGGAGGCGGCCGCCCGCGTCGACGAACGCGCGGATACCGGCCACCTCGTCGGGAGAGAAGGGCTGTCGCGGCGTGGCGACGACGTAGGCGTCCGCGCGGCGGAGCGACGCGTTCAGGTCGCCCTGGCTGTGGACGCGCACCTCGTGGCCGTTGCGGACGAGCGCCGACGTCATCGGTTCGAGATCGGACTCGTCGATGGCGTTGCCGTGGGCCATGTCGACGACGACCGTCTTCTCGCCGGCCGCGTCCATCTCGACTGTGCCCGTCTCGTCGTCCGCGGCCGGCAGGAGCGCCGACGGCTGGAACTGCTCGTTCTCGACCGGCGTGTACGCCGGGGTCGACTCGGTCGCGAACGCCGCGATCCCCGTGCCGCCGAGGAGGAGTCCGACGACGAGGACGAAGACGCCGCCGACGCGGAGGAGCTCACGCGCTCGCATTCGCGATCACCTCCCCGTCGAGGTTCACTTCGCCGTGAACCATCAACAGCCGCGTGGTGTCGACGCCGCGGTAGCCGATCCCGGGTTCGACCACGACCGTCTCGTTCTCCGTGGACGCGAGGATGATGCCACCCCGCCGCGGCTGTTCTTTCTCGACCACGTCGTAGTCGGCGAGGCCCGCCATCGAGGCGGCGTCGTCGACCGCCTCGGAGAGCGGTCCGATGCGGTCGGCCATCCCGTTGTCGACCGCCCGCGCGCCGGTGTACACCTTGGCGTGGGCGACCTGCTCGCGGGAGATCGAGAGGTCGTCACCGCGGTGTTTCATCACCGTGCCGACGAACGCGCGCTGGAGCGTCTCGATCTGTTCGCGCCGCTGGTCCATCGTCCCTGACGCCTTGTCGGGGCCCGAGCGGATCTCGTAACCCGGGGCGGGCGGCGGGACCGTCCCTCGGACGCCGACGCTCCCCACCATCGACGCGGGCGTGACGTACACCCGCTCGGCGGGGAGCATCCCGTAGTACGCACCCGACGCGCCCATCGACTGGACGCTGGCGACGACGGGCATCTCCTGGGCGGTGCGCTGGACCGCCAGGTAGAGCCGTTCGCTCGCCGCGGCGCTGCCGCCGGGGCTGTCCACTTTGAGGACGACGGCGTCGATGCTCTCGTTCTCGCGGGCCTCGCGGAGGTCGTCGGCCACCGAATCGACCGAAGAGGATGAGACGAAGCCGGTGATGGGGACGACAGCGACGCTCCCCTCGGAGCGGGTGCCGTAGTCCCAGACCACGGGCGCGAGGGCCGCGCTCACGACGATCGCTGCGACGACGGCCACGACGTACGCGGCCGTCTTCGAATCCGTGTCGAATGCCATGCGTCCCGAGCGAAGAGTCGTCCGTAAAAATCGGTTCGCGAGAGTCAAACAGCCGTTTCACCCACACGTGACCGGAGAGGTCACGATCGGCGAGCACCGAGGAGACGCGGTCACTCGGTCAGCCCGTAACCGCGTTTGAACAGCGCGACGTTGACGCCGACGAGGACGACCGTCATCACCGAGAGCACGACGAGCGAGGCGTTGGGGTCGACCTCGCTCTGCCCGAGGAAGCCGAACCGGACGCCGTTGACCATGTACACCATGGGGTTGGCGAGCGACAGGGTGCGGAGGAACCCCGGGAGTTCGCCGAGCGAGTAGAAGACGGCCCCGAAGAACACCAGCGGCCGGAGGATGAACTGGTTCAGCATGGTGAGGTCGTCGAAGTCGTCGGCCCACAGGCCGCCGACGATGCCGAACGACGAGAAGAGGAGGGTGATGACGAGGGCGAACGCCAGGAGGTAGATCGGCTGGGCGACCCCCACCGGCGTGAAGAGCGCGCCGATGACCGCGATGAGGACGCCGACGAT
Organism: Salinigranum marinum; assembly: GCF_024228675.1. NCBI lineage: Archaea > Methanobacteriati > Methanobacteriota > Halobacteria > Halobacteriales > Haloferacaceae > Salinigranum > Salinigranum marinum. Next base: position 3,484,224 of record NZ_CP100461.1, on the reverse strand, counting down.
GAGCCCGCGGACGGCCCCCGCGACGGTGTACGCCCCGACCATCGTCGAGTACGACAGCGGCGAGGTGAGCGACTCCTCGATGTAGCGGTTCCACCGGCCGTGGAAGATGGAGAAGGAGGCGTTCTCGAACGCGTTGGAGATCGCCCCGAGGACGACGAGCCCGGGGAGGATGAAGAGGATGTACGGGACGCCGTTGATCGTGCTGATGCGCTCGCCGAGGATCACCCCGAACACCGAGAAGTACAGCACGTTCGTGATCAGCGGCGGGGCGAACGTGTTTTTCGGCCGGCGGAGGAAGCGCTCGATCTCGCGGCGGGCCAGCGTCCGAAAGCCGACGCTCGTGACGCTCGAGACGAGGGCCAACACCGTGCCGAGGGCGGACATCTACCGGGCACCCCCGACTTCGACTTCGGTCTCGGACTCGGATTCGGACTCGTCGTCGCCCGCGGGGATCGTCTCCTGGGAGTTGGTCATCTCGACGAACACTTCCTCCAGCGAGGTCCGGGAGATGTCGATGTCGACGATCTCGAAACCCTTGCGGTCGAGTTCGCGGACGAGGTCGGGTGCGAGCAGGCCGCCCTGGCGGGCGGTGACGACGATGTCGGAGTCGGTGAGTTCGACGGCCTCGACCTGCCCGTTGCCGGCGACGATGTCGGGGACTTTCTTGGGGGGATTGCGGAGCGTGACCCGGACGCGGTCGGTCCCGCGGTTCATCAGTTCGTCGGGGCTGGCCACTTCGACCACGCGGCCGTCGTCGAGGATCGCCACCTCGTCGCAGAGGCGCTCGGCCTCCTCGATGTAGTGGGTGGTGAGTAAGATCGTGGTGCCGCGGTCGTTGAGTTCGGTGATGAGCTCCCAGAGGTCCCTTCGGAGTTGAACGTCGACGCCCGCGGTGGGCTCGTCGAGGATCAGGAGGTCGGGGTCGGTGACGAGCGCCCGGGCGAGGACGAACCGGCGTTTCATCCCGCCGGAGAGCCAGTCGAAGCGCGTGTCGCGTTTCTCCCAGATGCCGACGCGCTTCAGCACCTCCTCGGCGCGCTCGCGGGCCGCCGACCGGGGAACGCCGTGGTAGCCCGCCTTGTGCTCCAACACTTCGCGGATGGGGAAGAACCGGTCGACGTTGAACTCCTGGGGCGCGAGTCCGATGCGGTCGCGCGCGCCCCGGTAGTCGGCTTCGACGTCGTGACCGAACACTTCGGCCCGGCCACCGCTCTTGCGGACGAGTCCGACGAGGACGTTGATGAACGTCGTCTTGCCCGCGCCGTTCGGACCCAAAAGCCCGAAGAAGGATCCCTCGGGGACCGTGAGGTCGACGCCCTTCAGCGCCTGTACGTCGCCGTACTGCTTGCGGAGGTCTGCAACCTCGATGGCTGGTGTCACTACCTGTGAGGTGGGGCGCGAGCGGATTAAGACCGACGACATCGGCCGAAGAGTGAGTCGCGTGAGCGCGTAGCGTGACGGGTTCGTGGCCCGTTCGGAGGTGTCCGATCAGAGCTGTGGGCCGTCAGCGTTCCGGGAGAAATCGTTCCCCGCGATCGTAACCGACGCCTTCGACCCGGCGAAGATGCCGTAGCCGGCACTCCCGTGGACCGTACTCCCCACGATCACCAGACGGCTCCCGCCCGAGACGACGACGTTGCCGCGTCCGCTCGCGTGCGAGAACTGCGGGTCGCCGCCGCCGTACTCGACGACGGCGTTCCGGAGTCGGTTCTCCTCTCGGTTCGAGTTGTAAAACTGAATCCCGCGCCAGTAGCCGCGCGTCTTCTGCGCCCCCGTGAAGGTGATCGGCCTCGACGCCTCCGTGTCGGGATCGATCCCGACGACCGTCAGCGCGCCGTCCTCGACGATCAGCGACGAGCGATGTCCGAACTCGACGGTCACCCCCGGTGCGATCGTCAGGTGTCCCGCCACGTCGATGTCGGTGTCGTCGATGACGCGGTATGGAACGTCGATCGCAGCCCACGTCACGTCGTCGTCGAGGGCGTCGTCGTCCACGATCCAGGCGTCCTCGTCGTTGCCGGTGTACGACGAGGAGGTGTCCAGCACCCCGGCTGACAGCGGCGTCCCGAACCCTGCGTGGGCGTTGGCAGTCACGTGGTTGTCTGTGAACGCGTCGACCGCCGCTGCGTGCTCGAAGACGACACCGTAGTCGCCGCTCTCGCGGATCGTCGAGTTTGTCATGGAGAACCGCTTCGCGCCGACCGCGAGATTCGCCGCGGCCGACGCGTGGGCGTGCGAGTGCGAGCCGCCGTCCTCGACGATGACGTGCGAGAGGGTCGAGGGGCCGGCGCTCTCGCGGAGCTGGACGCTCCGCCAGACGCCCCGGGTCGCCCCCTCGCCCGTGAACAGTATGGGTTCGGCGCACGACCCGACCGCGTCGAGACGGCCGCCGTCCTCGACGACGAGTCCCGTCCGCGACGAGAAGCTCAGTCGCTTCCCCGGAGCGACGGTGAGCGTCCCTCCGTCGCGCCGACCGTCCACAGGGGCGTTCGTCTATCGGTCGTGGCTCGTCGGCGGGAAGTCAGACGGTCCGTTCAGTACGTCGCATGATTACTTCTCCGAAAGTAAAAGTTCATCTGCAGGTGACGAATCTCTTGGTGAGACGGCCGATGAACCGGACCACCGCCTGGTTTACCGAGGAAACGAATCCGAAATAATGACAACCAAGTATTACATTTTTGTTCTACACTTTCAATTGATTGGTTGAGAATCGGTTATCGAACAGTTCTGCGCCCGATAGGAACCTGTTCTGCGTCGAAATAAGAATTATGCTAGACAATGACAAACATTTATACACCTAAAATCGGTGTGCAGAATAATAGTTGATTATAGAATATTATCATTATAGATCATAAACTTTATTCGTAGGTCTGTCGTTGCCCGAGATGCGCCAATGACGACCGTACACGTATCCGGAGCGACCGACCGCACCCCGACCGACTCGACACGCCAACCGAAGCCTCCGATACGACGATAACATGAGCACGCACTCCGACACGACCCGACGAACCGACAGCCGAACCGACCGCGAAGAACAAGAGACCGAAGCGCCGCTCTGTCCCGATCTGGGGCCGAACGGCGTCGATTCTACCACGCAGCTCCGCCGGGAACTGGAGACGATGCGCGCGCAACTCGACCGGATCGAGCGCCGACTGGAGGACGAGCGATGAGCGACGCGCCCCTCGAACCGACCGAGATGGATTCGGACACGTTCACCCGCGACATCGACAACCCGATGGGACGGGAGCTACGGCGGAAACTCGACGAGGAGCCGTTCGTCTTCGCGCCCGGCCTCTACCACGCGCTCGACGCCCGGCTCGCGGAGATGACGGGCCACGACGCCGCGTACATGTCGGGCTACTCGACCGTCCTGGGACAGTTCGGCTTCCCCGACCTGGAGATGGTGACGATGACCGAGATGGTCGAGAACGCAAAGCGGATCGTCGAGGCGTGTAACATCCCGGTCATCGCCGACTGCGACACCGGCTACGGCGGCATCCACAACGTCCGCCGCGCGGTGCGCGAGTACGAGAAGGCCGGCGTCGCAGCGATCCACATCGAGGATCAGACCTCGCCCAAGCGCTGTGGCCACATCGCGGGCAAGCAGATCGTCTCGCGCGAGGAGGCCCGGTCGCGGTTCGACGCGGCCGTCGACGCGAAGCAGTCCGAAGACACCGTGATCATCGCCCGGACCGACGCCTACGGCTCGGCGAACGGCGACTGGGAGGAGCACCTCGAACGGGGGCGGATCTACGCCGACGCGGGCGTCGACCTCGTCTGGCCGGAGATGCCCGACCCCAGTCGGGAGGACGCCGTCCAGTACGCCGAGACGATCCACGAGACCCACCCCGACCTCGACCTCGCGTTCAACTACTCGTCGTCGTTCGCGTGGTCCGAAGAGGAGGACCCGCTCACCTTCGCCGAGCTGGGCGAGATGGGGTACAAGTACATCTTCATCACGCTGTTCGGCCTGCACTCGGGCGCACACGCCGTCTACGAGGACTTCAAGCGGCTCGCGGAGGCCGACGAGGAGGCGCAGTTCGGTCTCGAAGGACGCTATCTCGACCACCCGACCGAGTCGCACCACGAACTCTCGTTCGTCTCGCGCTACCAAGACATCGAGATGGAGTTCGATCCGCTGGCGCGCGAGCGCATCGAGGGCTCGGAGGGGTTCACCGAGGAGCAGAGCGCCCCGGTGACCAGCGAAAGCGACGATGACTGACGAGGTGACGCTCCGGCGATCGCAGCTGGCGACGCCCGGGAGCGATCCGAAGATGATCGAGCGCGCGCCGACGTCGGGGGCCGACGAGGCGTTCCTCGACCTCGAAGACAGCGTCGCTCCCTCGGAGAAGATCGGGGCGCGCGCGAACGTCATCGAGGGGCTCTGCGAGTACGACTGGTCGGAGACGAAGCCGTGCTTCCGGATGAACGGCGTCGAGACGCAGTGGTGGTACGACGACGTCATCGAGGTGGTGGGCGCGGCGGGCCGGCACCTCGACACGATCATGGTACCGATGTGCCACGACGCGTCGTACGTCGGGACCGTCGACGACCTCCTCACGCAGGTCGAGGTCAACGAGGGGCTCCCCGAGGGCGAAATCGGCCTGCAGTGTCAGATCGAATCGGCGAGCGGGATGACCAACGCGCCCGAGATCGCGCGCGCCTCCGACCGGATCGAGTCGCTCGTCTTCGGCCCCGGCGACTACACCGCGAGTGTCGGCGCGGCCGGGCTCACGATCGGCTCCGGCGAGGGCTATCCGGGACACTACTGGCACTACCAACTCGCCCGGCTCGCCCACGCGGCCAAGGCGGAGGGGCTACAGGTCATCGACGGCCCCTTCGCCGACATCGAGGACACGGCGGGCTTCCGCGACTCCTGCCGACACGCTTCGTTGCTCGGCTGCGACGGCAAGTGGGCGATCCATCCCTCGCAGATCGAACCCGCGAACGAGGTGTTCGCACCCTCGCCCGACGAGGCCGAGCGGGCCCGGCGGATCGTCGACGAGTACGCCGCGGCGATGGACGCCGGGAAGGGCGCGGTGAGCGTCGACGGCGAGATGGTCGACGAGGCGACGAACAAGATGGCCCGGCGGATCGTCGACCGCGCGGAGCAAGCAGGCGTCCTCAGGGAGGGGTCGAGCGCGGACTGAGCGCGCGGTCGGCCGGGGACCGACCCACGACCTCGAGACTCGGCTTGGTCTCTCCCCATGCTGGTGCGGCTTTTTTCGCGCGAACTCCACAGGAAGCGAGCGAGATCACCGGGCGTGCCGAGCGGCGGGGATCGCGCTCGCCGTTCGGGGATCACCGGGACCGACGGCGTCGGCCCACGGGAAGTGCGTTCAGTCCGCGGCGTGTCGCGGGACGTAGCCGCAGTCGACACAGCTCCACGACTGGTGGGCGAAGACGACCGCTCCGTCACACCGTGGGCAGGAGTACGCTCGTTTCGACGCGTGCTGTTGTGTTGCCATTACCGTACGGATCGGTCTCCGGCTAAAAGAAGTTTACTGTGATCCGAGTAAAATTACAGAGTTCGTGAACGCCACGGTGTCGCCGCCGGCGGTGATCCCGGGAGACTGTGGCTCCGTGGTGTCGCCGTGACGCGTGGGATCGAGCGGACCGTCGGCGCGGTCGGTTATCGGGTACGAGTGGTCCGGCCGCGGATCGAGTAGACGTCGTCGTTGCCCACTATTCACCACGCTTTTGCCCCCTGGTAGCAACGTGCCGGTCGTGGTCGCGCTCACGCCCGGGATCGTCGTCGTGTTCGCGCTCATCCTCGTGGCGCTCGTCATGTTCGCCACGGAGCCGGTTCCGGTCGACGTGACCGCCATCTCGGTGATGGTCGCGCTGATGCTCGTCGAACCGGTCTCGGGGCTCTTCGTCGAGGTCGGCGTCCTCGGCGCGCCGATCCCGATGGTCACCCCCGAAGAGGGACTGTCGGGCTTCGCCAACGCCGCGACGCTCACCGTGCTCGCGATGTTCATCCTCTCGGAGGGCGTCCAGCGGACGGGCATCGTCCAGAAGCTCGGCGCGTTCATCTCGCGGTACACCGCCGACAGCGAGGGCCGACAGCTGGGTGCGACGGTCGGCGTCGTGGGGCCGATCTCCGGCTTCATCAACAACACCGCCGCCGTCGCCATCCTCCTGCCGATGGTGACGGATCTGGCGGAGCGGGGCGGCACCTCCCCGTCGAAGCTCCTCCTGCCGCTGTCGTACGCGTCGATGTTCGGCGGGATGTTGACGCTCGTCGGCACCTCGACGAACATCCTCGCCTCGGAGCTGTCGGCACGCCTTTTGGGCCGTCCGTTCGGGATGTTCGAGTTCACACAGCTGGGGATCGTCGTCTCGGTCGTCGGCACGCTCTATCTCCTCACCCTCGGGCGCTACCTCACCCCCGAGCGGATCAAACCACGGGTCGACCTCACCGAGGAGTTCGAGATGGCCGACTACCTCACCGAGGTGATGGTGCGCGAGGACTCGCCGCTCGTCGGGATGCGGGTCCAAGAGGCGCTCGTCGAAACCGACTTCGACGTCGACCTCCTGCAACTGATCCGCCACAACCAGGTGTTCCTCGAACCGCTCGGTCCGAAGGAGATCCAGGTCGGCGACGTGTTCGCCCTGCGGACCGACCGCGATACGCTGGTGGAGTTGCTCGACGCCGAGGGGCTCGACCTCGTCCCGGTCAGGGTGGACGAGGCCGAACTGGAGACGGCCGAACGAGGGCAGAACCTCGTCGAGGTCGTCGTCGCGCCCGGGTCGTCGCTCGTCGGCGAGTCGCTCGTTACCGCGCGGTTCCGCCAGCGGTACGACGCGACCGTCCTCGCGCTCCGCCGGGGTGGCGAACTCGTCCGCAACCGCCTCGACAACGTCCAGCTCCGCGTCGGCGACACCCTGCTCGTCCAGGCGTCGGCGGACAGCATCGAGCAACTGGATCGGAACCGCAACTTCATCGTCGCCCAGGAGGTCGAGCGTCACGACTTCCGCGAGTCGAAGATCCTCGTCGCCGTGGGCATCGTCGCCGCCGTCGTCGCGCTGGCCGCGCTCGACTTCGTCCCGATCGTCGTCTCGGCGCTCGCCGGCGCGGTGGCCATGGTGGCGACGGGCTGTCTCCGCCCAACCGAGATCTACGACGCCGTCCAGTGGGACGTCGTCTTCCTCCTCGCGGGGGTCATCCCGCTCGGCATCGCTATGGAGCGAACGGGCGCGGCGGCGCTCATCGCCGAGGGGGTCGTGGCGAGTTCGACGCTCCTCCCGCTCGTCGGCGTGCTCGCGCTCTTTTACGTGGTGACGGCGCTTCTGACCAACGTCATCTCCAACAACGCCTCCGTCGTGTTGATGATCCCCGTGGCGGTCGAGGCCGCGACGACGCTCGGCGCGAACGCCTTCTCGTTCGTCCTCGCGGTCACCTTCGCGGCGTCGACCGCCTTTATGACGCCTGTGGGGTATCAGACGAACCTCTTCGTCTACGGCCCAGGAGGGTACAAGTTCACCGACTACATACGGGTCGGTGGACCGCTCCAGCTGGTGTTCGTCGCCGTCACGACGCTGGGGATCGTCTTCTTCTTCGGGCTCTGACGAGCGCCGTCGACCGACTCGGTACCGGTCGCACGGCGCAGGCGACCGTTACGCCCAGCGTTCGAGACAGCGCGTCCGGCAGAAGACGAGTTCGTCGTCGGAGCGTCGTCGGATCCGACCCGCCGAGGTGTCGCTCATCGAGACGTAGTAATGGCGGCTGTCCAGTTCGACGCAGTCCCCACACGCCGCGCAGCTGTGTGTCGCGTCCGACCAGCGCACGCGACGGCCGACGTGGGTGATGCGCCACGGGTCCGAACGGTCCGGCGGGACGTCGCCGGCTTCGGGGATCATCTCGGCTCGCTCGTTCGGGGGGTACGCATAAATGTGGAACGAAACGGACCAAATATTGCGTTTCTGCCCGAATTATAGACACGTTCGTGTATCGAACCCGTCCGAGTTGCCGATGCCGGCACGGGCGTCGACCGACCGCGAGCGACGACCGGACGACTGGTGCCTTGACCGTCTCACGTTCCTCTTCTGAGAGACCGTACTGACCGCGACGATCGAAGCGAGTCGCGGGCCGACGACCGAACGGAGCGAAGCGGAGTGAGGGAGGAGTGCTTTTGATCCAGGTTTTACCGAGGGGTGGCGGAGTCAGCCCGCAGTGTAAAAGCTGGTGGAATGAGACCGCCCGGATTCGAACCTCGCCCAGACGTGCTCGCTCGCTGCGTTCGCTGTGCTTGACTGGACTGGTTCGACTCCTCTGCTGCTGTTTTTCCCCACGTTTTTGCGAGGAAGCGGAGCGACCGAGCGAAAAGTGGAATGGGACCGCCCGGATTCGAACTGGGCCGAGACCTCACTACGTTCGGCCTCGTCGAGTGCGAATCCGCAACTACTGTTTTTCCCCACCTTTTTGCGAGGAAGCGAAGCGACCGAGCAAAAAGTGGAATGGGACCGCCCGGATTCGAACCGGGGTCACGGGCACCCAAGGCCCGAAGTATACCAGGCTAACCCACGGTCCCGCACTCGAACCTGGGCCAGCGTGGGTGTAAAGCGTTTCGTTGCGCGGACGGGGGGACACACCAAGCTGCTCGGCCACCACAGAACGTCTCCGACACAGGAATGTAACACAAAATATGTATATCCAACTACACGGCTGTCGCTCATGGAACGTCGACCGTTCCTCGCTCTCCTCGCGACCGCGGTCGCCGGCTGTAACGCGACCAGCGACCCGGGGACGCAGACATCGCGGCCGACGGAGGCACCAACAGCGACGACGGCACCGAGCGACACGGCGACCACGACGCCGACCGACACCGCCACGTCGACGGCGACGGACGCTCCCACGGAGACGCCGACGTCGGAGGAACGGCGGGCACGGGAGGCGATCGCAGCGGTCGAATCGACCCTCGGTGCGGTGGTCGAACAGTACCGAGGGGACGCCGGAGAGACGATCCTCGCGACCGACGCCTCGTACACGGGGTTCGGCGATCGGAGCGTCCAGGCGGGCGTCTCGGAGGCGACGAGGGAGATCGAACGGGCCAGAGAGGCGGCAGTGACGGAGCGCCAAGCGGCGACCGTCGAGCGCCTCGCCACGACGAGGCGGTTCCTCGCGGCGGCCGCGGAGGTGCAGGTCGCGCTCCTCGGCGCGTACCGTCACCTGCAGGTCGCCCGCGACGCGTTCGCCGACACGGACGCCGGGGCCGCCGGGGCCGCGATCGACGAGATGGACACCGACCGGCGGATCGCCCGCGGACCGTACAGGACGATCGTCGAGGAGACGACCGCCGAGGCCACGGCCGCGCTCCCGGCGCTCGACGCGTCGACCTACCGCGGGAAGCGCGAGCAGTTCGACGCCGAGATGCGCGCGTTCGGCGCGCTACGCGGCCCGCTCGGGGAGTTCACGAACGGGGTCGGGAAGCTCGAATCGGCGCTCGCCCTCCGGCGGAACGGCTCGGCCGAACAGGCCGAACGGACGGCCCGAGCGGCTGCTCGACGCCTCGACAGCGCGTCGGCGTCGCTCGCGGCGTTCGCCGACGGCCTCGACACGCCGGCCGACTCGCTGGTCGAACCGAGCCGGGCGCTGAGCGATCTCGCGGCCGCGAAGGCGTCGGGGGCCCGTGACCGGTTCGAGCTGTCCGAGGAGGACGAGACGACCGGGACGGCGGAGAGCCGAACACGGGGCTGAAACGCCGGTTAGGACGGTCCTACCGACGCGACGCCGGCACCGTCGGTCTCGCCCGGCGACAGTCGACCGGCGATCGGCCGGGCTGCGATTAGACGCTGGGCGGCGCGGGGGAAGCGGGCGCGACGGTGAGGCTCCCGTCGGCGACCATCGATTCGAGCGGGTTGTCGTCGATCTCCAGGGGGAGGTCGACACGGCCCCGCCGACGGGCGGACTCCCAGCTGGCGAAGATGAGTTCCTCGGCCACGAGCGCCGCGTCGACGGAGAGTTCCGACGCCCGGTCCTCCCGGAGGGCAGTGACGACCTCCTCGATGGCCCGTTCCTCGTACGTGGTCGTGGTCAGCCGGTCGGCGAGTCCGGTCGAGAGCCTGCTCGCGATCGAAGTGACGAACGAGCGAACGCGCCCAGGGGAGGGGTTGTGGACGCCGTCGAGTCCGGTGTCGACGGTCGTCCAGTCCCCGCTGTCGGCGCGGAACCGCAATACGGCGTCGTCGCCACCGAGTTCGATCTCGCCCCCAGAACCGACCACTCGGAGCTGGCAGCCGACGAAGTCGGCGGCACGGCCGGTCGAGGCGAGCCCGTAGACGCCGTTTTCGTACCGCCACTGCGAGACGGCCTGGTTCTCGTTGTGGGTGCCGAAGAGGACGTTCTCCTCCGTGTAGTCGACGTTCGCCAGCACCCACTCGGCGGGCGAGCCGTCGGTGAGATAGCTGCAGATGTCGAAGAAGTGCGTCCCCATGTCGGACAGCGTCTCGGCACCGAACTCGACGCGCTGGACCGTCCCGATCGTCCCCCGATCGACGAGCGCCTTCATCCGGCGGACCGGGGTCCCGAAGCGCTTCTGGTGGTTGATCGTGAGCTGGACGCCCGCCGCCGCACAGACGCGGGCCATCTCCCGGGCGTCACCCCACGTCAGCGCGATAGGCTTCTCGCAGTGGATCGCCTTCACGACGCCGCTGCGGGCGGTGCCGATGACGAGTTCCGCGTGGACGGCCGGCGGCGTGCAGACGCTCACGATGTCGGGTTCCACCGCCGAGAGCATCTCCCGGTAGTCAGTGTAGACGCGGTCGGCGGGGATCCCGTGTGCGTCGGCGAACGCCGCGGCGTTCTCGCGGACGATGTCGGCACAGGCGATCAGTTCGCAATCGTTGAGCCGCTGATACCCCGGAGCGTGGCGGTACGCCATCGCGAAGCCGTCGGTGCTGGGGTTGTTCGGATCCGGACCCGTACCGATGAACGCGACGCTGAAGGTCATATCAGACGAAGAGTACAGCCGAAGAGGCATTAAACAAGCACTCACTAACCGTCTGTGGGGCCCAGGATCGACACCGCGGAGGGAGGTGGGTCACTCGGGCGAGATGCCGTCGGACTCCCGACGCGGGGGCGACGGTGACGCCGTGTCGGCGTCCGTCTCGGTCGACGGCGGTGTTCGAGGCACCGGCACATCGACCCGTCCGAGGAGTTGCGCGGCGAGGCGACGCGCCCGTCCGAACCTGACGACGAGTTCCGCGACAGTCTCGACCGGCTGCCGGCGGAGGACGTTCGTCGGCGCGCACCGCCACAGCCGCGTGCGAAGCGGGACGGCGTCGACCGCCCACCAGTCGGCGTCGGCCCTACCGTGGCGGTACGCTTTCGCCCAGTACTGGCGGATCGAGAAGGCGTAGTAGTGCTCGACGACCATGCTGGGCTCGTAGTAGATGTCGAAGTGTCGGCTGATGCGGCGGCCCAGTTCCGTCTCCTCGTGGCCGTGGAAGAACGCCTCGTTGAACCCACCGACGGCGTCGAGGACGCGCGTTCGCATGGCCATGTTGCAGCCGACGATGAGCTCCGTGTGCCGCCCCTCGTCGCCCTGGTCGTACCAGGGGAGCTGTTTGTACGTGATCGGTGCGTCCGCGGGCTGGAACACCCGCCCGGCGACGACGTCGTGGTCGTCGAGCGCCGCACTCGCCGCCCGCAGGTAGCCCGGCCGCGGCATCGAGTCGTCGTCGAGGAAGACGAGCTTCTCCGCGTTCGCCCGCTCGATCCCCGCGTTGCGCGCTTTCGACGCACCAGGGTCGGACCTGATGATCACCTCGTAGTCGTCGAAGTCCTGGCGCTCGAGGTACCGGAGACAGACGATCTCCGACTCGGGCTTGATCGTCGGGATGATGATGCTGAGTTCGACCATGCGGTGATCAGTGACGACGTACAGTTGGTCAGTTGAGGAGATATATGTTCCCGTGAGCGTCACTGTCGGGTGAGGGTCCGTCCGCCGTGTGAGCCGCGAACCGGGCCGAGGGGAGCGAAACGCGGCGTCCAGTGGAAGCGGAGGGGTCTCCGCGTCGACGGTGACGGGGGCTCCGACACGCCACGATCGAGTGACGTCGGCCGCGCTGGACCCGAATAGTAATCAATCAACCAAGGTTTCCGGTGCGAGAGGCCGACGGCGGGCCGAGGGTTCAAATCAGATCGGGCGGCCACCGTCTCGTGGATGCCGACGTTCACCGAACTCGGACGGGCGGCGTACTGCCCGCGGCAACTGTACTACGCCCGTCGGGACGGCGACGACGGGCCGCCCGCGGCGGCGCGCGCTCGCCAGCGACTCGCGTTTCGCTACGCCGAACTGCGCGACGCGAGCGATGCTGCGCTCCGTGCCGAACCCATCGAGCCGTCGCCCGCGGCGTACCGGGACGCGCTCGACCGACTGGCCGACCGGGACGACTGGGCCGCGCTCACCGACCCACGCGCCACGGACGTCCCGCTCACCGGGAAGGACTGCCGGGGGCGCGTCCACAAGCTCCTCGCGACCGACGAGGGGCCGACGCCGAGCCTGGTCTCGCCTGGGAGCCCGCCCGAACGGGGGGTGTGGGAGCCCCAGCGGGTCAAGGCGGTCGCGGCCGCGAAAGCGCTGTCGTGGGAGCGGAGCGAGCCGATCCCGACGGCGCGAGTCGAGTATCCGGCCCACGGGGTCGTCCGAACCGTGCGGTTGACGACGCGTGCCAAGGCGGCGTACCGACGCGCGCTCCGGGCCGTCCGGTCGCTCGACGGGCCGCCGCCGCGGCTCCGCGACACGGCGAAGTGTCGCGAGTGCGCCTACCGGGAACGCTGCGGCGTCCGAACGCGGTCGATGCGCTCGCTGCTCGGGCTGTGACTGTCCTACTCGCCGGCGGCGTCCTCGGCCAGCCACGCCTCGACCACGTCGCCCAGCGCGCCCCGGCGGTGGATCACCCCTCGTTCGGGGTCGACGACGGTGCTCCCGCCCCCGGGCGTCTCGCCGCCGTCGACGACGACGGCACACGCGTCGCGAACGCGTGCGGAGAGGTCCGCGACGCGGCGGACGCTCCCGGTCCCAGAGACGTTCGCGCTCGTCGCCGTCACGGGCGTCGGTGCGACCCGGCGCAGGAGGGCGAGCGCGAGGTCGTGATCGGGGATCCGGACGCCGACGCGGTCGCGGCCCGCGGTGAGGGCGTCGGGAAGCGACGGGTCGGCGGCGACGACGACCGTCACCGGCCCGGGGAGGAAGGCACGCATGAACCGCTCGTCGCGCGGCGTCAAGCGCGTGTACCGACGAGCGGTGTCTATGTCGGGGACACCGAGAGAGAGCGGCTTGTCGCGGTCGCGCCCCTTGCAGTCGAAGACGCGCTCGATCGCGTCGGCGCTCGACGCATCCGCGCCGAGGCCGTAGACGGTTTCGGTGGGGTAGACGACGAGGTCGCCGGCGGCGATGGCGCTCGCCGCGGCGTTGAGTCGGTCGGTGTCGTCGGCGTGGGTGTCGGTCACGGGTGTCTCCTCGGCGTCGGGCCGGCTCAGACGAGCGCCTCGATGGCGTCCTCGACCGCGTCGTAGTCGGGGAAGTCGGGCCACTCGCTGGCGACCCAGGCGTACGTCACGGTGCGGTCGCCGTCGAGGAGGAACACCGCCGGGCGTGGCTCTTCGACGCCCGTCATTCCGTCGAGCGGGTTGGGGATGCCGTACTCCCCGCCCACGCCGTTGGCGGGGTCGGAGAAGAGCCGGTAGTCCATCCCGCGTTCGTGGATGAACGTCTTGTGTTCGTACGGCGTGGAGATGGAGACGCCGACGACCGTCAGCGAATCGCCCCACGCGCGGTCGCGGATCTCGTTCCAGATGTACGTCGCCGGGAACGCGCCGTCCATCGGGTAGAAGACGAGACAGACCGGTCCCTCCTCGGTGAGGTCGGCGAGGGAGACGTCCTCCCAGTACTCGTCGGTCACCAGCGGCCGGGTGAAGTCGGGCGCGACCTCGCCCACGCCGACGTGGTCCGTCTCGGGGAGTGAGACGACCTCGAAGTCGACCATCCTACGATCCCTCCCCGTACGTCTTCTCGATGTAGTCGACGATGTTGGCGGACTCGGACATCGTCACGCCGGTGTTCTCGTCGACGAGGGCGGGAACGGTGCGCTTGCCCGAGATCCGTTTGACGACGTTCCGGTCGGCGTGCATCGGCTCGACGAACCGCGAGCGGTAGTCCAGGCCGTGTTCGTCGAGCGTGCGGACGACGCGCTCGCAGAACGGACACGCCTGCAGTCGGTACAGGGTGAGTGCCGGGTCGGTCATGCCCTCCGGTTGGACCGTCGCCGGCCTAAGCGTGTCGCCACCGGACGGTGTTGGGACGGCCGCGACACGACCGTCGATGGACAACTCTTAATTTCGCGCCCAGACAATGGGAGGTGTTGTATGGGTTTGTCGCTGCTCCAAACACCCACCGTCGTCCAGACCGCTCTCGGACAGTTGACCGACGTGGTGCCGCTCACCGACACGACCGTCACGGTCGCCGGAGCAGTGGCTATCGTCGTCCTGATCGGTCTCTCCGCGTTCTTCTCCTCCTCGGAGATCGCCATGTTCTCGCTCGCCAAACACCGCGTCGACAACATGGTCGAAGAGGGGGTTCCGGGTGCCGCGGCAGTCAAACAGCTGAAGGAGGACCCACACCGCCTCCTGGTGACGATCCTCGTCGGCAACAACCTCGTCAACATCGCGATGACCTCGATCGCCACGGGGCTGTTGGCGGTCCTCCTCGACAACCAGGGGCTGGCCGTCATCGCCTCGACGTTCGGGATCACCGCACTCGTCCTGCTGTTCGGTGAGAGCGCGCCCAAGTCGTACGCCGTCGAGAACACCGAGTCGTGGGCGCTCCGCATCGCGCGCCCCCTGAAGCTCTCGGAGTACCTCCTCTTTCCGCTCATCGTCGTCTTCGACTATCTCACCCGGCTCATCAACCGTGTCACCGGCGGGCGCTCCGCCATCGAGACGACGTACGTCACGCGGGACGAGATCCAGAACATGATCGAGACCGGGGAACGGGAGGGCGTCATCGAGGAGGACGAGCGCGAGATGCTCGACCGCATCTTCCGGTTCAACAACACCATCGCCAAGGAGGTGATGACGCCCAGACTCGACATGACCGCGGTCCCGAAGGACGCCACGCTCGACGAGGCCATCGAGACGTGCGTCCAGTCCGACCACGAGCGCGTGCCGGTGTACGACGGAAACCTCGACAACGTCATCGGCATCGTCAACATCCGCGACCTGGTCCGCGAGAAACATTACGGCGAGGGGACCGCGCGCCTGACCGACCTCGTCCACCCGACGCTGCACGTCCCCGAGTCGAAGAACGTCGACGAACTGCTCCAGGAGATCCAGAACGAGCGGATGCAGATGGTCGTCGTGATCGACGAGTTCGGCACGACCGAGGGGCTGATCACCATGGAGGACATGGTCGAGGAGATCGTCGGCGACATCCTGGAGGGCGACGAGGAGGAGCCGTTCGACTTCCGCGATGACGGCACGTGTCTCGTCCGCGGCGAGGTGAACATCGACGAGGTGAACGAGGTGCTCGACCTCGAACTCCCCGAGGGTGAGGAGTTCGAGACGCTCGCGGGCTTCATCTTCAACCGCGCCGGCCGCCTCGTCGAGGAGGGCGAGGAGATCGAGTACGACGGCGTCGTCATCCGCATCGAGCAGGTCGACAACACCCGCATCATGAAAGCGCGGGTCACGCAACTGCCCAACGACGACCCGGTCGAACGCGGTGACGACGAGACCGAAGCGGAAGTCGAGAGCTGAGCGCCGACCGAACGCGAACCGTTTTTGTGAGACCGCCGAGAGCCCCGAAGCGATGTCCGAGCCCTCCACCGACCCCGACGACCGCACCGAGCGACGGCTGAAACTCGCCGTCGTCGTGGTCGGGGCGTTCGTCCTCCTCTACGGCGTCGTCGTCACACAGCAGATACTCGCGGCGATCGTCCTCCTCGTCTGGCTGTTCGTCGTCTATCTCGTCTGGCGGTTCGTCCGCGCCCACGAACGGCTCGCCGACGCCGCCACCCGGGTGGCCGACGCCGAGACGGCGGACGCGCTGTCGACGAGGGGAGAGCGCGAGGAGACAGTCACGGCGGGGGACCCGACGGACGAGAGCGTCGACTCAGCCGAGGAGTGAGTCGATCGCGGTGAACGCACCGTAGCCGAGTCCGAACGCGAGCGCGAGCGAGCCGAGCCACGCCAAGACTGTGTACCCCATCTTCGACGCGCTGACGCCACCGCCGCCCTCGTTCGCGGCGGCGTAGCCCGATCCGATGATCGCGCTGACGATGATCTCGTTGAACGAGACGGGGATACCGAACGCGACGGCGGTCTGTGCGATCGCGAACGAGGGGATCATGGCGGCGATGGAGCGTCTGGGACCGAGCGAGGAGTAGTCCTGCGCGAGCGCCTTGATCATGCGCGGCGCGCCCGTCCACGATCCCGCGAGGAGGCCGAGCCCGCCACCGGCGAGCACCGCAGGAAGGGGAACAGCGAACTCGCCCAGCAGGGGGACGAGCGGCCCGATGGCGAGGCCGACCTGTGACCCCCCCGCCGAGAAGGCGACCAGCCCACCGAGCACGAGGAGGAACCGGCGCTGGCCGCGTGCGGCGTTGTTCCGCATCTCCGCGGCGAGCGCGGCCACGACGACCGCCGACAGCGCGACCGTCACGGCGAGTCGGGCGGCGAGCGGAGACGCCGGAACGACGCCGGTCCGGGCGACCGCGCCGGCGATCGACCCGCTCCCGTCGGGGCCCGGGAGAACCGCGAACTCGATGTTGGTGACGATCCCGCCGACGATGCCGGCGAGGAGGGGGACGGCGACCCGCTCGGGGACGCCCTCGTTCCGCAGGAGCCGGGCCGTGGCGTAGGCGATGCCGCCGCCGACGAACGGCGTGAGCACCCAGAGCGTCCCGATCTCGCGGTATTTCGCCCACGCGGGGTCGCCGCCGAGCGCGAGGCCGACGCCGACGACCGCGCCGGTGACGGTGAAGGCGGTCGCGATCGGATAACCGGCGAAGACGCCGATGGCGACCAGGACGGCGGCGACCAGTAGCGCGACGATGGCGGCGGTCGCCGTGAGCGTCGCGCCCGCGATGAGTTCGGTCCCGACCGCTTCGGTGACGTTTGCTCCCTGCAGGACGGCCCCGAGAAAGCCCAGCACGCCGACGACGAAGCCCGCCCGCATCACGGAGATGGCGTTCGCCCCGACCGCCGCGGCGAACGGTGTCGACCCCGACGAGCCCGCGCCGATGGACCACGCCATGAACAGCGAGGCGAGCGCGGCGACGACGAACGTCGCGATGGTCGCTGTCGCGACCATCTACTTCCCGCGGTAGGCGTCTTCGTAGCCGTCGCGAAGGTTCATGAGCGTCCGGCGGACGTAGAGGTAACCGAAGAACACGGTGAGGAGTAGCCCGAGCACGAGCGCGACCAGGATCGGGTCGTTCGTGAGCGTGTCGACGACTCCGATCGCGGGTGCGACGGGGAGCATGCACGGCGCTATCCGCGGCGCGGGTAAAGCCGTTTCGGGGTCGGCGTCCGGACGGCGCGGTGCGTCGGACGACGAGCGCGTCCACCAGTCCGCTAGCCGTGGAACACTCGTCAAAACTAACAGATGTAAATATATAACAGAATTCGTATTATTGGTCGTGGGGTGTGATCTCCCCGGCGTTCCGACACGGAGGAGTCGCACGCGATGGCCGGCGCGACGACGACAAGCCGGCGGCGGCGTCGGGAACCGATCCGCGGCGGTTCGGAGATCCACTCGTCCGTACCCTGTCGACCGTGATCCGGACCGAGGCGGCGACGCCCGATACTGGCGTCTCGGGGAGGGGAGACCGGCGACCGCCCGACCCGATCGCCATCCGACTCGGGAGACGGGACCGGATCACGTATTCCGACGGGACTTTAGTAATATTTCTTATATATTTTCATAAATAGCAGAAAAAATATATTTTTGGCGCTCGGCCGCACCGGGTGAGTGGGATCGTCGACCAGCGAGCCACGGAGGCGACCGGTGAGCGCCGTCGCTGACCCGCGCGTGAGAGCGGACGCAGGTCGGCGGGAGCAGGTCACCGTCGTCCGACAGCGACAGCGCGGTCAGTCGTTCGACTCGGGTTCGGCGATCGGGGACTCGCCGGCGGTCGGGTCGCCGAGGAGCGCGTGCGTCAGGACCGTCGTCGCGTCGCGGATGGCGTCGTCGGGCGTCGCCTCGTTCGGGTTGTGGCTGACGCCGTCGACGCTCGGCACGAACAGCATACCCGTCGGGATCCCCCGGTGCTGGAAGTTCATCGCGTCGTGGCCGCCCCCGCTGGGGAGCCGCCGGTACGGCACCGCGAGGTCGTCGGCGACGGACGCGAGCGTCCCGGTCGTCGACGGGTCCAGTTCCACCGGATCGGACCGATCGACGAGCGACAGGTCGAGGTCGAGGTCGCGGCGGTCGGCGACGGCTTCGAGCCGGTCGAGCAGGGTCGCTTCGACCTCGTCGCGGTGCGATCGGTCGGTGCTCCTGACGTCGATCGGAAAGGTGACCCGGCCACAGACCTTGTTGATCGCCCCGCCGTCGGCGGTGATGTCACCCACGGTCGCGACGAGGTCGCCCGACCCGGCGGCGGTGTCCCCGACGCGCTCGACGGTCGTGATCATCTCGGCCGCGCCGGCGATGGCGTCGCGGCGCATCCCCATCGGCGTTGCGCCCGAGTGGTCGGAGTCACCCTCGACGGTCACCCGGTAGCGGACCGGCGCCCGGATGCTCGTGACGACCCCGACGTGCTCGTCCTGTTCGTCGAGGACCCGTCCCTGTTCGATGTGCGTCTCGAGGAAACACGCGATCCGGTCGAGGTCGATCGTCGGCCGGTCGAGGTCCCGCGGCTGGAGGTTCTGGTCCTGCATCGCCTGCCACAGCGGGACGCTGCTCTGGTCGGTCGCCGAGAAGTCCTCGACCGTGAGTTGACCCAGCGCCCCCCGGCTCCCGATGGCCCACTGCCCGAACCGGGTCGACTCCTCCGCCCGGAGGACCGCGAGCGTCGGCGACACGGGCGGCTCGCCGACCGCCAGGGCGACCTCGATCGCTTCGAGCGCCATCACGACGCCGAGCGCGCCGTCGAGACGGCCGCCGTTGAACACGGAGTCGAGGTGGCTGCCGAGGTAGACGGCGCGGTCGGCCGCCGGGTCGGTGTCGGCGAAGACGTTCCCGATCGAGTCCGTCCGGACGGTGAACCGCTCGTCGAGTTCGCCCAGCACGTACTCGATGGCGGCGGTCTCCTCGTCGCTGTACGCGAGCCGTGTGACACCGCCGTCGTCGGTGCGGCCGATCTCCCAGATCGCGTCCAGGCGTCGCTGGATCCGGTCGAGACTCACCTCGGCGGCGACGTCCGCGTCACTCATGACCCCTCGCGGGCCCGGACCGTGATCTCGGCGCTGTGTGTACTGGTGGCACGATCATACGCACCGAACGACCCGGGGGTACAAAAACGATACGACGGCTCCGGATGCCGGAACGGCAAGCGCCCCGCCGGTGAAGCCACGTGCGCGCACCAGAACACTTTTTTGTTCCTGCCGGGTCGTAACCGCAATGTCCGACATCGCGACGCTCATCCAAGAGGTCGGGGCGGTAAAGAAGGGGAAGTTCAAGCTCTCGAACGGGTCGCTGACCGACTACTACGTCGACAAGTACGTCTTCGAGACCCATCCCGAGGTGCTGGACGTGATCGCCGAGGAGATCGCCGACCGACTCTCCTCGTCCGACATCGACGTGATCGCGGGCCCCGAACTCGGTGCCGTCCCGCTGGTGACGGCGGTGTCGCTCCGGACCGGGATCCCGAGTGCGTACATCCGAAAGGGCGAGAAACACTACGGGACACAGGCCCGGATCGAGGGAGACATCCAGAAGGGGATGACCGTCGCCGTCATCGAGGACGTCACCACGACCGGGGCGACCTGCCTCGAGACGATGTCGCTCATCGAGGAGGTCGGCGGCGTCGTCGAGCGGATCATCGTCGTGGTCGACCGCAACGCCGAGGCGATCGCGAACGTCGCCGACGCCGGCTACGAACTCGAGTACCTCACCCAGGTCGGCGAGGACCTCGACATCGGCTCCCCCTGAGCGACGTCACCCGGTCGGTCGTCGGCCCGTCGGTCGTCGCCAAGAGCGTCGTGTCGCCCCGACGATGCACACACCTTTTTATTCGCGCCCCCGACCGAACGGGCATGCCTGCGATCGATCTCCGCGTCGAAGGCGGCCGCGTCGTCCTCGACGGCGCGGTCCGCGCGGTAACGCTCGGCGTGACTGACGGCCGCGTGAGCCACGTCGTCGATCCGACCGCCGACCTGCCGGCCGAATCGGTGTGCTCGCTCGACGGCGAACTCGTCCTCCCGGGGCTCGTCGACGGCCACGTCCACTTCCGCGAACCGGGCTACGTCGAGAAGGAAGGGATCGCCTCCGGCACCGCGGCGGCCGTGGCCGGCGGCGTGACGACCGTCGTCGAGATGCCGAACACGACGCCCCCCGTACTGACCGTCGACGAGTACGAACGGAAGGCGGCGCTGTTCGACGAGAAGTCGCGGGTCGACTACGCGCTCTTCGGGGCGATCACGGACGAAAACCTCGGGACGGGCGACATCGCCGCGCTGGCTGATGCGGGCGTCACCGCGTTCAAGACGTTCATGGCGACGAGCTTCGGCCCGCTCCTCGTCGACGACAAGGGCGACCTCTACCGGGCGCTCGAGGAAGTCGCCGACACCGGCCTCCCGATCTACCTCCACGCCGAAGACCAGGAGTATCTCGACCTGTTCGGTCCCCGGGCGCCCGAGCGGAGCGAGGGGATGGCGGCCTTCTTCCACTCCCGGCCGCCGATCACGGAGACGACTGCCGTCGCCGACGTGGTCGACGTCGTCCGGGAGACGGGAGCCGAGACGGTCGTCGCGCACACGACGACTGCCGCGTCGCTCGACCGGATCGCCGCCGCGCGCGCCGATGGCCTCCCGATCCACGCGGAGGTGACCCCGTACCACCTCGCGTTCGACCGCGCGATCGTCGAGGAACTGGGGACCCACGCCATCGGGACTCCGCCGGTGAGAGACGCCGCGACCCGCGAAGCACTATGGGACCGGGTGGCCGCCGGCGACGTCCACCTGTTCGGGAGCGACCACGCGCCCCATCGGCTCGAAGAGAAGGACCGCGCGCCGCTCGACGTCGCCCCTGGCATGCCACAGCTCGAAACGGCGCTCCCCTCGTTGCTCGACGCGGTCGCCCGGGGGCGGCTCTCCCTGCCGCGGCTCGTCGACCGCTACGCCTCCCGGCCGGCGAAGATCCACGGTCTCTACCCCCGCAAGGGGACGCTACAGGTCGGTGCAGACGCCGACTTCGTCGTCGTCGACCCCGACGCGGAGTGGACAGTCGAGGCGGCGGCGTTCGAGTCGAGAGGGGCGTACAGTCCCTTCGACGGCCGAACCCTCCGCGGCCGGCCGGTCGCGACGTACCAGCGTGGCGTCCAGGTCGCCGCCGACGGCCGGGCGCTCGCCGACCCCGGCGACGGCCGGGGGTACGGACCCGCCGACGGGGACGCGTGACGGAGACGGAACCGTCGACCGTCCGCTCCTGTGAGAGACGGAGTCGTTCCGAGCGCACCCTGCCAGAACCTACCAAAGTTTGATAACTACGGGGGTGCAAGGAAGAGTCTCCATGGAAACGACGCTCACCGCGCGCGCGATCGACCGGCTGACCGAGGACGACCCCTCGTACCGAGAGCTCCTCGAACTCTACCGGAGCCTCCGGACGGAGCCGGGGACGACCCATCACGAGGACGTCGCACAGTTCGCCCTCGCACAGCTCGTCGGGGAGTTCGTCGACTACCTGGACCTCGTGGGGTCGGAGTTCGAGAAGACGATCGGACTCACCCGGGGCCAAGAGCGGAAACGTCTGCTCGGTGAGCTGTCCCCGCCGACCGGTGAGGAGCCGCTCGAACGCGTCGCCGACCTCGTCCAGCAGTGGCGAGAGGTCGAACGGTACACGCACGAAGAGATCGTCGAGAGCCTCGCGGTCGAGGTCCCGGAGTCACAGCTCGACGCCTGACGCGCGACTCGGGTCGCCTACGCGACGAGGTCGACGTCGAGGACGCCGACGCCGTCGGTGACGGTGATCGACGTGCCGAAGGGTTCCGACGCCGCCTCGATCTCGTCGATGATCTCGGCCGCCTCCGTGCCCGTCGCGACCACCGGGACGCCGCGCTGGGACCGGGGCTGGTTGCGCTGGAGGGTGACCGGGTGGAGTTCGACCCGGTCGAGGTCGCCGCCCGCGAACACGCACCGGGGGACGATCGTCTGCCAGAACCGGCGGTTGGCGAGGTCGCCGGTGGGCTGGCCCTGGTCGTCGTACAGCCGCTGGTCGAACACGTCCGAGACGCGCGTCGGGTCGTCGAGCCCGTAGCGCCGGTAGCTCTCGGGGGGGAGTCGGGAGACGGTCTCGTTCTGCACGACGAAGTTCCCCAGCGAATAAAACACCGGGGCGCCGCGGTACAGTTCGACGCCGCGGCAGACGTGTGGGCCGTGGCCGACGACGACGTCCGCTCCCGCGTCGACACACCGATGGGCGACGTCGACCAGGAAGTCGGGGGTTTCGACGGTCGTCTGCCGGCCGCCAGCACCTTGATGGGTGTGGATCGACGCGACGACCCAGTCGGCGTTCGCGTCCGCCTCGGCCACGTCAGCGGTCAACGACTCGACGTCGGCGTCGGAGACGACGTACGTCGGCCCTTCCGCCTCCCTGGAGCCGTCCGCCTCATCGGCGGGGACGAACTTCATATCGCCGAAGTGGAAGTAGGAGGGGTCGTTCCAGTCGTGGTTGTAGTAGATGCCGCGGTCGAGCCAGGCGCGCTTGATCGCCTCGATCCCGGCGGCCTCGCTCACCTCGCGTAGCGCGTCAAGGCGGTCGGGCGCGAGCCGATAGATACGCTCGACCCCCAGCGGGTTCAGCCCGGGGCGGCCGCGCATCGCGGCCGTCCGCTTGCCCGCGACGGCCGCCGGCTGGTAGCTGGTACAGACGCTCACCAGCCCCACCCGTCCACCCGGGGTGTCGAGATACCCCGGCTCGCGGGCCTCGAACCGGTTCCGTCCGATGCCGGCGTAGACCAGGTCCCGCTCTCTGAGCGCAGCGAGGGTCCGTTCGACCCCGCCCTCGCCGTAGTCGTAGGTGTGGTTCGTCGCCGCGGGAAAGAGGTCGACGCCAGCGGCGGCGAGGTCGTCCAGCACCGCCGGCGGCGCTCGCATGTACGTCCCGCCGCTCGCGGCCGCCGGTGCTGGCTCGTAGTCGTGGACGATGACTTCGAGGTTCGTCGCCGTCGCGTCCGCCTCCCGGAGCAGCGCGAGGAGGTCGTCGAACCGGTCCGTGGTCCCCTCGTAGGGTGCCAGTCGGCGGGTCAGGATGGCGTCGCCGGTCGCCACGAACGAGAAGGTGTCGTCGACGTGGACCGGTCGGCCCTCGTCGGGCGTCGCTGCGTCCGGCATCTCACTCGTTCTCCTCGAGCGCGAGGTACATCCGCATGAGGTCTTCCTCTCCCCGGAGGTCGCCCGGGGTGCCGTCGAAGACGGTCGTCCCGCCCTCGATGACGTACACGTAGTCGCAGTTGTCCAGCAACGCGCGAACCGACTGTTCGACGACGAGGAACGGCATGCCGGTGTCGCGGAGCCGTTT
Organism: Salinigranum marinum; assembly: GCF_024228675.1. NCBI lineage: Archaea > Methanobacteriati > Methanobacteriota > Halobacteria > Halobacteriales > Haloferacaceae > Salinigranum > Salinigranum marinum. Next base: position 3,460,540 of record NZ_CP100461.1, on the reverse strand, counting down.
GATCTGTGCGAAGAGTTCGTCCACCAGATCGGGTGCCAGACCGGCAGAGGGTTCGTCGAGCAGGATGAGCTGTGGCTGGTTCGCCAGCGCCATCCCGAAGCTCAACATCGTCTGCTGGCCGCCGCTCAGCGTGCTCGCCTTCTGGTCCTGTTTCTCCTCCAAGACGGGGTAGAGGTCGTACACGTCGGCGAGTGCCTCCTGGAAGCGGTCGTCGTCGACGACGTAGCCGCCGACGCGGAGGTTGTCCTTGACCGTCATGTCCGGAAATACCCGGTCACCCTGGGGCATGTACGCGATCCCCCGTTCGATCAGGTTGTGCGGGGCGACCGCTTCGAGCGGGCCGCCGTCGTACCGGATCTCGCCGGCCTGCTTGTCGGCGATTCCGATGATCGTCTTGAGCAGCGTCGACTTGCCCGTCCCGTTCGGGCCGATGATGCCGACTATCTTCCCGGCCGGGACGTCGAGGTTGACGTCCTGCAGTACGTCGACCGGGCCGTAGCCCGCCGCCAGGCCTCTGACTTCGAGGACCGCGTCGGTCATGCGCCACCCCCGAGATACGCCTGTCTGACCTCCGGATCGTTCTTGATCTCGTTGATGTCGCCGTCGGCGATGAGCCGTCCCTCGTTCAGCACGAGCACCCGGTCGCAGAGCCGCGAGATAAGCGTGACGTCGTGCTCGACGATGACGAACGTCCGGTCGCCGCGACTCGTCTCGATGAGCGACGCGATCCGGTCGACGAGCTTCGGGTTGACCCCCGCCGCGGGTTCGTCGAGGAGGATGAGATCGGGGTCGAGCATCAGCACGCGCCCGATCTCCAGGAGCGTCTGCTGGCCGCCCGAGAGGTTCTCTCCCTCGGTGTCGCGCTGGTGCGTCAGATCGAGCAGGTCGAGCGTCTCGTCGACCCGCGCGGATCGCTCCTCCGCCGGGAGGTCGTAGTTGGCGACCAGCAGGTTCTCCTCGACGGTCATCTCGCCGAACGGTCGAGGGATCTGGAACGTCCGCCCGATGCCGCGCTTTGCGATCTCGTTCGCGGGGAGACCGGCGACGTCCTCGCCGTGGAGCCGGATCGACCCCTCCGTCGGGGTGTACGTGCCAGCGATGAGGTTGAACAGCGTCGTCTTCCCCGCGCCGTTCGGGCCGATGATCCCCGTGATCGGTCCGGCGTCGATGTCGACGCTGACGCCGTCGATCGCGACGATCCCACCGAACCGTTTCGTCACGTTGTCTATTTCGAGTAACATGGTGTATGAGAGTGCGTGCGTAGCCGTGGCACCCCGATAAGTTATCTGATCCGCTCGGTTCCTGCCGGCTTACTGCGTGTAGTCCGGGCGTGGGATCGACGTCGTCTCCGTGTAGCCGACTTTGGCCTCGTCCGGATAGACGCCGTACACGTCCAGCGTCCCGTCGCTCTGCTCGGGGTGGTGGGTGTCCTCGGTGAACGTGTCCGGCTGCCACTGCATCCCGGCGACGCGCACCCGCTCGTTGCGGTGGTACTCCTCGTCGTAGCTCGCGCCGAAGCCGTTTGCGAGTTCGCCGAAGGGGATGTCGAGATCGAGCACCGCCGACTCGACGTCCGCGGGCGAGAACGACGCGGTGTCCCGCGCGACCTCGGCCAGGATCTCCATACACGAGTACGTCGTGTTGGGGAGCTGTGAGATCGGGGTCTCGCCGTACTCGTCGGTGTACTGCGAGAGGATGTCGGCGACGCCGGGGGCGTACGACTCGTTGAGGTTGTAGTGGGGCTGGCTGGAGTTGATGATCCCCTCGGCGGTCGTCGAGCCGACGGCGTCAACGAAGCTTCCCAGCACGTACGCGGTCCCGTTGCCGAGACACGCCGGGACGTAGAAGTCGAGGTCCGCGGCCTGTTGCCAGAAGAGGTTCGTGTCCGCGTTGTAGCCCGAGTGGTAGACCACGTCGGGTTCGGCCTGTTTGAACCGTTCGATCGCCGACGAGAGGTCGCTCGTCTCGAACGCCGGGTAGCCGATCTCCTCGGCGACCTCGTAGCCGTACTCCTCCTGCTGGGCGTTCACTTCGTCGCGGGTCGCGCTCCCGAACTCGCCGTTCTCGTAGAGGATGACGAGCGAGAGGTCCTCGGTCGGCTTCTCCAGCGCGGGTGCGATCACGTTGTCGAGGAGTCGCCCGGCCAACTGCCCGTACGTCGTCGTCCGGGCGTTGCTGTGGAAGACGTTCTGGTAGCCCGGCTCGCTGATCGACGGCGCGAAGCCCGTGGTCTCCCAGTACACCTTGTCGTAGCGGGCCGCGGCCTCAGAGGAGGCCTTGGCGATACTGCTCGAGAACGAGCCGATGATCACGTCGACGTCGTCGGACGTGGCGAACGCCTGGACGTTGCTCACGCCCGCGTCGGAGTTCTGGGCGTCCCGCTTGATGATCTCGAACTCCCGACCGTTGACGCCACCGTTGGCGTTGATCGTCTGCACGGCCAGTTCGACGCCGCGCGCCGACTCGGTGCCCGACAGGGCGAGTCCGCCCGAGAGCGGGAAGTTCAGCCCGAGCGTGATCGGTCCCTCGCCTCCGGTAGAGCCCGTCGCGGTTCCCGTCGATTCGTCGGAGCCGCCGTCGGAGGAACCGCCGTCGGACGAGCCACCGTCCGACGAACCGCCGTCGCCACCGTCGCCACCGGCGCAGCCGGCGAGCCCGGCGACACCGCCTGCACCGATCGTCTGCAACACTCTCCTGCGGTTGATAGTATTTGTCATAGCTACGTAACACGTAATCTGTCACCCTTATTTAAATCTTTTCCTACGGCGGTCATCGAGAATGCATCGGATGAAAACTCCTTACCCACATAGGTTGTGTATGTAGATGCTAAGGGGCATAAGAGACTGAACTTCGGAACCCACTCGCGGTCGTCGTATCGGCATACCGAGGGTGACACTGGCCGTCGACAACAGCTTTAATTATCACGGGCATCCCTGACAAGGTATGATAGACCTCGGGTTATGGGCACAGCTCGTGACCAATGGCCTCCTTACCGGTGGTATCCTCGCACTGATGGCGATGGGGCTCACGCTGGTGTTCGGCGTGATGGACATCGTCAACGTCGCACACGGCACGTACGTGTTGCTCGCGATGTATCTCGCACACGTCCTGTGGGCCTTCTTCGGGATCGACCCGTTCGTGGCGACGCTCGTCGTCGGTCCGGTGTTCTTCCTGTTCGGTGTCGTCAGCGAGCAGGTAGTCATCAAGCGCGTCATCGACGAGTCGATCGCCGCACAGGTGTTCGCCACCCTCGGCCTGCTGTGGATCTTCCAGAACTTCGCGCAACTGCTGTTCGGCTCCGCACCGCGGAGCGCCGGTGCCGGCTACGGCGGGATCTCGGTGCTCGGTGTCGACATCCAGGAGGTCCGTCTCTACGGTTTCGTCGTCGCGATCGTCCTGACTGGGATCCTCTACCTGTTCTTGTACCGGACGAAGATCGGCCTGGCGATCCGGGCGACCGCGCAGTCCCCGACGCTCGCCCGGCCGTTCGGCGTCAACATCGACCGCATCTACACCCTCACGTTCGGGCTGGGGATCGGCCTCGCCGGCGTGGGCGGAAGCGTCCTCATCGCGACGCGCTCGGTCGTGCCGATCAGCGCGAACTTTCTCCTCCTCGTGGCGTTCGTCATCGTGACGCTCGGGGGGCTCGGGAGCATCACCGGCGCGCTCACCGCCGGACTCGGGATCGGCGTCATCGACTCGTTCATCAGCTACTACATCTCGCCGTCGCTCGCGCCGCCGATCTACTTCGCCCTCTTCATCGCCGTGTTGATCCTCCGGTCGACCGGTCGGGGGACGATGATCCGCTATCGGATCAATCAGCTGTTCGCCGGTCGAACCGGGGGGATGAGCCATTAGCACTCTGCAAGGTGGCGTGCGAGACGTCGCCTCGGCGCTGGCCCGGCCGCCCGTCTACCTGGGGATCGCGCTGGTGATCGCCGCGGCGTTCCTGCCCGGCGTCCTCGCCACGAAGTGGGTCCACCTCCTGATCCTGACGTACATCATCACGGTCGCGGCGATCTCGTGGAACCTCATCGGTGGGTTCGGCGGGCAAATCTCGCTCGGGAACTCGGTGTTCTTCGGGCTCACCGGCTACAGCATCGGGATCCTCATGGTGACGTTCGAGCTCCCGTACATCGTCGCGTTCGCCGTCGGGATGGTCCTGACCGTCATGGCGGCGCTCGTCATCGGCTACCCGTCGTTCAAGCTGACGGGCCACTACTTCGCGCTCGCGACGATCACGGTCGTCGAAGGGATGCGCTTTCTCGCCCGTTACTTCAGGGACTTCACTGGCGGTGAGCGGGGCTTCTCGCTGGTCCCCGCGACAGTCACCGGCGATCCCCTCCTGAACCTCTCGCAGACCGGCCACTACCGCCTCGCCCTCGGCCTTTTGGTCGTCGCGTTCTTGATGTCGGTCTGGTTCCGCTACTCGAAGATCGGCTACTACATGATGGCGATCCGCGACGACCAGGTGGCGGCCTCGTCGCTCGGGATCGACGTCCCACGGTACAAGATGTACACCTGGCTGCTCTGTGCGGTGCTCACGGGGCTGGCCGGTGCGATGTACGCGACGTACATCCAGTACCTCGACCCGCAGTACATGTTCTCCGTGAACCAGTCCGTGCTGTACGCCATCACCCCGGTGATCGGCGGCGCCGGGACGCTGCTCGGTCCGATCATCGGGACGTTCCTCGTCTTCCCGATGCAGCACATGGCGATCACCGAGTTCGGCGGGGCGTACGGGTCGGCGACCTACATGGTCTACGGGGCACTCCTCATCGTGCTCATCGTCTACGCGCCCGACGGCGTCCTCCCGAAGCTCCGGTTCATCGGCGAGTGGGTCAACCGCCACGCCCCCCGGCGTGCCCCCGCAGAGTCCGAGGCGAGTTCGACGGAGTCACCGCCCGACCCCTGACCGCCGCCCGTCCGTTCCTCCTCGCTTCCTTTTCACACGCTGATCCGACGCCCGGACCGACGACCGAGCCTCGCGTGCCTCCCTGACCGACGTGTCCGAGGGATTCCGCGGTGTTAAGTGGCGCGTCGGTCAACACCGCACCGGAGCCTGAAACAGTGGTTGACATACTCATACGTGGCGGGACCGTCGTCACGATGGATCCCAGTCGGACGGTAGTGAAAGACGGCGCGGTGGCGATCGACGGCGGCACGATTCGCGCCGTCGGGCCCGTCGACGAACTCACCGCGGCACACGACGCCGACCGCGTCGTCGACGCGCGTGGACACGTCGTGCTCCCGGGCTTTATCAACGCACACGTCCACGTGGCCGATATTCTGTCCCGCGGGTTCGGAAAGCGGAGACGGCTGTACGACTGGCTGTTCAACGCGAAGCGGCCGTTCGTGGCGGCAATGGACGCCGACGACCACGCGGTGGCCGCGGCGTTGTACTGCGCGGAGTCGCTGCAGGGCGGCATCACGACCTTCGTCGAGAACGCCGGGGGGACGGGAACGGGGTACGACGACGACGTCATCGCTCGGAAGCTGGCCGTCTACGAGGCGGCCGGCGTGCGCAACATCTACGCCCACGGCTTCCTCGACGAGGCGTCCGACGACGCGCTCGACGCGTACGTCCGGACGCAGCTCCGGAAAGAGTCGGACGTCGTCCACCCCGAGAGCGAGCCCGTCGATACCGACGAGGCGATCAGCCGAACCGAGTCCCTGATCGAGCGGTACCACGGCACGAGCGACGGGCGTCAATCGGTCTGGCCCGCGCCGTACCTCGCCTGGGGCGTCTCGGCGGAGGGTCTCGAACGGGCGTACGACCTCGCCGAGCGGTACGACGTGATGACGACGACCCACGCCGCGGAGACGCCGGAGCAGGAGCGACACCTCGCCTCGAGCATCGAGCACCTCGACGCCGCCGGCTACCTGGGCGAGCGGACGCTGCTCGGCCACTGCGTGCAGGTGTCCGAGCGTGACATCGGACTGCTCGCGCGGTCGAACACGAGCGTCTCACACAACATCGCGACGAACCTCGCGCTCGGCTCCGGCGTCGCACCGGTGCCGTCGCTCCTCTCCTCGGGAGTCGCGGTCGGTCTCGGCACCGACAACTCGTGTCAGAACGACACGACGAGCGTGATCGCCGACATGCGGCTGGCGGCACTGTCACACCAGGGGAAGACCGGGGACCCCGCCGCCGTGACCGCAGAACGGGTCCTCGAGATGGCGACGATCCGGGGAGCGCGGGCGATCGGCCGGGGCGACGACCTCGGCTCCCTGGAGGCCGGGAAGCGAGCGGACGTCGTCTGTCTCGACACGTCGTTCGCACACCTCCGCGCGGAGCCGAACCCCGCGGCGTGCGTCGTCTATCAGGCGCTCGGCCACGAGGTCGACACCGTCGTCTGTGACGGCCGCGTCGTCTACGAGGACGGACGGGCCCCGGGCGTCGTCGACCGCTACCCGGAGCTGGCGGCCGAAGCCGACCGCCGGGCGTCGACTATCGCCGACCGGGCCGGGCTCGACGCGCTCGGCGACGCGGAGTGGTCCCCCTCGCTCTCGCCCTCGGGGTCGTCGTAATCCGTCGGGCGAGCAGGCCACAGGAACGGGCGGCGAGAGCCGGGGACCCGCGTCGCCCCCGAAGGTTATAGTACTCCGCGGGGATGGTCCGGCATGGACGAACTCGACAGTCTGTTCGTAAACGGGAGAGTCATCACGCCCGATGGACCCCTCGACGGGGACGTCGCGGTCGGCGTCACCGATGGAACCATCGCGGCCATCGGCACACCGGCGTCCCTGCCGAGCGCCGATCGCGTCGTCGACCTCGACGGGCAGTATCTGCTCCCGGGGGTCGTCGACTGTCACGTGCACACCCGGTCGCCGGGCGACGAGCACAAGGAGGACTGGACGACCATCACGCGGGCGGCGGCCGCGGGTGGCGTCACGACGCTCATCGCGATGCCGAACACCGACCCGATCGTCTCGACGCCCGACCGACTCCGCCGGGTGTACGAGATTGCCGACCGGGACGCGCTCGTCGACTTCCAGTCGTACGGCGTGCTCACGGCGGAGAACACGGCCCAGGTGACGCCGCTGGCGGAGGCCGGCGCGGCCGGCTACAAGGTGTTCCTCGGGACGACGTTCGGCGAGATCGAGCCGCCGAACGACGGCCAGCTGTTCGACGCGATGAAGGAGATCGCCGAGACGGGCCTCCGGGTGGGCTTTCACGAGGAGAACGACGACATCCTCTCGTTTTACGAGGCCGAGACCAAGGCGGCGGGGCGGAACCGGGCGCTCGACCACGCGCGGTCGCGCCCCGTCGTCGCGGAGGCCGAGGCGGTCCAGCGCACCACGCTCTTCTCGGAGCACACGGGCTGTCCCGTCCACATGTTCCACCTCTCGTCGGGGACCGCCGCGGAGATCGTCGCCAGGGGGAAGGCCCGCGGCGTGAACGTCAGCGCGGAGACGTGCCCGCACTACCTCTGGTTCGACGAGGACGTCTACGCCGAGAAGGGCAACGCCGCCCGCGTCCAGCCGCCGATCCGGTCGACTGCGGAGCGCGACCGGCTCTGGGAGGTGGGAATCGACGGCGACGGTGTCGACTGCGTCGCGACCGACCACGCCCCCCACACCGACGAGGAGAAGGGGCTCTCCGACCCGTTCGGGAACACCTGGGAGTCCATCTCGGGGTTCGTGGGCGTCGAGACCGAGGTCCCGGCGATGGCGACGTTCGTCGACGAGGGGCGGCTCTCGCTCGGCGAGTGGATCCGGCTTCACTGTGTCCGCCCGGCCAAGCTCTGGGGGCTCTACCCGCAGAAAGGCTCGCTGCAAGTGGGAACCGACGCGGACTTCACCGTCGTCGATCCGGCGGTCGAGTGGACGCTCGATCGGCGGTCCCTGCACTCGAAGAGCACGGCGACGCCGTTCGACGGCGCACGGTTCCGCGGGCGGGCGACGATGACCGTCGTCCGCGGGTCGGTCGTCTACGCCGAGGGCGAGGTGCTGGCCAGCCCCGGCGACGGCGAGCGGGTGCCCGTCGGCGAGACCGTCGACGCGAGCGCCCTCGAGTAGTCCGTCGCCGTCGTGTCGAACGCGAGTCGGCCGCGGCGACACCGCGCCGGAACCCCTTTTAACTCCCCCGACGCAGGGGTGGACATGCGTGGCGCACTCTACCTCAGCAGCGAGGACGTCGCCGGACTGGCGACGACGACCGACTTCGTCGACGCGGTGAGACGGGCGTACCGCGAGCGGGGCGACGGCGCCCCGACGCACCCCCGGGTGACGCTCCGGCGCGACGAGCCGGCCGGGCTCCTCAACAGTTACACGGCGATCCTCCCCGACACCGGCGTCGCGGGCGGCTACGTCTACACGGCGGGCTTCGCCGACGGCGAGGCCCGCTTGACGACGCCCCTCTTCGACGCCGAGACGGGCGCGGTGCTCGCGATCGTCGACGGCGCGTACCTCAACACCTACAAGACGGGGGCGGCGGGTGCGGTCGCCGTCGACGCGCTCGCCCGGCCGGACGCCACGACGGTCGCCGTCGTCGGCAGCGGGGCGCAGGCGCGCGGCCAGCTGCGGGCCGTCGCGACGGTCCGGGAGTTCGAGGCGGCCCGGGTGTTCTCGCCGACGCCGGCCCACCGCGAGCAGTTCGCCGACGAGATGACCGACGTGACCGGGCTCCCGGTCGAGGCGTGCGACTCGGCGGCCGCCGCCGTCGACGGGGCCGACGTGGTCGTCACCGCGACGAACGCGAGCGAGCCGGTGGTCGCGAGCGACGACCTCGCCGACGGCGCACACGTCAACGCCATCGGACAGTACGACCCCGAAAAGCGCGAACTCGACGCCGAGACGATCCGTCGCGCGACGTACGTGCCGGACCTGCGCGAGCGGGTCTTCCAGGACGCCGGCGCGTTTCTCCAGGCGCGCGAGGCCGGTGTCGTCGACGACGATCACATCCACGCGGAACTGGGCGCGGTCGTCGCCGGGCACGCTCCCGGCCGAACGTCGCCGGACAAACTCACCGTCTTCGACAGCGGCGGGACGGCGCTGGAGACGCTCGCGGCCGCCGCGCTCTGTTACCGGAAGGCCGAGGCGGCCGGCCGTGGCCGCCGGATCGAGTTCGCCGACGCCTCCGAGGTGTACGAGGGCAAACACGGCGACACCTCCGAGGAGCTGTAGTCACGGCCCCGCGCCCACTCGCAGAGTCGGAGCCGAACGCAGCGGACAGTGAGAAAACCGCGTTAGGGTTACGCCAGCACGGGCGCGAGCAGCGTCGAGACGTCAGCGACCGAGCGAACGTCGAGGAGTCGGTCGCGGAGCCGGTCGACGTCCCGGTCGGGGAGAACGTCGCCCGCGAGGCGATCGAACTTCGCCAGCACCTCCTCGCGCGTGAACGGGCTGTCGCCGCCCCCGCGGGCGTCGCGGACGGTCTCGGTCAGCGTCGTCCCGTCCGCGAGGTCGATCGTGAGGCGGGCACCCCACTCGCCGTCGGCGCTGCGCGCCTCGAACGCCTCGTCCGCGACGACGTCGACCCGCTCGGCTAGCGACCGAACGCGGTCGTCGGCGACGAGCGCCTCGGTGAACGCGTCGACGCCCGATCCACCGGTGACGAGCGACGCGGCCAGGGCGTACGGCGTCGAGAACTTCGCCGCGAGGACGTTCTCCGGGCGCGTCGAGTCGAGACGGAGCCCGAGTTCGAACGTCTCAACCGCGATCCGCTCGACGTCGGCGGGGTCGACCGTCGTCCGCTGGCGGATCCGATCGAGCGCGTCGAGTGGGGCGTGGGCGTACCGGCAGGCCGCGTGCTGTTTCACGTAGCTGTCGGCGAGGTAGTAGCGTTCGCCGAGCGTTTCGAAGGGCGCGAGGAGCGCCGGCGTCACGGGTCGCGCGGCGGTGTAGGGCAGGAGACACCCCTCGATCGCCCCCTCGACGCCCGTGAGGCCGGCGTCGGCCAGGCCGGCCGCCGTGATCCCGTGGTGACAGCAGGCACCGGTGTAGACGTCGCGGACGGTCGCGCCGGTCAGCGCCGCGTCCCAGTGTCCGACGACGAAGGGCGTGACAGCCATCCGGATGGCCGCCGTCATCGCCCGTTCGTCCAGCCCGAGCAGTCGGCCCGCCGCGACCGTCCCGCTGACGGGTGCCCACCCCCCGTGTGGGTGGAGGCCGTCGCGCATCGGGCGGATAACGTCGCCGAGCCGAGCACCGACCTCGTAGCCGGCTACGAGCGCGCCGAACAGCGCGTCCCCCGAGGCACCGACCGACTCGGCGACCGCGAGCGCCGGCGGCACCGTGTGGATTCCCGGGTGGGCCGAGCGCTGGTTCCCCTCGTCGAGTTCGAGCGTCGTCCCGCCGGCGGCGTTGAGGTAGGCGGCGACCGCCGGGGACCGGCGGTCCGCGGTCGCGAACGTCGTCGCTCCGTCCGCCTGGGTGCCACCCCAGAGCCGCGCGAGCGCCCCCGCGGCGTCGACGACGTGCGGCGTCGTGCTCCCCCGGAGCGAGACGCCGACGGTGTCGAGCAATACCAGTGCGGCGCGGTCGCAGATCGCCTGTGGGGCGTCGTCGGGGTCGAACGAGACGGCGTACGCGGCGGCGCGTCGGGCGATATCCGGTCCGTCCTCGTCGGTCGTGGCTGTCGGTGACATGCCCCACCTTCCGGCCCGCGGTATATATACTGTCGGGGCGGGTCGATCCGACTCACGCGCCGGGCGACGCGAACAGCTCGTCGAGGGCCATCCCAGCGGCGAGCCCCACGAGGAGTTTGATCCGCGCCTTCGACGCCGAGAGCGCGCCGGCGAACAGCGCGCCGTGGTCGGCGAGCACCTGCCCGCCGCCGCCGCCGTACACCGGCGCGACCGACCCCGCGTGACACCGGCTCGCCACGACGACCGGGACGCCCGCGTCGACCGCGTCCGCGACCGCGTCCGCGACCGGTTCGGGCGCGTTCCCCAGCCCGGTGCACTCAAGGACGACCCCGTCGACGCCCGCGTCGACCGCCCGCCTGAGTTGGCGGTCGGTGACGCCGATGCCGGTCGAAACGACGGCGACGGTCCCGGTCGGTGGCTCCGCCAGCGGGACCGTGGGCGTCCGGCTTCCGAACGCGCGGTGTCGCTCGACGCCGGCGGGGCCGAACGAGGCGACCGGCCCCGCGTCGGGCGAGGCAAAGGCGTCCGGCCGCCAGGTGTGGGCTTTCACCACGTCGGCGGCGGCGTGGAGCTCGCCGTTGAGCAGCACGTAGCTCCCGCCGCCCGCGACGACGTCCGGCGTCGCGGCGGCCGCGACCGCGTCGCGAATGTTCGCCGGTCCGTCGGCACCCGGCTGGTCGGGCCGACGCTGGGCCCCCGTGAACACGACCGGCGGCCCGTCGTCGACGGTCAGGTCGAGGTAGTACGCGCTCTCCTCGACGGTGTCGGTGCCGTGGAGGACGACGACGCCCGACCCGCTCCCCCAGTCGCGGACGCGCCGGCGGACGCCGGCGAGCGTCTCGAACGTCATGTCCACGCTCGGGCACCGGGCGACGTCCTCGACCACGACCCGTCCGTCGAGCGCCGGCACCGCGGCGACGAGTTCGTCGCCCCTCTCCGTGGGGCGGGCACCCGCCCCGTCTCCGGCCGTGCTTGCGATCGTTCCGCCCGTCGCGAGAACCAGTACGCGGTCGTTCATACGCTGAGATACCCACGAGGGTACAAAACGTCTCCCCAGGGTTGGCTCGGCCGTCGAGGTCGGGCCGGCCGACAGGCCGGAGCGGCTGACAGGTGCAGGAAGGTTTAAGCCCTCCCCGTCCAGCGGTTCAGCCGTTCGAGACCTATGCGATCACACAGCTACGACGTCGTCGTCATCGGCTGCGGCATGGCCGGGCTCTCGGCCGGCCTCCGCGCGGCGGAGCTCGGTCGGTCGGTCGCCGTGTTGGAGAAGGCACCGAAGGAGGATCGTGGCGGGCAGACGGGGTACAGCGAGTCGTTCCGCGTCCCCTCGGCGGACTGTGACCTGTCGCCGTGGGGGTACGAGTTCGACGTCCCGGACTACACCGCCGACGAGTTCTACCAGGACATCATGGACCGGACGAGCGGCCACGCCGACCCGGAGTTGGCCCGGACGCTGGTCGACGACGCCGCGGAGACGGTCGAGTGGCTGACCGGCCACGGCGTCGACTGGGACATGGAGCCCCTGGCCGTCGGCTACACCGTCGGGCGGACCTGGTTCGACAACGATCAACTGCTCGCGGCGCTCCTCGACGCCATCGCGGACCACGGGGGCGACGTGTTCTACCGCACGGGAATGCGATCGATCGAACTCGCCGACGACGGGAGCGTCGCGGCCGTCGAGGCGAGGGACCCGAAGGGACGGCTCCGGTTCGACTGCGGCGCGGCGGTGTTGGCCTGCGGCGCGTACGAGTCCAGCCCCGAGAAGCGGACGCGGTACTACGGGCCCGGCTTCGACGACATGAAGGTCCGTGGGAGCGGCTACAACACCGGCGAGGCGATCGAGGCGGCGATCGACGCGGGGGCGAACGCGGTCGGACAGTGGAGCGGCGCGCACATGGCGATCATCGACGCGAACGCGCCCGACACCGGCGGCGGTGCCAACCGGGTCGACGGCTACCAGTACGGCGTCATCCTGAACGTGGACGGACGGCGGTTCGTCGACGAGGGGGAGAACGCCCGAGCACACACGTACGCGAAGTTCGGCCGGAAGATCTTCCAGCAGCCGGAGCATCTCGCGTACATCCTGCTGGACGCGAAGACACACGACCTCGTCCGGGCGACGGGGCCGTCGGAACCGCACGTCGCTGAGTCGCTGCCGGAGCTCTGTGCGACGATCGACGTCGACAAAGAGGTCGCACTGGAGACGCTCGTGGCGTTCAACGAGGCGTGTGATCCCGGCGAGTTCGACCCACACACCCTCGACGGGAACGACGCGGACTGTCGACCGCCGAAGTCGAACTGGGCGCTCCCGCTGGACGAGCCACCCTTCTACGCGTACGCGGTGACCGGCGGGATCACGTTCGGCTTCGGCGGCGTCGAGATCACGACCGACGCGGCGGTGATCGACGACCGTGGGGAGCCCATCCCGGGCTTCTTCGCCGCCGGAAACGCCACCGGGCAGTTGTTCTACGACAACTACCCGGGGGGCACCGGACTCACCAACGCCGCGGTGTACGGGCGGCGAGCCGCCGAGTCGGTCGACGACTACCTCGCGACGCCCCGTTCGGCCGAACAGTAGCCGCCGGCGTCGGGCCGGCCGCCGCCTCACTCGGCGAAGTGAGGCATGACTTCGTCGGCGATGATCCGCATCGACTTCGCGGCCTTGTCGGTGTCGAGCCCCGGGAAGTGCATCCGCAGGAGCACCTCGTCCATCTCGACTGCGTCCTCGTACCGTTCGAGTTCCTCGATGGCGGTTTCGGGCCCGCCGATGATGAACCGCCCGTCGGCGTGCTCGCGAAGCTCCTCGACGGCCTCCTCGCGGTTCTCGGGGTCGAACGAGTGGCCGATGTCCTCGTAGTCGCCGTAGACGTCGGCGTACTCGTACAGGAGCGCGTCGCCGACCTCCTCCCACGCCGTCTCGTCGTCCTCGGCGACGTACGCCTCCCGCCGGAGCGGCTTGCGGACCTCGTCGAACGAGCGGCCGGCGTCGTCGAGCGCTTCGCGGTAGACGTCGGTGCTATCGGCCAGTTCGGCGCGCGACTCGATCGGGCTCATGCTCCAGACGTCCGCCCGGTGGGCCGCCCGCTTGATCGCCAGTTCCGACTGCCCGCCGTACCACAGCGGGATCGGCTGCTGGACGGGCCGCGGCATCAGCGTCACGTCCTCGACGTCGAACACCTTGCCGTCGAACGTGACGGACTCCTCGGTGGTGAGCCGCCGGATGAGCTTCATTCCCTCGATCGTGCGACCCGCGCGCTCGCTCTTGTCGACCCCGAAGACGCGGAACTCCTCGTCCCGCCAGCCGACAGCGACCCCGAGTTTGAACCGCCCGCCGGAGAGGAGGTCGAGCACCACCGCCCGCTCGGCGACCTTCACCGGGTTGTGGAGCGGGAGGATGACGATGTTGGTCACCAGATCGACCTCGTCCGTGACCGCCGCGAGCCCGCCGAGCAAAACGAACGGCTCGGGAACCCACCCGTCGGGGAGGAAGTGGTGTTCGGCGACTGAGAGGGTGCTGTAGCCGAGGGATTCGGCCTCGGCCGCCTGGTTCAGCGTCTCTCGGTAGACCCGCTCCCACTCGCCCTCCGGGGATTGACAGCTGTAGTGAATACCGAATTCGAGCGCCATGTCACGGCAACGCGCCCGCCAGTCAAAAAACTCCCGACAGTAGCATGGGTTCCGTCGCCCGTCCGGAACCGGCGACGCGCGTCGGGATCGTCGGGGGGCGTCGTCCGCCCGAACCCACACGCCGACGGCGGCCACGGGATGTGAGCCATTCGAGAAACCCGAACGAAATCCGATCGGGTATCGTCGGCCTCGTGTCCCCCATTGACGGCCCGAATCCCGGGTCTAGATCGGGTGAAAGTCTTTCGGCAATACCGAATTATATACAAGAGCGGCCTAAAGGCGTGGTATGACACCCGGTACAGACGGCGACTCGCTCAAGACCCTCTCGACGGCGTTCGAGATCGTAGACGCCATCCAGGAACTCGACGGGGCGCGGGTCACCGAACTCGCCTCGCACCTCGACCTCCCGCCGAGCACCGTCCACGGCTACCTCTCGACGCTCCGTTACAACTCGTATCTGGTGAAGGAGGGCGACAGCTACTACGTCGGGCTGGAGTTCCTCAACAAGGGAGGGTACGCGCGCTCCCGGAAACAGGGGTACGCGCTCGTCGAGGACAAGGTGGAGCAGTTGGCCGAGCGGACGGGCGAGCGGGTCCAGTTCGTCGTCGAGGAGAACGGGCGCGGCTACTACATCTACACCGCGATCGGGGAGAACGCGGTCGAGGCGGACGCGCGGGCGGGCAAACGGATCTTCCTCCACGACAGCTCCGCCGGCAAGTCGATCCTCGCACACCTGCCCGAGGCGCGGGTCGACGAGATCATCGACCGCTGGGGGCTGCCCGAGTTCACCGCGGAGACGATCACGGACCGCGCGGAGCTGTACGACGAACTCGCCACCGTGCGCGAGCGCGGGTTCGCCCTCAACCGCGAGGAGTCACACGCCGGCCTCCGGGCGGTCGGTGCGCCGGTCCGACACCCCGCCAGACACGTCCTCGGCGCGTTCAGCCTCTCCGGACCCAGCAACCGCCTGAAAGGCGAGTACTTCGAACGGGAACTCCCCGACATGATCCTCGGGCTGACGAACGAGATCGAACTCAACATGAGCTACCTGTGAACTGACCGGCCAGGGTCTCCGCTTCGACGGCATCATATTACAGCAGTATGAGTGTAACAGCAGCCGGCCACAGTGTCTCGCCGTCGGGACGGTGTGTGCGTCGTGGCGCATCAAATAGTTCGATATTTTCGAACCGTATTGGTTCGATAAACGACACGTTTCGACGTATACAATTAAATCGTTGTTTTTGTGGCACTCAGTATTTCAACTTTATTTTTGTTTTTGTCCCTATTAACCATTTATATTCGTATTATATCTAGTATTTAAGATTGTTTTCTTCTTTTTACCTCGTATTATATTTGTTCCTCCTGGCAGTAGTGCAAATAGATATATTTGCTACGACGAGTGCCGGTCAACGGAACCACACCCAGCAGCGACCGGTCGGAACCGGGAAACGTCGGGAGTTCCGCGGTTTCGACGCTCACGGCGGCGACAAAGCGTATTGAACGAGCCCATGACTCCGTCGTCAAGCGCTCTTCGACATTGTCGAATAGGCCGACTGGGTGGTTCCAGGGGAACCGCGAATCGCGCGTGCAGCCACGCGACGGCGGTCCCGTGTGTCCTGCGCGGGGTTGCCGCGACGGTCGGTCGAGGACGACTCGTGAAGCAACACTGATACGCGCGGCGCGAAAACGCCCGACCGATGGCCGGTCTGCTGCCCTCCAAACCCGATATCGACCCGAGCGACGAACCGCGGGTCGTCGGCCTCGACTCGGACGCCGCCGACGAACTCATCGACGCCCTCTCGTCGACCACCACGCGAGAAGTGCTCGCCGCCCTCCACGAAGAGCCCGCTGCCGCCTCGGCGCTCGCCGAGCGCGTCGACACCTCGTTGCAGAACGTGCAGTACCACCTCCGCAAGCTAGAGGACGCGGGTCTCGTGGAGGTGGGCGACACGGTGTACTCCGAGAAGGGCCGGGAGATGAACGTCTACGTCCCCGCCGACCGCGCCCTCGTCGTCGTCGCCGGACGCGAGGAGGAGACGACGGGGGTGAAAGCGGCGCTCTCGCGCCTCCTCGGCGGGGTCGGCGTCCTCGGCGTCGCCAGCGTCCTCGTCGACCGGCTCGCCCGACGCGGCCTCTCGGTCGGCCTCGGTTCGGCCGGTGGCGGAGGTGGTGCCGACGGCGGTGCCGCACCAGCGCAAGCGCCCGAAACCGAAGCCGCAGGGGACGCGGGGACGAGCGCGAGCGTGGGTGACGCGGCGACGGAGACCGAGACGCCGACGGCGACCGAAATCACGACCCAGCCCCCGACCGACGGCGGCGGCTTCAACATCGCCGAGGCGACGACGACCACGACCGGGCCGACCGAGGCGTCGACTCCAGCGGGCACGGCCGCCGAGACGGTCTCGACCGCCGAGCCCGCGACGGCCGCGACCCAGACCCCGACCGAACTGGCGGGGACGGCAGGGACGACGACCCCGCTGCCGACCGCGGGATCGACGCCGACCCCGGCACCGATCGCGACGCGGACGGCCACCGAGATCCCGCAGGCCGATCTGACCACGACGGTCGAGACGGCCGCCGCGGCCCAGCCGTCAGTCGTCGACGGCCTCGCGGCGTCGCCCGGACTGGTCTTCTTTCTGGGCGGGGCGACCGTGCTGTTCGGGGGCTTCGCCCTCTGGTGGGTGACGCGATGAGATGACGCGGCTCGCGGCGCGTGGGAGATAGGTAAAACCGCTATTTGACTCTTAGGTGACCTCTTGAGTCCGAACGTCGTACGTCCGAGTGCGCCCGGTTCGGTCCCCCTGACGCATCGGCCCTCCATCCATCGCTGCCCTCCCACGCTCCCACCCAGACCGACCGGGTGCGGTTCAGTTCCTGTTCCTCACCGCCGACGCGTGAGCGTCGTCCGCTCGAACGCCTCGCCGTCGGGCGTCACCAGTCGACAGCGGACGCCGTCGGTGACGGCGTCGAGTTCGGCGTGTCCGGACCGGTTGCCCCGTGGCTGGGCGTGGCTTCCCGGATTGAGCAGCGCAACCGGACCGGATCGGTCGAGCATCGGCCGGTGGGAGTGCCCGAAAACGACCACGTCCGCGTCGCGCTCGCGGCCGAACAGCGATAGCGCCGTCGGTCCCCCTCGTCGGGTGTGAGTGACGGCAAACGTCAGCCCGCCGTATTCGAAGTTCCTCGCGCGCGGGAGCCGGTCGCGGACGGCGTCGTCGTCTGTGTTGCCGTAGACGCCGAGCAGCTCCGTCGAGACGTCGTGGAAGGCGTCGAGCACTGGTTCGCGGTTGAAGTCGCCCGCGTGGACGACCAGGTCGGCCTCGCGGACGGCGTCGAGCGTGCGGCCCGCGAGTCGATGGTCGGTTCGGGCGTGCGTGTCGGAGACGACGACGAGCATACCGGGGGGAAGCGGCGACGGTACAGGAAGGTACCGGCGCGGACCGGACGAAAGACCCAAACAGGTAACACGGGTCCGCGACTCCGGGGCGTATGGGCAGTAGTACCTCCGTCGTCCTCGCCGCGCTCGTGGCCAACGGGGCCATCGCGATCCTGAAGTTCGGCGGCTTCCTCCTCACCGGCAGTCCCTCGATGCTCTCGGAGACGTACCACTCGATCTCCGACACCGGCAACCAGGTGTTCCTGCTCGTCGGCATCCGCTACAGCGGCCGGAAAGCCGACCGCAAGCACCCGTTCGGCTACGGCAAGGCGCAGTTCTTCTACGCGTTTCTCGTCTCCGTCCTCCTGTTCGGCATCGCCGGCTGGGAGTCGCTGAAACACGGCTACGACGCCGTCCTCCACCCCGGTCACGGCGGTGGCGGAAGCACCTTCACCCTGTTCGGGACGACGATCGATCCCTTCTTCGTGAACGTCGTCGTCCTCGTCGGCGCGATCGCCTTCGAGACGTACGCGTTCGCGAAGGCGAACGCGGAGATGAACCGGCAGATCACGGCGTACGGCTGGTCGGGGATCGTCGAGGCGTTCAAGAAGACCAGCGACGTCACCACCCTGACGGCGTACACCGAGGACGCGATCGCCCTCGCCGGCGCGGCCATCGCCCTCGTCGGTATCGTCCTCACGCGGGTGACGGGCAACCCGATCTACGACTCGTTCGCCGCCGTGATCATCGGCCTCTTGCTGATGGGGTTCGCCGTGGCGCTCGCGTGGGAGAACAAGCGGCTCCTCCTCGGCGAGTCGCTCCCGAAGGACGTCGAAGACCGCCTCCGGGAGACCATCGCCGCCCACGACGGCGTCGTCCACATCGATCGCTTCCGGACCGTCTTCTTCGGCCCGGGGGACGTGCTTGTCGCCGCCGACGTGAGCTTCGACGGTGACCGCGACACGGGCGATATCGACGACGAGGTCACGGCGATCGAGGACGAACTCCGCGGGCTCGACGACCGGATCGGGATGGTCTACATCGAACCCGAGGTGTGAGCGACTCTCCCCCGTCGATCGGGGTGGCGGCCTTCCGAGTAGTGGTGAGGCCTCCCGTGTCAGAGGCTACGTACGGGACAGTGTACCATGTGTGTATGAGGAGTACATCAGTGGACTGCGGTGTGCTCTGATGAACCAGTTCGCTGTTGACGGCTACAACGACCTCAAAACTATTCTATATCTGAAAATATAATATGATGAACAGAAATAACTCGGTCGGCCGAAACCGTCGCGTGTGAGAGATTCACAGCGACTCACACGGTTCGGACGCCGGGGCTTTCTCGGCCTCTCCGGAAGTACTGCACTCGCACTGCTGGCCGCGCCGGCGGCCGCGGACAGCGACGTGACGGCGGCTGACGGACAGGCGGTGTTCCAGGCCGAAGGCGGTGCGGTCCCACAGCGCGGGACCGTCCGCCTCGAATCGATCGGCCGGTACGAGTCGGGGCTGTTCGACGAGGGCGGTGCCGAAATCGTCGACTACCACCCGCCCACGCAGCGACTGTTCGTGATCAACGCCGACCTCGGCGGCGTCGACGTGCTCGACGTCTCGGACCCGACGGACCCGGCGAAAGTCGCCGCGCTCGACGTGGCGGGCGAACTCGCCGGCGTGAGCAGCGCCAACAGCGTCTCGGTTTCTACCGACGCCGTCGCCGTCGCGATCGAGGCCGAGAACGCACAGGACCCGGGACAGGTCGGCTTCTACGACCCCAGCACGCTCGAACTGCTCGGGACGGCGACGGTCGGCGCGTTGCCCGACAAGGTGACGTTCACGCCCGACGGACAGACGGCGCTCGTCGCCAACGAAGGGGAACCGAGCGACGACTACTCCGTCGACCCCCAGGGATCGGTCAGCGTCATCGACGTCTCGGCGGGCGCGGACGCGGCCACCGTCAGTACGGCGGATTTCAGCCGGTTCGACGGCATGGAGGACGAACTGCGGGAGCGGGGGATCAGAGTATTCGGGCCGGGCGCGAGCGCCTCGCAGGACTTCGAGCCCGAGTACGTCACGGTGAGCGACGACTCGGCGACCGCGTGGGTCTCGCTGCAGGAGAACAACGCGATCGCCGAGATCGACGTCGAGAGCGCGACGGTGACAGAACTCCTGCCGCTTGGATTCAAAGACTACAGCCTCGCGGGGAACGAACTCGACGCCAGCAACGAGGACGGCGGCGTCAATATCCGGAACTGGCCGATCAACGGCATCCTCCAGCCCGACTCGATCGGCGCGTACAGTCCCGACGGGGAGACGTATCTCGTCACGGCCAACGAGGGCGACAGCCGCGACTACGACGGGTTCAGCGAAGAGAGCGAGGTCGCCGATCTCGACCTCGACCCCGACGCGTTCGACTTCGACGCGATCGAGGGGATCGACAGCGTCGAGGAACTCCAACGGCCAGAGAACCTCGGTGCGAAGGGCGTGACGACGACGCTCGGCGACACCGACGGCGACGGCCGCTACGAGGAGATCTACGTCTTCGGCGGACGCTCGTTCAGCATCTTCAGCACCGACGGCGAGCGGGTGTTCGACAGCGGGAGCGACTTCGAGCGCATCACCGCCGAACGGTTCCCCGAGCAGTTCAACAACGACAACAACGAGAGCGACCCCGACGGCCGCAGCGATAACAAGGGCCCCGAGCCCGAGGGGCTCACGCTCGGCCAGGTCGGCGACCACCACTACGCGTTCATCGGTCTCGAACGCATCGGCGGGGTGATGGTGTACGAGATCACCGATCCCGAGTCGCCCTCGTTCGTCCAGTACATCAACGAGCGGGACTTCTCAGTCGACATCGAGGCGGAGATCGAAGACGGTGACGCCCCCGCGGGTGCTGCCGGCGACCTCGGCCCGGAAGGGCTGGCCTTCGCGACCGCAGCGGAGAGCCCGATCGACGAGCCGCTCGTCTTCGTGGGCCACGAGATAAGCGGGACCACGGTGGTCTTCCGAGTGGCGACCAGCGTCCTCGGTGTCGGGTCGGTAGCTGTTCGGCCCGAGAAGGCCGCGACCGTCGACCTGGACCTCCTCTCCGCGCGCTCGGGCCTGTCCGGGGGGCGACTGAGCGTCACCGTCTACCACCCCGAAGTCGCCCGGATCAGGGGGGCGACGTACGGCGACGCGCTCGGCCTCACCGCCGAGCCCGAGGTCGCCGCCGACGGCGCGTCGGTCACGCTGGAACTGTCCGACGTCGACCGATCAATCGAGCCCGGGACCGACGGCGTCACCCTGGCGTCGATCACGCTCGAAGGCGTCAGCGCCGGGACGGCCGACATCGGCGTCGAGGTCGAGGCGTTCGACGACGACGCGGGCAACCGGATCGACCCGACCGTCGATCGGGGACTCGTCGTCACGGGCCCGCCGGTGGTCACGGGGACCGAACCGCCGGTCGACGTCGACGGCGACGGCGCGTACGAGGACGTCAACGGGAACGGCCGGCTGGACTACGACGACGTGGTCGCGCTGTTCGGAAACATCGAGAGCGACGCGGTACAGCTGAACAAGGAGGCGTACGACTTCAACGAGAACGGTCGGCTGGACTACGCCGACATCGTCACTCTCTACGACGAGGTCTGAAGGTCAGCAGCCGGCCGACCACGCATCGATTCTCCCGTCCGCAGCGGAACGCCGAGGTGTCTCCGCGGGCGACGTCTCCCGTCGGGGTCAGGCGCGTCGTTCCGAGACGGCCGCGGCGATCTGCTCGACCGCCTCGTCGACGTCGGCGCGGGAGACGTCGAGGTGGGTGCACAGCCGGGCCGAGTGCGCGTCCCGCGCATTGAACGCGACGCCGCGGTCCGCGGCCGCCTCGACGAGATCCGGGGCCGAGACCGATCCCGTCTCGACCGAGAGCATCACGATGTTCGTGTCCGGCTCGGGCGCCGCGAGCCCCGGGACGTCGTCGAGCCCCGCGGCGAGCGCGCGGGCGTTCGCGTGGTCGTCCGCGAGACGAGCGACGT
The DNA here is from genome assembly GCF_024228675.1 of Salinigranum marinum. Lineage (NCBI taxonomy): Archaea > Methanobacteriati > Methanobacteriota > Halobacteria > Halobacteriales > Haloferacaceae > Salinigranum > Salinigranum marinum. The sequence goes on along the minus strand of NZ_CP100461.1, from coordinate 3,438,941 downwards.
TCTCCAACGCGAGCAGGCCCGGTGCGGCGATGATCCCCGCTTGCCGCATCCCCCCGCCGAACAGTTTGCGAACCCTGCGAGCGCGGTCGACGAACGCCTCGGAACCCGCGAGGATCGACCCGACGGGCGCGCCAAGGCCCTTCGACAGGCAGAAGTTGATCGTATCGACGGGTGCAGCCAGTTCCTCGGGGGGCGTGTCGAGCGCGACGCTCGCGTTGAAGAGGCGGGCTCCGTCGAGGTGGACGGGGACGCCGAGGTCGTGAGCGGCGTCGGCCGCGACCGCGGTCTCGTCGGCCGAGACGGCGACGCCGCCGCGGCTGTTGTGGGTGTTCTCCAAGCAGAGGAGCCCCGTCCCGGGGCGGTGCAGTGACTCCGCGACGTACGCGTCGTGGACCTGTTCGGCCGTCGGAACCGCGCGGGGGCCGCAGTCGGTCATCCGCGCCTGCACGCCGGAGAGATCCGCGACGCCGCCGAGTTCCCACTTGACCACGTGGGCCTCGTCGTCGACGACGATCTCCTGGCCGCGATCGGTGTGTGTGCGGACGGCGATCTGGTTCCCCATCGTCCCCGAGGGGACGAACAGCGCCGCGTCCATCCCGACCGCGTCCGCCGCGCGGCGTTCGAGTTCGGCCACGGTGGGGTCGTCGCGGTAGACGTCGTCGCCCACCTCGGCGTCGCGGGCGGCCGCGCGCATCTCCTCGGAGGGACGAGTGACGGTGTCCGAGCGGAGGTCGATCATGGCTGTCGGGAGTCGACCGAGCGTCAAAGCGGTGTTGGTCGGACGTCGAAGCGATGTGGTTCTCGGGTCGGAGGAGCCCCGACGCCACGCGGTACCGGGGTGCAGTGGCGGTTGGCGCGTGGGACAGTCCCCTGGCACGGTCCGATCCCGTCGGTCGGTGTCGGCCCCCGGTCTCGGTCCCGTCGCTCGATCCTGATTCGATTCGCCCCGTAGTCCGTAACCTTTTAAAAAAACCCACCACGGCCGCGACGGCGCGGCTGTCCCGGCTCAGAGCGCGTCGCAGACGTCGCGGTACTCGCCTTCGGTGAACGCCCGTAGCGTCTCCGTCCGGACGGCCCCGCCCTGTGCGATGGTGAGCATCGTCTTCGCGTACGACTCGTCGTCCGGAAACGTCGAGACGACGACGGCGTCGTACTCGCCCATCGTGAGGAAGAACTGGCTCAGTTCGCCGCCGTGTTCGGCGGCGATCTCCCGCGCCCGCTGGAGCCGCTCGGGGCTTTCGTTCATGTGTGCGATTCCCTGCTCCGTGTACTCGATCAGCGTGAGATACGTCGGCATGGTTTCTCCCCGATCGTGAGATGCGTGCTCGAGTGGCATGGTCTTTTTTCGACGGAGAGCGGAGTGTCAGGTCGACCGTAACGCGGATACCGGCAGCGTCCAAGCCGTACCCGTGGCGGGTCACGACTCACTGACACGGCGGGCGATGCTCGCGACCGGGGTGACGGCGCTCGTCGGCGTCGCCGGCTGTGGCGCGCAGTCGGGGACGACCGACAGCCCGACAGCGGCCGAGACCGACACCGCGACCGCGGCGGCGACCGACACACCGACCGACACGGCAACCGTGACCGACACGCCGGCCGACACCACGACGCCCGGTGCAGGAGCCGACGTCCTCGTTTCGGTGCCCGGCGAACGGGTCCCGGAGAATCTGGGGTTCGACGCCGACGGGAACCTCCTGTTCGGGATCACCGCCGGGGAGGTACGACGGCTCTCGAGTGAGCGTCTCGGCGAGACGGACCTGACGCTCGACGACACCGAACAGGTCGCGACGCTCCCGGGTGCGATCGGCGTGGAGGCCGGCCCGGCCGGGTCGGTGTACGTCGCCGTTCCGGGCGAGCAGAGCGGCGTCTGGCGCGTCCCCAGCGGGGGTGAGCCGTCGCTGCTCGGCGCGATCGACGGCTTCCCGAACGATCTGGTGTTCGACGCGGCCCGGGACCGCGTGCTCGTCACCGAGTCGCAGAACGGCACCGTCTCGGCAGTGTCGACCGGTGGGGAGGTGACGACGTGGCTCGACGACGACCGCCTCGACACCGAGGGGTTCGGCGCGAACGGGCTCACCGTGGGCGCGGACGGCAGCGTCTTCGTCGCGGTGACCCAGGCACCGGACGAGACCGGCCGGCTCGTCGAGGTCCCGACGAACGGCGACGGGACGGCGGGCGAGCCGACGACGTTCTACGAGGGCGGGGAGCTGTTCGGTGCCGACGGTATCACGGCCCGCGGCGACGACGTGTACGTCGCCGTCAACAGACAGAACCGGGTCGTGACGGTGTCGCCCGACGGGGCGGTCGAGGCGGTCGCTGACGCCGACGATGGGCTGGTCTTCCCCTCCGACGTGCTGTTCGGCACGACCGAGCCGTACGAGGAGACGCTGTTCGTCTGCAACTTCGCCAACCAGAGCCCCGAGGAGGGCGGGGTACTCCGGACGCGGCCCTGATCGAGAGCGTCAACCACCCGATGTGACGCCGAAAGACCGATGGGCCGGGGGCGGAACGGTGGAGTATGGACCCACGCGTTCGCGAACACGCGGAGATCATCGCCGACCACTCGACCGGCATCGAGGCGGGCGAGAACGTCGTCATCTCGATGCCGCGAGAGGCCGAAGCGCTCGCCGTCGCGCTCCACGAGATCGTCGGGGATCGGGGGGCGAACCCGATCTACCTGAACAACTCCGAGCGGGCCTCGCGGGCGTTCATGCGGGCACGCGCCGACGACGAGAGCGACGGCGGCGAGTTCGAGACACCCGCCCATCAGTTGGCGCTGTACGAGGAGAGCGACGTCGTCGTCGTGGCCCGTGGCGGGGCCAACGTGAGCGAACAGTCGGACGTCGCACCGGAGACGACGGCGGCGTACCGCCGGGCGATGCAGCCGGTGTTGAAAGAGCGGCTCTCGAAGCGGTGGTGTCTCACGCAGTTCCCCACTTCCGGCCACGCCCAGCTCGCGGGGATGAGCACCGAGGCGTACGAGAACTTCGTCTGGGACGCCGTCACGCTCGACTGGGACGCCCAGCGCGACCACCAAGCGGCGATGGTCGAACTCCTCGACGACGCCGACGAGGTGCGCATCAGGTCGGGTGAGGGGACGGATGTGACGATGTCGGTCGCGGGGAACACCACGCTGAACGACTACGGCGAGAAGAACCTCCCCGGAGGAGAGGTGTTCACCGCCCCCGTGCGCGACTCCGTCGAGGGCGAGGTCCACTTCGACATGCCGCTGTACCGCCAGGGGCGCGAGATCGAGGGCGTGCGCGTCAGGTTCGAGGACGGCCGCGTCGAGTCGTACTCGGCGGAACGGAACGAGGCAGTGCTCGACGGCGTCTTCGATACGGACGAGGGCGCGCGGTATCTCGGCGAGTTGGGCATCGGCATGAACCGGAACATCGACCAGTTCACCTACAACATGCTGTTCGACGAGAAGATGGGCGACACGGTCCACATGGCCGTCGGCGCGGCGTACGAGGAGTGCGTCGGCGACGAGAACGAGGCGAACGAGTCGGCCGAACACGTCGACATGATCGTCGACATGTCCGAGGATTCGATCATCGAAGTCGACGGGGAGGTCGTCCAGCGCAACGGTACGTTCGTGTTCGAAGACGGGTTCGAGTAGCCCGAGAGGGGTACTTTTGATCCTGGTTTTGCCGAGCGACCGAGTGGACGAGCGGCTCGTTTAAGTATAAACTTCAATATTCAAAGTAAAATCGACGAATAGCGACCGTGACCGTCCCGAACGGGGAAACCACCCGACAGTGGGCCGATTCGCGGCGAAGGTTTATGTCGGTACAGTGGTGTCTGTCGACCATGGCGAAGGTCACCTGTGCACGGTGCGGCCGCGACATCGCGATGCACGAACTCGAGGCGAAGACCGTCGCACGGCGCGGCGGCTTCGACACCCGATACCGGTGCCCGTTCTGTCACGAAGACGTCAAGGACGTCACTGACAGCTTGGCGTAACGTCGCGATCGGAGCGACGGACGTTACTCGTCTTGGATGTCCAACTCGAACTGTTCGTTTTCGACCACGGCGTTGAGGACGACCGACGTGTTCGACTCGCGGATATCCGCGTCGGTCAGCAGCGCCTTGATCTGTCTGTTCATGCCGTCCGTGTCGGTGAACTTGCCGATGGCGATGATGTCGTAGTCGCCCGTGACCTCGTAGACGGAGATCATCTGGCGCTGGTCCTTCAGCCGCTCCGTGATCTCGGGGAGCGCGCTTCCCTCCACTTTCAGTTGGATGATGGCGGTGACGTCGTAGCCGAGCGCGTCGTAGTTGACGATCGGTGTGTAGCCTTCGACGACCCCCTCGTCTTCGAGGTCGCGGAGGTGGTTCGAGACGGTCGTCACGGAGACGTCGAGATCTTCCGCGAGGCTTCGGAGGCTGGCGCGACCGTCGCCGAGCAGCGCGTTGATGAGCTTGGCGTCGAGGTTTTCGTACGTCATTACAGTTCAAAACACGTCGGGGGGTTTAGAACTTTACGAATGACCAGTTCTCTGAACGCCACTGGTGACCTTGCACTAAGCGACAAGGTCTTTATACTGGCTGTATAGGCGTAGAGTGTCCAGAAGATGACGGACGAACATACAGCACCAGACGGCGGTTTGACTGACGAAGCACAGGCTGTCCTGGACGAGATCGACGAGAAAGACGTCGACTTCCTTCGCCTCCAGTTCACGGACATCCTCGGAACGATCAAGAACGTTGCAGTACCTGCATCGCAGGCAGAGAAAGCGTTCACGGAGGGAATCTACTTCGACGGCTCCTCCATCGAAGGGTTCGTCCGTATCCAGGAGTCGGACATGCGGCTCAAGCCCGATCCGGAGACGTTCGCGGTTCTGCCGTGGCGCACCGACGAGTCGGGCTCCTCCGCGCGACTCATCTGTGACGTCATCGACACCTCGACCGGCGAGCCGTTCACGGGCGACCCGCGATACGTCCTGAAGCAGGCGCTCGCCCGGGCGGAGGAGATGGGCTACGAAGTGAACGCCGCGCCCGAACCGGAGTTCTTCCTCTTCGAGGAGGACGAAAACGGCCGTGCGACGACCAACACCGCGGACCAGGGCGGCTACTTCGACGTCGCCCCCAAGGACCTCGCGTCGGACGTTCGCCGTGACATCATCTACGGCCTCGAGAGCATGGGCTTCGAGATGGAGGCCAGCCACCACGAGGTCGCCCGTGGTCAGCACGAGATCAACTTCGAGTACGACGACGCGCTCACGACCGCGGACAACGTCGCGACCTTCCGGATGGTCGTCCGCGCCATCGCGGCCGAACACGACCTCCACGCGACGTTCATGCCGAAGCCCATCCCGCGTATCAACGGCTCCGGGATGCACACGCACATCTCGCTGTTCACGGACGGCGAGAACGCGTTCCACGACGACGACGACGAGTTCAACCTGAGCGAGACGGCCCACGCGTTCCTCGCGGGCATCCTCGAACACGCCCCGGCGCTCGCCGCCGTCACCAACCCGACGGTCAACAGCTACAAGCGACTCGTCCCCGGCTACGAGGCACCCGTCTACGTCGCGTGGTCCGACCGGAACCGCTCGGCGCTCATCCGCAAGCCGGCCGCACGCGTCCCGGCCGCCTCGCGTATCGAGGCACGCTTCCCCGACCCGTCGTGCAACCCGTACCTCGCGCTCGCCGCGCTCATCCACGCCGGCCTGGACGGCATCGAGCAGGACCTCGACGCCCCCGACCCGATCCGCGAGAACATCTACGAGTTCGACGAGGCCAAGCGCGAGGAGTACGGCATCACTACCCTGCCGTCGAACCTCGGCGAGGCGCTCGACGCGCTGGAGGCCGACGAGGTCGTCCAGAGCGCGCTCGGGTCGCACGTCACCGAGAAGTTCATCGAGGCCAAGACGCACGAGTACGACGAGTTCCGCGTCGACGTCTCCCAGTGGGAGCTCGACCAGTACCTCGAGAAGTTCTGACCGCGACGCCACACCCACGACCGCGTTTTTTATACTGACTACGGAGCCGACGGCGTCCGCGTCGGCCGTCCCCGGGGCGTGAACGCCGTGGCAGTCCCGAGAGTTCACTCGACGAGCCGTGCGGCTACGCGCGGTAGCACGAACAGCAGCCCGACGCACCCGCCGGCGAGCCCCATCGTCAGCAGGTCGGGGATGGCCGACGCCTCCGCGGCGGCACCGACCGAGAGGAGGCCCCCGAGGACGACCGGGAGGCCGACGGTCGCGACCGCCGTCCCGCGCGGGGAGAGCGACGGGCCGACGGACGCGACCGTCGGTTCGACGGCGCGCCAGCCGACCCACCCGCCGAGCGCTCCGCCGACGGTCAGGAGCGTGTTCACGGAGCCCGACAGGAAGAGGGCGACGAGGGCGGCAGCGGCGGCGATGGCGAACACCCGGTCGACGGCGGCGTGGGTGGGTGGCTGGCCGCGGTCGCGCCACGTGGCCGCGAGGACGACGCCGACGAGGGCGAGTCCCACGGCGGTGCCGACGACGACGTCGACGAGGTAGTGGACGCCGATGACGACGCGGGAGGCGGCGACGACGGGGACCACGCTCGCCGCGAGGGCGAGACGGCGGCGACGACGCCCGACGTCGAGCGCGACCGCGGCCGTCCCCCACACGACGGTCGCCCCGAGAGCGTGGCCGCTCGGGAAGCCGTAGCCGTCTTCGAGCGCGCCGGGGGGACGCGGGAGCGCGAAGGTGGACTTCAGCGCGAGCGTCACCCCGAGGGCGACGAAGGCGGTGGCGAAGACGAACCCGACGCGACGCCGGTCGAGCCCGATCCGGTCGGCGACGGCGTACAGCAGGGCGAGGCCGCCGAGGAGCGCCCACGGGTCGCCGAGGCGGGTGAGGAGGCCGAACAGTTCGACGACGACAGGGGGGAACTCAGCAACGACTGCGAGTTCACCGAGTCCGCGCATGGAAGAGAAGACGAGACAAGAGACATATACTGCGGTGGTTCCTACCCGGTGATGTGGTCACGGTCCAGGCGCTCACCGACGGGATCATCGCCTTCGTCGAGGCGTACGGCTACCTCGCGCTGTTCGTCTTCATCGTGCTCGAGACGGCGTGGATCATCCACTTCGCCCCCTCGGAGGTCGTCATCCCGTTCGCCGCGGCGTATCTGGTCTCGACCCCGACGGAGTTCGCGCTGTTCGTCGTCGTCGGGACCGTCGGGGCCGTGATCGGGAGCCTGCTGGCGTACTACCTCTTCGGCGTCAACGGCGACCGGATCCTCCAGCGGTACGGCCACGTTCTCAGAGTCCCCGAGTCGGAGGTCGAACGGAGCAAGGCGTGGTTCCGTCGCTGGGGCGAGGGACTCATGTTCTGGGGACGGGTCGTCCCCGTCCTCCGGACGCCGATCTCGGTGCCCGCCGGCTTCGCCCGCATGGACCTCCAGCGGTTCACCGTCTACTCCTTCGGTGGCTGGGCGATCTACAACGCGGCGCTGGTGTGGCTCGTCTACTCGGGCAGCGGCGAGCGCGCGCCCATCGACTACGTCCTCGGGCCGCTGTCGCGGACGGTGGAGTCGAACCCCGCGGTCGTCGCCGCCCTCGCGGTCGTCGCGAGCGCGGGCGCGGTCGCGTGGTGGCTCCGACGCGAGCGGGCCGTCTGAGACGGCGAGACGCCGGCCCGGCGGGTCGTGTCCGGCGGACTGTCGGGGATGACGGCGTCCGGACGGCCGCGCCCGCGCCGCGTGATCGGGCGTCCCCCTCGTCGGTTGTATCGTCGCCCCGGCGGTGGCGTCTGGCGGCCCGCCACGAGTCGTCGGTCACGGTCACCGGCGGGCTGCCTTCGCGCGGCGGGAACGACGAGAGCGTGTTCTTCGCGAGCGTCCGCCGCAACGGCTCCCGAGGGACGCGGGAGTCGAGTCGAATTTGGGAGAGAGTCCCCCCGAAGTCGAGGGTCATTGTATAAGAAGTTTGAAAAATTTTCATGCGGAGACGTCGCCACGTCCGGATCGTGAGTCAACGATGACCGACGACGGTACCAGTGCCCCGAACAGGCGACGCTTCTTACGACTCGGTGGCGGCGCGCTACTGGCCGGCCTGGCCGGCTGTGCCGGCGGGAGCGGTGGCGACACCACCCCGACGGAGTCGGCGATGACCGAGTCAGGAACGAGCGGCACCGAGATGAGCGACGGGCAGATGACCGAGTCGGAGATGACCGACGCCGACATGGACGGCGAGGGGATGACCGAGTCCGGGATGGACGACCAAGAGATGACCGAGTCGGAGATGACCGACGGGCCGATGGACGGCTCGGCCGTCCAGCGTTTCCGGGTTCGGATCGAGAACGTCTCGACGGGGAGTACGATCCGGACGATGGAGGCGAGCGTGGCCGTCCCCCTCTCGCCGGGGCTGTTCGCGGTCCACACGGAGCCGGGCGTCCTTTTCGAGCGAGGCGGGGCCGCGAGCGAGGGGCTCGAACGGCTCGCCGAGGACGGGATGCCCGGCAGGCTGGCCGAGTCGCTCGGCGGGATGGAGACGGCGGCGGCCAGCGCGGCGTTCGACACACCCGCGGGGGCCGCCTCGGCCGGTCCACTCGCACCCGGCGACGCCTACGAGTTCGAGATCGAGGGCGGGCACGACGCACGGCTCTCGTTCGCGACGATGTTCGTCCAGTCGAACGACCTCTTCTACGCGCCCGATCCGGCGGGGATCGCGCTCTTCGCGGACGGCGAGCCGATCGACGGCGACGTGACCGAGCGGGTGACGCTGTGGGACGCCGGAACGGAAGTCAACGAGGAGCCGGGGACGGGCCCGAACCAGGCACCGCGACAGTCCGGCCCCGACACGGGCGACGAGGAAATGGCCGGCGTCAGACCGATCGCCGAGGTGGACGACGGCTTCAGCTACCCCGCAGTCGCGGACGTGATCGACGTAACCGTGACGCCGCAGGGCTGAGACCGGGCCGGCCACGCCGGTCGGTCACGTCGATCGAACGAGACGAGGAAGCAGCGCCGCGGGGCGCGGGCGAGACGAGCGGTGATCGAAGGGGAGACTCAGCTCCGGCGGTCACGCACCGCGTCGGCGGCCTTGCCGGGGACAGAGAGGACGTTGAACCCGATCCCGACGATGAGAAAGAGGGTGTACAGTCCCAGCGTGGAGAGGAAGAGGACGAGCATGGCGACGATGGCCCAGACCCCGTCGAGGAAGAAGAAGGCCCCGAGCGTCATCACCGTTCCGTAGAGGAGCACGAGGTACGGCCCCCAACCGCGGGCCTTGCCGCGGCGCATCCGACGGCGGACGTAGCGTTTCAGCTCCGCCTCGACGTCCGCCTTCGGGAGCGTCCGGTCGTCGACGTCCCGTTCGAAGTCGTCGAGGTCGGCTCGCAACTCCTCGACCCGATCTTCGAGTTCGGAGATGTCGGGTGCGCCGCGCGGTTCGATGGTCTCGTGCCGTTCTGTCTCGCCCTCGCTCATTTCCGTCGATCTGTCACGTCGGTCTCCCGGGTGTTGTACCTGCCGGTCCCGGTTCTCGTCTCCCCCGCCCGTCCGGCCGCCCGTGACGGCGTTGATGACCGCACCGGTGAGGATGAGGATGCCCGAGAGATAAAACCACGTCATCAGGAGGAGCAGCGCGCCGAGCGCGCCGGCGACGCTCCCGCCGACCTCCTGGGCGTAGATGCCGAACCCCGTGCCGAGGACCGACCAGCCCACCGCGGCGAACACCGTCCCCGGGAGCACCTCACGGACGGTGACGTCGGCGTCCGGGAGGATGTAGTAGAGTGGGAGGAAGGCGACGACGAGCGTTCCCAGGAGGAGGAACGGCCCGAGCAGTCCGACGACGACGGAGTCGATCACCGCGATGAGGCTCCCCAGCACCAACACCCCGGCGACCCCGACCCCGATCGACGCGAGTGCGGCCGCGCCGTCTTTCAGCTGGTCGACGATCCCGCGCGCGGCGACGGCGTAGATCCGACCGAACGCCGTGTCGAGTCCGCGGAACACTTTGAGCGCCCCCCAGACGGTCAGCAGCAGGCTCAACAGACCGAGCCCACCCTGTGAGGTCTGGTTGCCGAGCGCCTGGGAGACGAGCCCCTCACCCGCCGGCAGGTTGGCGCGGACGAAGGCCATGACCCGTGCGCTGAACGTCTCCCCGCCGACGAGCGCGGCGGCGACGAGCGCCAACACCAACAGGGGGACGAGCGAGACGAGGATGTAGTAGGAGATGCTCGCCGCGAGGAACGTCACCTCCTTGTCGCGGACCGTGTTCACGACGGCCCGTGCGGTCTGCGTCCGAGAGAGCGTGGACATCGTCGGGCGAGCTTTCAATCCGCCGATACAAGAAGACGACGCCTCCGGCCACCGACGCACCGGGAGAGACGCCCGCCGCGCTCAGAACAGCTCCGCCGTCGCCGCGCGGATCTCGGCGACCGTCGCGGGCGTCTTCAGCGCCGTCCCGTGGTAGTGGGCTCGGGAGGCGTCGTGGCCGGCGTGGTGAAGCGCGCCGACGAACTCGTCCATCCCGGGGGCAGGGACGCCCCACTGCTTGCACAGGCGATGTTGGTCGTAGTGGGTCGGTGCGTCGACCTCCGAAGCGAGCGTGTCGAGCAGCGACCGGGCCGCCTTCGCCTCGCCCATGTCGTCGGTCACGCGCTCGCGGACCGCGCGGGTGAACGCGGCGTCGCGGACCGCTCCGAGCCAGATGGGGCCGGCGGTCCGGACCGACGACCCACAGGCCGGGCAGTCGACCGGTGGGTGAGCGACGAGCCCGAACTCGTGAGTGCGGTGGAGGCAGTCGTCACAGTGGTGGACGTAGCCCAGCTCTTCGACGGCGGCGTCGGCGCTCGTCGCGCGGTGGTCGAGTTCGAGATACGTCCGCGCGTAGTGGCGCGTCACGTGCGAGAGGACGGGGACGGCAGCGGTGTCGTACCGCGCCGCGGTACGGACCAGCGCCGACAGGAGGACACGCAGCCCCATCTCGGCGTGGTACTCCGTGTTCTGCGGCACCGTGGCGTACTTCCGAACCCCGGAGTTGCGGTGTGCGCCACAGAGCGGCGCGGTGTCGGTGGCGGTGACGCAGACGAGGTCGCGCGTGGTCGAGAAGGCGCTGTCGACGAACGGCATCGGCGTGCCGAACGGGTCGATGTCGACGACGTCGAACGGCCCCTCCTCGTGCATGAGCGCGTTGACGTCGCGGTTTGCGACCCGCCCGTCGACGCCGTTGCGCGCGAGGTTCGCGTCGGCGAGCGCGACCGCGTCGGCGTCGACGTCCGCGCAGGTGACGTCGTACCCCTCGACCCCGGCGCGGACCCCCCTGATCCCCGAGGCGGCCATCGCGTCGAGATACGACGTCGCCCGGGGGTCGCGCTCGCGGTAGGCGCGCAAGACGGCGACGGTGACGTCGCGGTTGAGTTCCTGCGTGGGGTTGAAGAAGACGCCGTCGCCGCTGCCCTCCGACGCGCCGTCGCGTGCCTCGGGCACGTCGATCTCGACGCCTCCCTCGGTGACGAGCATACCATCACTCCCGCAAGCGGGCCGGAAAGCGGTTCTGATCCGCGGCCGGGGAGACTCGGACCCCTCGCGACAGGGGAGGCGGCCGCCGCCCGTCGCACGACCGATCACGGCGGACCGGGAGCTTCAAACGCCGCCCCCGCACACGACCGAACATGACCGACCACGCCGACGAGAGAGAGACGTTTCAGGAGGACCCGATCGGTCACACGCGCGTCCGGGCGGGGATGACGGTCGGCGAGCTGGTCGCCGAGTACGGCGAGGCGGGCATCGGTGCCGCCGACGTCGAGCGCGCGGTCGACATCTACGCCGAGATGCTCGACGAGGACGTGACGAACTTCTTCGGCCTCGCCGGCGCGATGGTGCCGACGGGGATGCGGCAGGTCGTCACCGACCTGGTCCGCGACGGACACATCGACGCGCTGGTGACGACGGGGGCGAACCTCACCCACGACGCCATCGAGGCGGTGGGAGGCAAACACCACCACGGGAGCGTCGGTCCGCACGACCACCGCGTCGAGGAACGGACCGACGCTCCGACCGAACGGGACCACGACGAGCGGCTGCGCGACGAGGGCGTCGACCGCATCTACAACGTCTACCTCCCCCAGGAGCATTTCACGCTGTTCGAGAACCACCTCCGGGCGAACGTCTTCCCCGCGGTGGAGCGCACCGTCACCATCCAGGAGTTCACGCACGAACTCGGCCGAGCGAACCTCGAACAGAACCGCGAGCGAGACGTGGACGAGGACCCCGGCATCGCCGCCGCCGCATACGACTGCGACGTCCCGATCTACGTGCCCGCGATCCAGGACTCCGTGCTCGGTATTCAGGCGTGGATCTACGGCCAGACCTCGGAGTTCGCCCTCGACGCGCTCGGCGACATGACCCACCTCTCGGATCTCGCGTTCGCGGCCGACTCCGCGGGCGCGATGGTCGTCGGCGGCGGCGTCCCGAAGAACTACGTGCTCCAGACGATGCTCACCGTCCCCGACGCGTACGATTACGCCGTCCAGCTGACGATGGACGCCAGTAGTACAGGAGGGCTGTCGGGCGCGACACTCGACGAGGCGCGGTCGTGGGGGAAACTGGAGAAGTCCGCGCGCAACGTCACCGTCGTCGCGGACGCGACGATCACCCTCCCGCTCGTGGTGGCCGCCGCGCGCGAACGGACCGGAGAGTAGCCGCGACCCGACCGCTCAGAGCGCGTCCGCGACGACGGGGGCGACGCTGACCGCGCTGACGTCGCGTTCGAGGGTGTCGGTGCCGTACACCCGTTCGACGCCCGCGGCTTCGAGCCGCGTCCGCGCGCTGCGCGCCAACAGCGGGTGGACGCAGGCGGTGAAGATACGCGCCGCGTCGCGCTCGCGGAGGACGGCCACGGACTCCGCCATCGTCGACCCCGTCGCGACGATGTCGTCGGTGACCACGACGTCGCGGCCGGCGACGTCGGCGTCGGAGGGTTCGACGGTCACCTCGGTGCCCGAGTGACGGGTCTTCTCGAAGTAGTCGGTCTCGCCGCCGCCGTAGGCGTCGCGGACCGCGTCCGCGATCTCGGTCGCGCCGTCGTCGGGCGCGAGAAACAGCGGCTCGCGGAGCGCCGCGTCGAGCGCGTGCAGGGGGACAGCGAGGCGTCCAGCGGCCTCGACCACGTCACAGGGAACGTCGAAGAAGTCGCGGATCGACGCCTCGTGAGGCGTGACGAGGACGACCCGGTCGGTGCCGGTCGAGACGGCGCGGGCGACCGCCCGCGCGGAGACCGGGTGGCCCGGCTCGAACGCGCGGTCCTGCCGCCCGTACCCCATGTACGGGACGACGGTCACGACCTCGTCGACGCCGGCCTCGCGGAGGGCGTCCTGGAGCTGGAGCAGTTCGACGTACGCGTCGTTCGAGGGCGTCGCGGCGACGACCACCGCCCGGTCCGGCGATGCTTCGGCGACGGGGGGCACCGCGGCGAACGTCTCACCGTCCGGGAACCGGTCGAACTCCGGGACGGCGAGGGGTTCGTCGAGGAGGGTCGCGAGCGACGCCGAAAGCGCCTGCGACCACGAGCCTGGCACGATCATGTGCGTTGTGACTCCGCGGTGGCTTAAACCCGTTTTCGTCTCCCGGCCACCGGAGTCGGCCCGCTCGGAGGGTCAGGGGACGGCGACGCCGCCGACGTCGCGGAGCCCGAGCGCCTGCGTCCGCGGGCCGTCGCCGGCGTCGACGAAGAACTCCCCGTCGGCGGTCACGGCGCAGACGAAGCCGTCGCCGTAGGCGAAGCCCACCGGCTCGCCGTCGGGCGCGATATCGTCCTCGGCGGCCTCCCACGCCCCTCGGTCGGTGCCTACCTGCCGGAGGACACCCGAGACGCCGGCGGCGTGCGCGCGATCGCCGTCGACCGCGGCGTCGACGACGCTCCACGGGCCGTCGTCGATCGTCATCCAGCCGTTGCCGAGGTAGAACAGGCCGTCGTCCGTCGCGGCGAACGGTCCCGCGGCGGCCACGTCGGTGACCGCCGAGAGGCCGGCGGGGCGGAGGCCGTCGCCGCCGAGGCGGACGACGCCCCCGTCGGTCGCGACGAGGCGACCGTCGACGGCGCGGCCCCCCGCGACGGTTCCGACCGTGCGCCACGGCGTCGCGTCCCCGTCGAGGGGAGCTTCGAAGGAGAGCGTGCCGACGCGGCCGTCCTCGCCGAGGGCGACGACGCGGTCGTCGGTGAGGCCGACACACGCGGCGGGGCCGAACCCCGTCGGCTCGTATCCCGGCGCGAGCAGGACGTCCTCGTCGGTCGCGACGGCGATCCGCCCGTCCCGTCCCGCGACGTCCCGCGCGGTGCAGCGGTGGTCGATGCGGAACCCCCCGATGCGGTCCCCCGAGACGTCGACCGCCACGACGCCGACCCCGGTGGCGACGAACACCTCCGTCTTGCCGGCTTTCGATGAAAAGACGCGCTTTTCGTCGATGGAGATGTCGTCGTCGGTCATACCTGGGCATCGGCTGTCGGGTCTCAAAGGGTTTCCGCCCGGACCGCGCGGGCCTCGCGGTAACCGCGGCTCCCGTGGTCGGTCAGCCGAACCCCGCGGTTCGTTCCGGCGCGGCTTGCCGCCGACCGCGCCGGCTCACAGGAACTCCCGGACCTCCGAGTACCACATGTCGTGGTGGTCGACCCGCCCGACGCCCTCGGCGACGTCGACCGCGAGCGAGTGCCAGCAGCGCTGGTCGGGGTCGTCCGGCGCGAGGTTGTACTCGGCGTCCTTGCAGGTGCACTGGCCGTCCTCGACGATGTACTCGTCGTCGTGGCCGACGACGACCGTGAAGTCCTTGTACTGCTTGACGCGCCCCTCGGAGACGGCCTCGATGGCCTGCTGTCCGCGACTTCCGTGCGTGGAGACGATAGCGTCGACGATGGCGGGCGTGAGCCGCCCCGTCGCGGCGAGTGCAGCGCGCCAGTCCGTGGCCGGGTCGGGTGTGGCGTCGCTCTCGTCGCCGTCCCCACGGTCGTCGTCGACGCCTGTCACGGCACGCGGTTTGCCCGATGCGAACAAAAGGTGTTCGGTCAGTTCGACGTGAGAGGTGGCGTCGAGACACCGCGGCCCTCCGAAACGCGGCGAACCGACCACCCCCTGCGTTCAGGACGCGGCGCGAACAGACCGCCGGGTCCCGTTCAGTCGGCGTGGGACGTGCGTCCGTCGAGCCGAACGGCCTCCAGCGCGTCGAGCGCGCGGTCGCCGTTGACCGCCATGACGACGAAGCCGACCTTGCTGATGAAGTCGAGGTAGACGACGACGACGTTCTCGGTCGCCGGGAGGAGGAGTCCGAACCCCGACCCCGAGAGGAGCCAGACGACGGGGTAGAGGCTCCAGAGGACGACCGTGAGGTTCCGGAGTTTGGTGAACGTGACGACGCACTCCTCACGGAGTGCGACCCGTCGCGGGACCGTGACGAGCAGGAGGTAGACGAGCGCACAGAACGCGAGCGTCGCGACGCCGAAGGCGGCCGCCGCGGCCAAGCCGTCGAGGACGTCGGCCGCGACACCGCCGAGGATGACCACGACGTCCGCCCCGACGAGCGCCGCGTACAGCCGGGTCCCACACCGTCCCAGGAGGCCGAGGTACAGCACCATCAGCGGCGTCGTCAGGAGCCAGTCGACGTACCGGGCGGCGACCAGCTCCGTCCCGCCGACGCGCAGGCTCCCGAGGCCGAGCGCCATCACGACGTACGCGACGGCCGCGATCCCGGTAATGGCCGCCAGGAGCGCGTAGTACGAGCGGTTCTCCGGATCCGTGACGAGCCGCCACAGCGGCGGGAGCGTTCCGACCACCATGCCCACCGCACCGACCCAGAGCCAGATCGTGTGGTTCATCGCCCGTCACCCCCCGTCTCGCGGTCGTCCGTCCGGGACCAACCGACCCCGCTGTCGCCGTCGTCGGTCGTCGCCCCACCGTCGGCGGCCGCGACGGATCCCGGGTCGGCCCCGTCGCGAACCGGCAGCGCGGACGTGTCGGTGGTCGCGCCGTCGCTCACCGTGAAGTCGTCGAGGACGCTTCCGAGGGAGGTCGCCCGGCGGGCGAGATCCTCGGCAGCGTCGTTGACGGCCGTGAGCGTCGCCGTCTGTTGTTCGGCCGCGGCCGCCACCCGCTCGGCCTCGGCGGACGTCTGCTGACCGATGCCGGCCACCTCGTCGACCATCTCCGTGGCCGAACTCGCCGAACTGGCCTGCGAGTCGGTGGCGTGGTTGATCTCGCGGATGCTCGAATCCGTCTCGTCGACGTGTTCGACGATGCGTTCGAGCGCGTCGATCGCCTCCTCGACCGTCTCGACGCCCGCCGAGAGCCGTTCGGTCGTGTCGTGCATCCCCTCGACGGTCGCGGCGGTCCGCGCCTGGATCTCCTCGATCCGGCCTTCGATCTCCGTCGCCGACGCCTGCGTCTCCTCGGCGAGGTTCTTGATCTCGTCGGCGACCACGGCGAAGCCGTCGCCGCCCTCTCCCGTTCGTGCGGCCTCGATCGACGCGTTCAGCGCCAGCAGGTTCGTCTGCCTCGCGACGTTCGTGATCACCTCGACGATCTCGCCGATCGCCTCCATCTCGCGGTCGAGCGCCTCCAGTTCCGTTCGAGTCTGGGCGGTCTCGCGTTCGACCGCGTCCATCTCCTCGATAGCGTCCTCGGCGGCGTCGCGGCCGTCCGCGCCGGCGCTTGCGGCCCGTCTCGAGGTCTCGGCCGCGCTCTCGACCGTGGCGGCGATCTCCTCGGCGCTCGCAGACAGCGTGTTCATTTCCCCGGCGACCTCCTGTAAGCGGTCGGACTGCCGGGCGGTGCCGTCGGAGATCTCCGCGACGGAGTCGGTCACCTCGGCGCTGGCCTCGATCACCTCGTCGGCGCTGGCGTCGACCTCCTCGCTGGCGGTCGAGACGTGGGCGGCGAAGTGTTTGACGTCGCCGAGCGTCGCTTCGAGTTCGTCGAGCATCCCGTTGAACGCCGTGCCGATCTCCGTCATCGCCCGGTTCTCGCTCTCTGGGTCGACCCGGCGGGTCAGGTCCCCCTCTGCGACCGTCCGCATCACCGAGCCGTAGGCGGTCGCCTTCGACTCGATGTGGTCGTTTCTCGCCTGCGTCTCCTCGATCGTCTCCCGGAGCGAGTCGCGCATCTCCCCGAACGTCCGGTAGAGCGTCCCGAGTTCGTCGCGGCGGTCCGTCTCCATCGAGACGCTCAGATCGCCCTCCGCCATCGCCGTCGCCTTGCCGGAGAGTTCGCGCAGAGAGATGACCGTGTTCGACCCGACCGTGACGCCGACGAGCGCGAGCGAGACGACCGTCAGGAGGATGAGTCCGAGGATCTGTGAGGTGACCTGCGTCCCGAGCGCGAGCGCCTCGTCCTCGGGAGCCATCACCAACACGGTCCAGTCGACCGACTCCATCGGGGCCGCCGCGACCAGCGTGTCGCCGTGGTCGGCGTACGTCCGCTCCCCGACGACCTCGTCGGCGCGCCCGTACTCCGTCATGATCCGGTCGCCGTCGGGGTGGGCGATGAACTGTCCCTCCGGGTCGAGGACGACCGTGCGCCCGCCGTCAACGGCGGTGGTAAACGACTCGGTCCGCTGGGCGAAGTTCACCATGTAGACGACCGCCCGGTCCGGACGGTCGGGGACCGGCGAGACGACCGCGACCACGGGGAAATCGACGACGGGCACGCGGAACGGGGCCGAGACGAACGCGTCGTTCGGCCCGTCGAACGCCATCGCGCCCGCTCCCTGGGCGAACGGTGCGCCCATCTCACGGGGGCTGACCCCGATCAGTTGCTCGTTCGAGGACGTGACGATCCGGCCCGTGTCGACGTCGTAGTAGTGGATCGCCACGACGCCGTCGGGGGCCTTCCCTTCGCTCACGATGTCATCGACGTGCGACCGGATCCGGGCCTCGTCGCCGCTGCGGAACACCGGGTGGTCCGACGTCACCGCGGTCTGTTTCTTCACCGCGGACAGCCACGTGTCGAGGTCGGCGCTCCTGACTTCGGCGGTCGTCGTCAGTTCCCCCTCGACGTCTTCCCGTAGCTCTTCGGCCGTCTGGACGTGGACGATCGCCCCGAATCCGACGGTGAGCCCCACGACGGCGAGGAGCGCGACTGCGAGCTTCGCCGCGTAGCTCCCACGGATCCGGTCGACGAGTTCGGACGCTCCGTTCATTGAGTGCTGTCGGATCCAAGCGAACGGCTCGTATAACAGTTCACCCCCGAGTATCGGACGCGAGAATCGATGGCGGAGATGGACGGTCCGGCGGGGACGGCGACGGGGTCGGTCGTCCGTCACGGCTGCCGTCGGCCACGCTCGCCACCCGCAACGGCCGCGCCGGGCGGAGCCGACTACCGAGCGTGTCGACGCGGGGCGCTCACAGCCCGGTTGGGTGTTCGACGTACGTCGTCTCTAGCCCCCAGTCCGCGGCGAGCCCTTCCAGCGCCTGCACGCCGAACGTCTCCGTCGCGTAGTGGCCCGCGAGGAAGACGTTGCACTTCGCCTCGCGCGCCTGGTGGTACGCCTGCTGTTTCCCCTCGCCGGTGACGAGCGTGTCGACGCCGGCCGCGACCGCCTCGTCGAGGAAGTCGACGCCACTCCCGGTGACGATAGCGACCTCCTCGACCTCCGGGGGCCCGAACGACAGCAACCGGGTTTTCGTGCCCCCCTGTGGCAACTCGTCGAGGCGCGCTCGCAGGTCGGGCGCCGACGTCGGCGCCGAGAGAGTTCCCCGCTGACCGACCGGTTCACCGCCGATCGTCGCGAACGGCTCGCGGTCGGTCACGCCGAGGAAGTCCGCGAGGCCGGCCGCGTTGCCCAACTGCGGGTGGCCGTCGAGCGGGAGGTGCGAGACGTACAGCGCGAGATCGGCCTCGACGAGGCGGGCGATGCGGTCGTACGTCGGCCCGGTCACCCGTTCGATCCCGCCCCACGAGAGCCCGTGGTGAGTGACGAGCACGTCCGCACCCGCCTCGGCCGCGGCGTCGATCGTCGCCGTCGCCGCGTCGACCGCCACCGCGACGTGTTCGATCTCCCGTGCCGCGTCGGGGCCGACCTGCAGTCCGTTGGCGCTGGCGTCGACGTCGGCGTACGCGTCGGTCCGAAGCCGCTCGTCGTACCGCGCGACCAGTTCGGTGAGTTCCATACCTCGCCCGTCGGCGGGCAGGCGTTTGTATCTGTATCTCTCACGGGGAACCGATTCACACGCCGAGCAACCGCGCGAGGCCGCCGACGAGGGCCACGAGCGTGCCGCCGACGAACGTGCCGGGGATCGGGAGGGCGAACAGGACGACGCCGAGCGCGAGGACGAGTGTCGATGTGCGCATACGTTTCGTGAGGAACCAACGAAAGGGAAGGCTTCTGCTTGCAGTCGCGCCCGGCTCGCCGCCGCGGTCAGCCGTCGGCGGTCGCCCAGTCGCGCCCGGCCCGCCGCCGCGGTCAGTCGTCCGCGGTCGCCCCGTCGCGCGCGGCGTGCTCGTAGACGAACTCGCGGAGGAGCTTCCCGCCGAGCGCCGCGGCCTGGCCGTCGTCGCGGTCGTTCACCTCGACCACGTCGCAGCCGACGGCGAACGGGGCGACCGCTCGCACGACGTCGCGCATCGTCGTCGCGGAGAGCCCGAACGGCTCCATCGTTCCCGTTCCGGGGGCGACGCTCGGGTCCGCGCCGTCGATGTCGACGCTGAGGTACGCCGCGCCGTCGACGCCGTCGAAGTCGGCGACCCACGCGGGCACGTCCTCGGGCGGAACGACGGTCACGTCGTCGGCCTCGGCGCGCTCCCACTCCTCGGGGGAGCCGGTCCGTGCGCCGAGGATCACGGCCTCGTCGGCCACGTCGAGGACGTGCCGCGTGACGCAGGCGTGACTCCACTCGTTGCCGTCGTACTCGCGTCGGAGGTCGAGGTGGGCGTCGAGGCAGACGAAGACGTCGGGGTCGGTCGCCCGCACGCAGGCGTCGCTCACCGTGTGTTCGCCGCCGAGCAACAGCGGGACGGCGTCGTCGCGGACGACGTCGCCGAGTTCCCCCGAGAGGAAAGAGAGATACTCCTCGGCGTCGTCCCACGCGTGGACGTCGCCCGCGTCGGCGACCCCGAGCTCGGTGAAGCGCTGGCCCGTCCGGTGGTCGTAGTCGTCGTACGTCCGGGCGAACGTTCGCACGCGGTCGGGGCCGAACCGCGTCCCCGGCTGGAACGTCGTCGAGACGTCGAGCGGCGCGCCGACGACGACGTAGTCGGCGTCGTCCCGGGCCGTGGTTGCGCCGGGGAACATGCGTCTCGAACCGCTAGGACCGGACGATCTTCCGCTGTCCCTCGTACTCGAGGAACTCGATCTCGTCGTCGGAGCTGACACTGACGCCGTCGGGGATGCGCATCGTGAACGTGTCGTAGGTGTCGAGGTCCATCACCTGCATCTCGCCGCTCGAGACGGAGAGGACCTGGCCGCCCTTGCGCTCGATGATCGGCACCCACACCTTCGCGTCGACGGGCTGGGATAGCGATCGCTTCTTGCTGTCGAAGACGCCCTTGCCCTCGATTCGTGCCTTGGCGCTCCCGTGCTTGCCGGGCTTGGCGGTCGAGTACGCGTTGATCTTACAGGGCGAATCCTCCATCATCACGTAGCTTCCTTCCTGGAGTTCCCGGACCTGCTTCTGCTCTTTCGCCATACTCGTGCGTTCTTTCGAGGGCAGTATAAACCGTTTGGAACACCGCCGTGGCGTCGGTGTCGCTCGCGGCCCGGACCGAACAGGCTCCCGTCGGGTCGTTCGACGGTGTCCGTCCGGATCGCTCGCCAGTCACCTCGCGTTCTCGACGACCCGTCCGACGCGCGTGAGTCCCTCGCGGAGTTCCGCCGTGGGGAGGCCGAAACCGATGCGGAAGTAGCCGGGGAAACCGAAGGTGTTCCCGGGTGCGAGCACGACCGACGCCTCCTCGACGACGGCTCGACAGAACGCCTCGCCGTCCGCGAACGCCGCTGGAACCTCGACGAAGCCGTTGACGCCGACTGGGTCGTGCCACGACAGGCCGTGGTCGGCGAGCCAGTCGGCGACGATCGCGTGGTGCTCGCGGACGAGCGCGCGGTTCTCGCGGAGGATCGCCGCCTCGCGGCGGCCGAGCGCCTGCCGCGCGACGTGCTGGCCGAACGACGACGGCGAGATGGTCGTGTAATCCTTCCACCGCCAGGCGTCGTCGACCACCGTCTCCTCGCCCGCGAGCCAGCCGAACCGGGTGCCTGCGAGCCCGTACGCCTTCGTGAGCGACGTCGTCGACAGGCCGTGTGGCCCCATCGACGCGACGGGCGGGAGCGGCTCCTCGGCCAAGAGTCGGTACACCTCGTCACAGAGGAGGTACGCGTCGTTGTCGGCCGCGAGGTCGTACAGCGCGCGGACGGTCTCCGCGGAGTGGTACCGCCCCGTCGGGTTGTTCGGGTTGTTGAGCACGATCAGCCGGGTGTTCGGTTCGACGGCATCGGCGACGGCGTCGACGTCGAGTCGCCAGTGAGGCGGGTCGAGGTCGACCGTGGTCACGGAGCCGACCGCGCGCGGGACCGCGTGGAGCGCCTGGTACGTCGGCGTGACGCAGACCGCGTGGGAGTCCTCGTCCACGAGCGCGAGGAACGCGAGGAAGTTGGCCTCCTGGGTGCCACAGGTACAGAGCACCTCGTCGGCCGTGCGGTCGTAGCGTTCGGCGATGGTCTCGCGCAGCGCGGGGTCGCCGTTCGTCGGGATGACGTAGCCGAGGTCCCCGGGGTCGGTGTCGAACCGGTCGGCGGGAAGCGACCGGATGCCGGACTCGGCGAGCATGATGTCGGCGTCGTGTTCGTACTCGGCGAACCAGCGTTCGAGGGCGAAGGGCGCGATCTCCATGGCCCTGAGTCCGAGCGGGGCGTGCAAAACCCTTCGCGTGGCCGCGGACGCGACAGCGCCGGCCCGAGCACGGCGGGACGCCCGCGCGCCTCAGTCGCCCGTCGTGACTGCCTCGCCCGAGACGCTCGCGCGCCGCGAGCGCCAGTAGCCCTGGGCGTACGCGCCGAGGAACATCCCCGCGATGGCCCAGAGGATGGGGAGGTTGCCGATGCCGACGCTGGCGTACGCCGCGCCCGGACAGATCCCCGAGACGCCCCAGCCGACCCCGAAGACGACGCCGCCGACGGCGACGTTGCGGTCCATCGACTTCACCCGACGGCCGTACGTGTCGCCGGTCAGCGGCGCGCGGTCGAGGAAGCGCGTGGCGGCGAAGAAGGTGATCCCCGAGACGACGGCCGCACCGCCCATGACGAAGACGAGACCGAAGTCGTCGAACTGGAGGAAGTCGAGGACGACCTCGGGCCGGGCCATGCCGCTGTACGCGAGGCCGAACCCCTGGATCAGCCCCCCGAGGACGACGAGCGGCATGAACAGCGGGTGGCGGTCGGTCGAGTCGGCGCTCATGGGGTCACCCCCAGCGCCGCAACGACCGCTGCGGTGACGATCGCGACGCCGACGAACAGCACGACGTTCACGAGCGACGTGCGGGAGGCCGATCCGAGCCCGCAGACGCCGTGCCCGGCGGTACAGCCCTTCCCGATGCGCGTGCCGATCCCGACGAGGATGCCCCCGCCGAACAGCCGCCACGGCTGGACCTGGGTCGTGAAGACGCCGGGATCGAGGAGCAGCCCCCACACGGCCGCGCCCGCGACGATGCTGAGCGCGAAGACGACGCGCCAGTCGCGGGAGGCGACGAACCGGGGCTGGTTCAGCCGGGAGAGGTTCGAGACGTACGAGAGCGTCGTCTCGAGGAACGTGCTGTTGCCCGGGATGATGGCGGTCCCGAGGTAGATGACCGCGATCCCCGCCGCGACCATGACCCCGCCGACGAGGTACTGGGTTACGCCACGGGGGAACAGTTCGGCCGCCAACTGGAGGGCGAGCCCGTTCATCGTGGCCCCTCCTGGGTCGGCGTTCGGTACCCACCGGTTCGCGTCGACACGGCGTGCATCATTCGAGCAAGTCTTGTACACGTGTTACAATAAGAGTTCGGATGTCGGACGCACCGGTGGCGAGCCGTTCACCGCCCCTTTATCGGCCTTTTGACGCCTATGATGGCGTCTTTGTCGGCAGAGGTGGACCAGGCATCGGCTCTCTTCTCGTGTTTTCCAGGAATTAGTTGTGTATATATTGGGCACTACAAGCGATAGACTTTTTATCCTCGCTCCGGTACGAACGGTGAGGAACACTACAGATGAGCTCGAACATCGACGTGACCGAGACGCTCGACGTGACGGGACAGAACTGCCCGATGCCGGTGATCAAGACGAAACAGGCGGCGGACGAACTGGCCGCCGGCGACGTCCTCGAAGTGGTCGCGACCGACTCCGGGAGCATGAGCGACATCGCCGGGTGGGCCGGCTCGACCGACGGCGTCGAACTCGTCGACCAAGTCGAAGGCGACGGCGTCTACACGCACTACGTCCGCAAGACGGAGTGAGTGATCCGAGATGAGCACTGACACACCACCACAGGCGGACGACACCACGAACGCCGACCTTCGGGCGCGGATCGACGAGCTCGAAGGGGAGCTCGCGGAGCTCAAGACCGCGGTCGAAGAGGGCCCCAAGAAGATGGTCATCATCGCGACGAAAGGGACGCTCGACATGGCGTACCCGCCGCTCATCCTCGCGTCGACCGCGGCGGCGTTCGGCTACGACGTCACCGTCTTCCACACGTTCTGGGGGCTGGAGATCCTCCACGAAGAGCACGCCTCGAAGCTGAAGCTGAGTTCGGTCGGCAACCCCAACACCCCGATGCCGAACGCCATCGCGGCGCTCCCGGGGATGGACGAGGTGACGTCGCGGATGATGCGCAAGCGCATCGCCGACAACGACGTCGCCACCGTCGAGGAACTCGTCCAGCTGTCGCTCGACAGCGGCGTCGACCTGCAGGCGTGTCAGATGACCATCGACCTCCTCGACTACGACGAGGACGACTTCTTTAGCGGCGTCACCGTCGGCGTCGGCGCGGCCACCGCCTTCCAGGAGATGGTCGAAGCCGACATCCAACTGCTGGTCTGACCGCCGCTCCGGGAGTCGCTCACCGACGGTTTCGTCGGTCGTGAACACGCCGCACGCGGACCCGAAAACGGCCGTTTTCGCCCCACCAGCCGTCGCTTCCGCCGAGGAGCCGCAGGCCTTGCCGTAACTACGGGTTATAAGATAATCGAGAAATATGCGTACTATACATGACCCGTGGCTTCCACACCCGGAGCCTCCACGCCGGCCAGGATCCGGACCCGGCGACGGGTGCCCGCGCACCACCGATCTACCAGACCACCTCGTACGTCTTCGACGACGCCGACCACGCGGCCGACCTGTACGCGCTCGACGCGGAGGGATACGTCTACTCGCGCATCGCGAACCCGACGACGCGCGTCCTCGAACGCCGACTGGCCGCGCTCGAAGGCGGGAGCGACGCCGTCGCGACTTCGGCGGGAATGGCCGCGCTCGACTCGGCGACGAGCGTCCTCGCCGAGAGCGGTGACAACGTCGTCGCCTCCGCCGACATGTACGGCGGCACCGCCACGTACCTCTCGAAGATGGCCTCGCGGAGAGGGATCGAGACCCGCGTCGTCGACACGCTCGACGTCCGGGCGTACGAGGAAGCGATCGACGACGGCACCGCGTACGTCCACGTCGAGACGGTCGCAAACCCCTCGCTCCGGACGCCCGACTTCGAGGCCGTCGCCGACGTCGCCCACGACCACGAGACGCCGCTCGTCGTCGACAACACGTTCGCCACCCCCTATCTGTGCCGGCCGATCGAACACGGCGCGGACGTCGTCTGGGAGTCGACGACCAAGTGGCTCCACGGATCGGGCACGACCGTGGGAGGCGTCCTCGTCGACGGCGGCACGTTCCCGTGGGGGGCCACCGACAAATACCCCGAGCTCTCCGGGGAGAACCCCGCCTTCGGCATCGACTTCTCCGACCGGTTCGGCGACCGCGCGCTCGCCGCGTGTGCCCGCCAGCGCGCCGTCCGCTCGCTGGGGAACCAGCAGTCGCCGTTCGACGCCTGGATCACGCTGCAGGGAATCGAGACCCTCCCGCTGCGGATGGAACGGCACTGCGAGAACGCGGCGCAGGTCGCCGACTTCTTGACCACGTGCCCGGAGGTCGCGTGGGTGTCGTACCCCGGCCTGGAGAGCCACGAGACGCACGAACTGGCCTCGAAGTATCTCGACGGCGGCTACGGCGGGATGGTCACCTTCGGACTAGAGGGCGGGTTCGAGGCGGCCAAGACCCTCTGTGAGTCGGTCGATCTCGCGTCGTTCCTCGCGAACATCGGCGACGCGAAGACCCTGATCATCCACCCCGCGTCGACGACGCACGCCCAGTTGAGCGCCGACGAACAGCGCGCCGCGGGCGTCGCGCCCGACATGCTCCGGCTCTCGGTCGGCATCGAAGACGCCGAGGACATCGTCGCGGATCTCGAATGGGGGATCGACCGGGCGGTGACGGCCACGTGACCACCCGCGACCGCACCTCGGTCGGCCGATTCGAGTTCCAGTGCGGCGACGTCGTCGACGACCTCACGGTCGCCTACGAGACGTACGGGGATTTTTCCGGCTCGAACGCCGTGCTCGTCTGTCACGCGCTCACCGGGAGCCAGCACGTCTCCGGCCGCCACACCGCGGGGACCGCGGGCCAGGCCCGCGCGTGGTGGGACGACATCGTCGGCCCCGGCAAGGCCGTCGACACGAAGGAGTACTACGTGGTGTGTGCGAACGTCCCCGGCTCCTGCTACGGGACCGACGGCCCACCGAGCGGGGGCCCCGACGGCGAGCCGTGGGGCACCGATTTCCCCCCCGTGACCGTCAGGGATTGGACGCGAGCCCAGCGCGCGCTGCTGGACGAACTCGGCGTCGGCCGCCTGCACGCGGTCGTCGGGGGGTCGGTCGGCGGCATGAACGTCCTCGACTGGGCCGTGGCGTATCCCGACGACGTCGAGCGGATCGTCCCCGTCGCGGCCGCGGGGCGGCTCGACGCGCAGTGTCTCGCGCTCGATGCCATCGCGCGGCGGGCCATCACGACCGATCCGAACTGGAACGGCGGCGACTACTACGGGGGAGAACCCCCGCGGGATGGGCTCGCGCTCGCCCGACAGATCGGCCACGTGATGTATCTCTCGAAGGACTCCATGGCCCAGAAGTTCGATCGCCGGTCGGCGGGCAGGGACGCGATCCGCGACACGTTCCCCACCGACCCCGCCGCGGCCTTTTTTCCATACAGAGACGTCGAGTCGTACCTCGACTACCAGGCCGAGAAGTTCACCGAGCGGTTCGACGCGAACTCGTACCTCTACCTGACGCGCGCGATGGACGACTACGACCTCTCCGAGGGGTACGAGTCCGACGCCGCCGCCGTCGCCGCCTTCGAGGGCGAGGCGCTCTTGCTCTCGTTTACTGGCGACTGGCACTTCACCGTCGAACAGAGCGAGGACGTGGCGGCGGCGTTCCGCTCGGCAGACGTACCGGTCGCTCACCACGTCGTCGAGTCTGATCACGGCCACGACGCCTTCCTGGTGGAACCCGAGAAGGTCGGCCCGCCGGTTCGGGATTTCCTGAACGAGGGCGTCGACGGGACCGCGATCCACGACACCGTACCCGAAGAAGAAGACACCGGCGGGAACTACGCGCCCGTCCACAACTCGCTGTTCTCGGGATAAGCGCGAGTCGACCGGTGGTGGGCGCTTCCGCCGGATCAGGGCACGTACCAGATGCCGCGCTCTCTGTCGAGCACCGACCCCACGACGACGTGTGGCAGGGCGACGATGCTGATGAAGACGCTCCAGAACGCGACGGCACCGGGGAGGAGCGACGACCCGGCCAGTGGGTTCGGGAACGCCCAGTACACAACGGCCAGCACCGAGAACGTGGCCAGCGCGCCCGCGACGAGGACCAGCCACGCCCGGAGCGCGACGGTCGAAGCCTTCTCGCCGCCGAGGAGGTCCCAGCCATCGTCGCCCCCGTCGAACTCGTCGACCGTCCGCGTCCGAGCCACCTGTCGCGCCGAGTACCAGAACGGGAAGTAAAGCCCGACCGCGACGAGGACGGGCACGAGCGCGAAGAACGCGGTCAGGAGGAGGGACTCACCGGCGTCGATGAGCCACGACCGGCCGCCGCCTCGGAGGAGACCGAGGCCGACGTGCGCGAAGAGCGCGAGTCCGTACCCGCCAGCGACGAGCGAACGGGTCAACTCGAAGTACCGCGCGTATGGCGCGAGACCGCCGGGGTCGACGAGGCCAATCATCAGCACGCTGAAGGCGTGGAACGTCTCCGGCCAGAAGACGATGGGGACGAGCATCACCGCGCCACCCCGCACCGCGACCGCAAGCGTCCGCTGGAGTCGTGTCCGGAGGTGGTCGGTCCCCGTCGTCGCCTCCATGACGTGGAGGCCGCCGATGCCGCCTTTCGCCATCGCCACGGCGAGTGCGAGTCCGAGGCCGGCGACGGGTGCGACGAGAAACAGGCCGACGAACGCCGCGATACCGCCGAGGTAGGCGACGACGTACCGCCAGCGGACCGTCAGCCGACGCCGCCGGAGGTTCTCGAAGTGTTCGTAGCCGCCGTGCGGAAGGTTGAGCGCCACCATTCCGACGAGGTAGACGACCATCTGCGCCTTCAGCGGGACGGTGACCCCCGCGGCACCCGCGAGGCCGAAGCCGACTGCGAGCGCGAGCAGGGCCACCCTCGACAGCGCGAGGGACGGGTGCGTGTCGGCGCGCCGGTGCCACCGTCGGACGGAACCGAGGCCTGGCGTGTGCATCGTTCGGGGCTAGGGAAAAGTCGATAATAAACGACCGTCGGCGTTCCAAGGATCTGAAAACGTGTGTCCGACCCTTGTGTCACGGGTCACTAGCCCCGCCCATGCAAGCGGCCTTTGATGACGACACGCGGGTCACGGTCGTCGGCGGCGGGTTCGGCGGACTGTCGGCGGCAGCGTATCTGGCCCGCGCCGGGGCCGACGTTCGACTGCTCGAGCGGCACGACCGACTCGGCGGGCACGCGGGTATGCTCGAACGCGATGGGTTCCGGTTCGATACCGGGCCATCGTGGTATCTGATGCCGGACGTGTTCGAGCGGTTCTTCGGCCACTTCGGCCGCGAGCCGAGCGACTACTACCGCCTCGAACGGCTCGACCCGCAGTACCGGGTGTTCTGGAAGGACGGCGACCGGGTGACCGTCCAGCCCCGCCGGCGGAACGTCCACGACCTGTTCGAGTCGTACGAGGCGGGGGCCGGCGACGCCCTCTCGGAGTACCTCTCGCGGGCCGAACGCGACTACGAACTCGCGATGGATCGGGTGGTGTACGAGGACCGTGACCGCCTCCGTGACTACGTCGACACCGACCTGTTGCCGATGGCCACCCGCGCCCGCCTGTTCGGCACCATGGACGACTACGTCTCGCGGTACGTCGAGCACCCGAAGCTCCGGCAACTGCTCGAGTACACCCTCGTCTTCCTCGGCGGTGCGCCGCACAACACGCCGGCGCTGTACAGCATCATGAACCACGTCGACCTGACCCTGAACGTGTTCTACCCCGAGGGTGGCATCGCGGGCGTCGTCGACGCGCTCGGCGACCTCGCGCGCGAGCAGGGCGCGGAGATACGGACGGGTGTCGAGGTGCAGTCCATCCGTGGCGAGCGCAGGTCGTTCGAACTCGAGACGGAGGCGGGCGTCGAACGCGCCGACCTGATCGTCAGCAACGCCAACCCGGCCTACACCGAGCGCGAACTCCTCTCGTCCGCGGCGCGCGAACACGACCCGAGCGCATGGGACGACCGGACGTACGCGCCCTCGGCGTTCATGCTCTACCTCGGCGTCGAGGGCGACGTCGACCCCCTCGCGCACCACTCACTCGTGCTCCCGGTCGACTGGGACGGCCACTTCGAGCGCATATTCGACCGCCCGGAGTGGCCTGACGACCCCGCGTACTACCTCTCGGTCGCCTCGAAGACCGACGAGACCGTCGCCCCCGACGGCCACCAATCGGTAGTCGTCCTCGTGCCCATCGCCCCCGGCCTCGACGATGGCCCGGAGCGACGCGAAACGTATCGGGAGTTCGTCCTCTCCGACCTCGCCGAGCAGACGGGCGTCGATCTCCGTGACCGCATCGTGGTCAAGGAGTCCGCCTGTGTCAGCGAGTTCGCCGAGCGCTACGGCGACCCACAGGGAACGGCGCTCGGCCTCGCGCACACGCTCTCGCAGACCGGCCCGTTCCGTCCCGGTCGCCGGGACGGCCCCGACGGTCTCTACTACGCCGGCGCGTACACGACCCCCGGTATCGGGATGCCGATGTGTCTCGTCAGCGGCGAGCGCACCGCCCGGGCCGTCGTCGAGGACATGCCCAACGCTCGACTGGCCGACTGACGGGCAGCGCGCTCGCTCAGTGGTCCCCGAGCGCCGACGACTGGGCCCTCGTCCTCTCACTCACCGCCGGACAGCAGTTCACGGACGTCCGCGTCGGGTCGTCGAACGCGGTGTCCACCGTCTCCCGGTCGACCCCACCGACCGGTCCGATCGCGCCAGGATGGTGGACGAGGAACGCACCGGTCGAGTCGCCCCGGTTCGGTCCGCGTTGTCGATCTCCGAGCCCGTACTCGTACTCGGCGGATGCTGTCCGAACCCCGCGCTTCACCCTACCACCGCCGACTCCGGCTCCCGAAAGACGAACCGCGCGACCCGGTCGGACTCGCCCATCAACACGGTGCCGAGGGTGCTCATCACGAGCACGTACCCCACCGCGAACGCCGGGATGATCTCGGTCATCACGCGGCCCAAGACGACCGTGGCGTGCCGGTGCCACGCTCGACACAGGCGGTTGTACGGTGGCACATCGAACTGGAAAATATTTATAATTAGTTTCTCATTAGTTGAATCAATAACTTCCGTCCGGGCCACGGCGTCGCTTCGATCAGCGAGGACTGTACGCACGAGACCAGTCGGGCGTGACGCCGATTGGGTCGTGTATACGGTCCGACGGCGACGCAGTCCGGCGTTCGGCAGCGGCGGTCCGACGACGTTTGGCCGCCCTCTAGTCGGCGCACGCGATCAGACACTGGCAGCCCCAAACACCTCGTCTCCCGGCGGTCACCGACCATCTCGCACCGAAGTGTGCGTCAACGGCGGGAGTCCGGGCGACTCTCAGCGCTACCCGTGACGAGGACTCCTACGCGTTCGCGTCGTTCCGTCGTCGATGGCGGCTCGTCGTGGATTATCGTCCGTTGACCGCCACTCGACGCGGCCGCGGCGGGATCCGGTCGTACGGCACGGGGTCGGTCGGACGTCGTCTCGACGGGCGACGGCCGCCTCCCCTCACGTTCGGCGACGGATCTGCGGTCCTCGGCTGTGACCCCGTCAGTCTAAAGAATATTCCGTGTCACAGGCGTGCAAATATTTCTGATCAATTCTCGGGCCCAGCCACACGAATACGGTCGACCACGCGGCGTCCGGGACGGAGCCACCACTCGTCGAGGGGCAGCCACGAGACGGCCGGGCGGTCGGTGGACGCGCCCGGAGCGCGCGCCGGCGTGAGACCCGCGGTACGGGGCGTCGCGAGCGGAACGGCTCCGGTCACGTAAGCAACGAGACGCGCGTTGGCGGAGGCACTCGGCCACCCATTACATCTTTACTGTTGTCATCTACCGCATACCGTCACGCCGAACCGGCCGCGACCACGGCCACACCGGTCCCGGGGCTGCGGACGGAACCCCGACCGTCCGTGGCTGACTGGGAACAACGGACATCGTATCGCGTTTCCCACGGAGAAATATTAAATAGACCCCTGTTGATATGGGTGTATGGTCAGTATTTCCGACGATACCAAAACGATACGCGCCGTCGAGCGCTCGCTGGCAATCGTCGAGACGCTCCGTGAACTAGAGGCGGCGACCGTCGGCGAGGTCGCGGCGGAACTGGGGATCTCGAAGAGTTCGGCCCACAGCCACCTGGCGACGCTACAGCGGGAAGGGTACGTTGTCAGACGGGGCGACCGTCACGAGTTGAGCCTGACTTTCCTCTCTCACGGCGAGTTCGTTCGGGGCCAGGTCCCCCTGTTCGATGTCATTAAGCGATACGCGCGCATGCTGGCCGACGAGACCGGCGAGAACGTCTCGTTCATCGTCGAGGAGCAGGGCGAGTGCGTCTTCGTCTACTGCGACAACCGGAACCACGAACTGCCGGACGCCCGAGCGGGCACGCGCGTCCCGATCCACTGCATGTCGGCGGGGAAGGCGATTCTGGCGGAGCTTCCGGACGAGCGCATCCAGCAGATCCTGCGGGCCACCTCCCTGGACGAGTTCACCGACAACACGATCGTCGACGAGGCCGAGCTGTTCGACGAGATCAACGAGATCAGGGAGCGGGGCTTCGCCATCAACAGGGGAGAGCGTATCGAACGGCAGCAGTCGGTCGCCGTCGCAGTGACCGACGGTGACTCCCGGTTGATCGGCGCGCTCGCCGTCGTCGGCCCGAAACACCGGCTGAAGGAAGACCGGCTCTCCTCGGAGATACCGGACGCCCTCCTCGTGGCCGCGGAGAAGATCGAGCTGAAGTCGCTGTCCGGGTAGTCACGGGAAGTCAGTCCCGCGGACTCGGTTCGGTGTCTCTCTTTTTTCGGACGACGATATTCGTTTTTCATTGAGTTTCCCACTGCAAAACGCCAGGAAGATCAAATATTAATGGAAATACAAATGGTTGAACCGGAGAAAGATATTCGAAATTGTGAATCAGATTCTATAGGCGTCTCAGAACTGTAGGTGTTCAGAGGCACCGACCGATACAGAGCGCACTTTTGGCTCGATCTCGTTCGCTACCGAAGAACCGGTCCGATCGGGGAGCGCTCCCCCGTAGTCCGGTCATGCGTGGGTGGCGGGTGCGACATCTCGTCGATTGGGGAAGCGACCGGTCGACGGGCGCGTCACGCGAGTTCTCCAGCGACGAACGGTGTCTCGGACAGGACGACCACCGAGAGACGAGACGTGGCCTCTCTGCGCGGGTTCGGGACAGACCAGGGCCCGCTGGCGACGGCATCGGCAGGGCTCCCGCCTTCCTCACGAACGCCGACCCCATCGCTCCTTCGCGGGAAACAGTTTAGTCCGCGGCGGTCGCTCCTCAGACGTGGACGAAACTGCACATCTCGCCGCACACGCGGCCACCCTCGCGTTCGATTCGATCCCCGACGATGCGGTGGCGCACGCGAAGCGCTCGATCCGTGACTACGTCGGCCTCTGCCTGTACGGGTCACAGCATCCGGTCGGGGAGACGGCGACTCGATACGTCGATCTCTACTCGGATGGGTCCGACGCGACGATCCTCGGCCACGGTACGACGAGTGGCCCACACGCAGCGTTCGTCAACGGGGCCACCGGTCACGCCGTCGACTACGACGACACGTTCGAGGCGGTCGTCATTCACCCCTCCTGTACCGCGTTCCCCGCAGCTCTCGCAGCGGCGGAACTCGAAGGGAGGTCCGGCCGTGACCTCCTCTGTGGGTACGTGGCCGGCTTGGACGTGCTCTTCCGAGTCGGTGAGAGCCTCGCACCGTCGCACTGGCACCGCGGATGGCACAGCACGGCGACGGTCGGTGTCTTCGGCGCCGCCGCCGCCGCGGGATCCGTCCTCAAGTTGGCCCCGAGCACCCTCGAACAGGCGTTCGGGCTGGCCGCGTCGTTCGCATCGGGCCTGAAGAAGAACTCCGGAACCATGGGTAACCCGCTCCACTGTGCTCACGCAGCCCAGATGGGAACCGTCGCCGCACTGTTGGCGGCGAACGGGGCGACTGCCGACAGGGCGATCCTTGAGGGTCGCTTCGGGTACGGCGAACTCGTGACGACCGAAGGCGGGTACACACCGGAACGGATCACCGATCCGACGGTCGAATGGGCGGTCCTCGACAACGGATTCAAGCCGTATCCGTCCGGGGTCGTGACCCACTCCGCCATGGAGGCGCTCCGTCTCATCGTCGAGCGGAACACACTCGCCGCCGACGACGTCGTCTCCATCACCGTCACCGTCGACGAGGGGGTCACGGACACCATCGACGAATCCGATCCACAGACCGCGCTCGAAGCGATGGGTTCGTACGAGTTTTGTCTGGCGGCGATCCTCCGAGAAGGGACGGTCGGCGTCCGGGAGTTCTCCGACGAGTACGTCCGTGAGGAGCGGACGCGCGAACAGATGGCGAAAGTGTATGTCGAAGCCGAGACCGATCCGTTCGACTCCGCGACCGCCGAAGCGTCGTACGGGAGCCGGGTCGAAGTCGTCACGGCGGACGGCGCGTCGTTCGTCGAGTCGGTCTTAGACGCACCCGGGAGCCCGAGTAACCCGCTGAGCGAGGACAGACTCCGGCGCAAGTTCTTCGAGTGTGCCGAGTACCGGCTCGCGCGCGAGCGTGCCGAAGCGGTCGAGGCCGCCGTCCTGTCGCTCGAAGAACCGGGCATGCTCGATCGGTTGACCGAGTTGGCCGTCCCGACTGAATAGCTCCGGGCAGGCGCGTCGACTCCCCGCGAGTGCGATCCCGTGCCGCGTGGAACGATCGGTGGTGCTGTTCGGTGGAAGTGGCTCACTCGGCGGGGTGTCCAGACAGTGACGCTCTCACGAGAGGTAGTCGCGCCGTCTCGTCGACGGATGCGGCCGCGACGCCGCGTCGAACCCTGACGGAGTCCGATTCGATCGAGATACCGAGCACGACGCAAGAAGATTAAAACAAGGGCAGTGCGGGACCGTACAGCCCCTCGTACATCCGCAACGACAGGAGTTCGACGAACGCGACGTAGATGAAGACGGTCGCTACGACGGTGAACAGGAGCGCGTGTTCAGTCGACATGTCGGCCTCCGATTGCACGAAAGTAAAGATGAACACGGCGGTCGCGATGACGAAC
The DNA here is from genome assembly GCF_024228675.1 of Salinigranum marinum. Lineage (NCBI taxonomy): Archaea > Methanobacteriati > Methanobacteriota > Halobacteria > Halobacteriales > Haloferacaceae > Salinigranum > Salinigranum marinum. Next base: position 3,405,097 of record NZ_CP100461.1, on the reverse strand, counting down.
CCGAACAGGTAGATCAGGCTAACCGCGACGACGACCCATGCGAGCACTCGCACCTGTCGGGTCACGCTCACAGAGATCTCTTCGTCTCCGACGTCGAACGTTCCGGAGGTGTCGTCAAGCCGCTCGAAGACGTCCGTGTACTTACCGAGCAGGATGAACGCCAGTTTGAGCGCGATCAGTACGTTGAGCACGGCGATGACCATCAGCGGAACCCGTCTGACACGCGGTCGGTAGGTGAGTGTCTCGATCGTGAGCGCCCCGGCTACCAAGAGGAGACAGAAAAAAAAATCAGGTCGGTATCGACGAGCCGGTCTCTGTGATCGGTCATGAGGCCCTCAGTAGAGTTCGCTCAGCAGGTCTTCGTACTGTGACCACAGCTCGACGTTGTCCGAGACGATCTGTTCGGTCGCTTCCCGCCCCCGAAAGGTCAAGTTACGGTTGGCGTCCTCGGCGCGCTGTTGCATTTCCTCCGTCTGGAGCGCCTCTTCGACCGCCGTGACGAACGTATCGACGATGCTGTCGGGCGTTCCCGGCGGGAAGGAGTAGGGTCGGGCGAGCGCGAACGGCGCGACGACCTCCTCGCCATCGAATGGCGTCTCCCATTCCGTCAGCGCCGTATCCTCGTCGGACACCGGCTGGTTCGAGACCGACATCAGCTGCTGTATCCCGTCCGGTTCGACGAAGCCCGTGATCGACGAAGCGGTCGTCGTTCCGATGTCGACCTCCCCTCGATCCATCGCGGCCATCAGCTCGTTCGTGCCGCCGTAGTGCACGAAGTCGAGGTCCTCACGATTCCATGCACCAGTCTGGTCGCCGAGGACGATCGCGATGATCGTCGCGGTGTTCGTCGCGCCGGGTGTCCCGACCCGCGTGGACGTGACGGTGTCGGCGAACGTCTCCCAGTCGGTGATGGGATCGATGTTCTGGTTCTGCGCGAACCCGATCTTTGTCTCCGCGATCGTACACGCGTTGACGAACTCCGTGTTACTGAACTGGGCTGCGTCGGGTTGGACGATCTCCTGAATCACGTTCGAGGAGACGATCCGCAACAGGAACGTACTCCCGTCGGGCTCAGCGTTCCAGAGCCTGTTCGCGGCGTTCATTCCCGTCCCACCGGTCACGTTCTCAACGACGATCGTCGGGTCGTTCGGGAGGGTCTCTTCGATGAGTTCCGACGTGTTACGGACGTACCAGTCGTAGCCACCGCCCGTGGAAAACGGCACCCAGGCGCTCAGTTCCTGGCCGGAACTCGGCCAGGAGGCATCGCTGTCGCCATCGCCACTGCTCTCGGTACTGCCGCTGCCACCACTGCTCCCGCCACTATCGGAATCATCACTGCTTCCGCCACTCCCGCCGTCACCACTACCACCGTCACCACTGCCGCTGCAACCGGCGAGGCCAGCCACACCCACAGTGCCGAGGAGACCCATGCTCCGCAGGAACTTCCGTCTGGACTTTGCTTCCTTCACGCCTGGTATGTGGTCACGTATCTAATTTAAAACTTGGGTCAGCGGCGGGATTTAGATGAGAGACGGTGAGATTAAGACGGAATCAACAAACGTATATAACATAGTTCGAATTTTCTCGGCATATCTGTCGTTATTTCTCGCTCGGACATCGATACAACAGCTCGGGCAGGGACGACACCGCAAACCACGAGGTGTTCGTTTGTCTCCGTGCCGTGTGAAGAGTGGCAATATTTGGGAATGTCAGAGAACGAATTAAATAGTTATGGACAGAGATGACCATTAGATGGCAGATCTGTTAGTTAAGAACGGCATCGTACTGACTGTCAACGAGACGTTTGAGGTGATTCCCGACGGGGCGATCGCGATCACGGACGCTCGGATCGAGGCCGTCGGCGAGACCGACGAGGTCGTCGACCGAACCGACACCGACCGGATAGTCGACGCCGCGGGCAAGCTCGTCTTCCCCGGCCTCATCACGTCTCACGTCCACGTCTCGGACATCCTGCTCCGGGGCGTCTGTAGCGACCGTGACGACTGGCTCTACAACGTCAAGATCCCCGGCGTCGGCGCGATGGAACCCGACGATCACGCGCTCGGATCGGCCCTCTACTGCACCGAAGCCGTCCGCTCTGGAATCACCACGTTCGTCGAGAACGCCGTCGCGACCGGATCGGGGTACAGCGACGAGGTCATCGAGGCGAAACTGGACGTGTACGAGACGGCCGGGATCCGGAACGTCTACGCCCAGGCGTTCAGGGATCGGCTCCCGAGTCAGGCGTTCTTGGATTCGGTCGAGTCGGTCACGTCAAGGGCGCCGTCGGTCAACCACGTTCCGATCGAGACGACGGTCAAAGATACGGACGAGGCACTCTCGAACATCGAGGACCTCATCCGATCGTATCACGGGACTGCGGACGGTCGGCAGTCGATCTGGCCGACACCGTACATCACATGGTCGACGACCAAGGAGGGGTTCCGTGGGGCCTATGAACTCGCCGACAAGTACGACGTGATGACGACGACCCACGTCTCACAGGCCCCACAGGAGGACGAGGGGTATCTGACCAGCGTCGAGCACCTGCGAAACGTGGGATATCTCGGCGAGCGGACCCTGTTGGGGCACTGTATTCACCTGAGTGAACGAGACATCCGGATCCTTTCGGAGACGGACACACGGGTCGCGCACAACCCGTTGACGAATCTCTACATCGGTCGGGGATTTGCTCCCGTCCCGACGATGCTCCGCTACGGGGTGACCGTCGGACTCGGAACCGACAATACGAGCGCGAGTAACACGGTCAACATGATCAACGACCTCCGGTACGGTGCGTTGATCCACAAGGCGAGCTACGAGGATCCCGGTGCGACGACGGCCCGGAAGGCGCTGGAGATGGCAACGATCGACAACGCACGGGCGATCGGCCGCGAAGAGGATCTCGGGTCGATCGAACCGGGGAAACTGGCGGATATCGTCGTGATGGATCTCGACTACCCCCACCTCACCCCTCATCACCACGACGTCGTCTCGGCGCTCGTGTATCAGGCACAGGGGTTCGAGGTCGAAACCGTGATCTGTAACGGCGAAGTCGTTCTGGAACACGGCCGGATGGCCGGGCTCGACGACGAGTTCCCCGACCTGCGACCGGCCGCCGCTGCGTCCGCCGAGCGGGTCATCGACCGCGCGGGACTCGAGGAGTACCGTGCCGAGAGCCGACCCTACGACATCGACATCACACCCGCCGAGTGAGTGCTCTCTCGGGATCGTGAGGGTCCGCCAGTCATCCATCGGGGTCCGGCTTCCCGAGTAGCCCGGTAGTCAACCGATCCCATGAAGCGCTGTTGCGTTCATCAGGTGAGCACACGACTCGGACGGATTTGCCGACTCGGCATCGCGGAGGTGCGGTCCGCTACTCGTTCGGATCGAACGGTCTACGACGAGTGGTCTTCAGCGTGCTCTCTGACGTTCTCGAAGTAGGTGTCGATGTCGGACTTGACTTTGCGTTTGACGAGACGGGAGCCGAGAGTGGCTAGTTTCCCCGTGAACTCCACAGTCACACCGTACTGAAGGGTCAGCTCGTCGCCGTCGTCCCTGAGGTCCATCTCTGCCTGCGCGTCCATCTGGCTGTTCGTCTTCGAGTCCGTGCCACTCGCGATGGCCCGCATGGAGGTCGGCTCGTTCAGTTCGACGATCTCTACTTCGCCGTCCAACGTGATCGTGACGCCCGCAACCCCGCGCTCGATGAGGCCCGTGTACCTGGTCGCCGACTGCTTGTGGACCTCTTTTGCTCCAGGCACACACGTGACTAGCGCTTCGGGGTCTGAAATCAGCCGCCACAGGTCGGTCTTCGTGGTCTCGATCTCGACCTCGCCTTCGAACTCCATGCCCGGTATCCTCGGAGGTGGAATATATAACCCGCCGGTACAGGCTGTTCTGGGTGGTGAGCTGACACCCGGCTCGTCGCCGTCAAGATTCGAACGCCACTGCCTCTCGTCCGGGCCACGGGTCAGTGCTGATCCCTTCGTGGACCCTCGATCGCGGTCGTGACGACTCGCGTCGTGGCTCTGGCCGACACGTCCGTTTAGAGCCTATCGGCGTCGGGATGGGTGTCGGTGTCGTCCCTGGTCACGGCTTCGATGGCATCGACGATCTTCGCGTACCCGGTACAGCGGCAGACGTTCCCCTTGATCGCATCGCGCGTCGACATGCTGTCCCGCCTCGGCGAGTCGACGTACTCGACGGCAGCCATGACGAATCCAGGTGTGCAGTAGCCACACTGTGAGGCGAACTGATCGACGAACGCCTCCTGAACAGGGTGGGGGTCGTCTTCGTCTCCGACCCCTTCGATCGTCGTTACCTCGGCGCCGTCGACCTTCCCAGAGATGACGAGACAGGACTTCACCGCCCGTCCGTCCAGCAGGACCGTGCAGACGCCACACCGACCTGACGAACAGCCGGATTTCACGCCGGTCTTGTCGAACTCCTCGCGAAGGACGTCACGGAGCGGGGTCGTTGGTGAAACGTCAGCTTCGACCCGTTCACCGTCTAGCTCGAATTGGATCTTCATCGGGTGTCGCTCCTGAGTTCGTCGACGATGTCGGTCAGCGTCCGGCGGGTCAGCTCTTCGCTCAGCATCCGCTTGTACCGTTCGCTCCCGGAGACGTCGCTGACGGGATCGATCTCCTCTCGGACCGTCTCAGCCGCGAGATCGATTCGTTCTTCGGACGGGGGATGCCCGATCAACGTCGCTTCGGCGGCCGGGATCCGCACGGCACTGTCGTCGACCGCAGTGAGTGCGATGTGTGCGGTGTTGACCGACTCTCCGTCGTCCGAGAGAGACACACGGGCGGCGACGCCTACGATCGCCCAGCCACCCTTTATTTTCGAGTGCTTCCGGTAGCTCCCACGACCGGGCTGTGGGTGTTCCACTTCGATCGCCTCAACCAGTTCGCTGTCCCGTAGCTCAGTCTGCATGAAGCCGCTGAAGAAGTCACTTAAGCGGACCGTTCGCCTGCCGTCGATCCCCCCGATCTGCACGCTGGCGTCCAGACAGAGGAGCGGGGCGATGATGTCCAGTGCCGGATCGGCGTGGCTCACTGCCCCGCCGAGCGTCCCGAGGTTTCGCACCTGTGGATCGGCGATCAAGTCGATCGCCGCGCCGAGTTCCTCGTACATCTCGGCGATTTCGTGGTCGCGAACGGCCGCGTACGTGGTCGCCGCACCGATGCGGAGGGTTTCGCCGGCTCTGGACACGCCGGTTAGTTCTGCCGTGTCGGAGATGTCGACGACAACGTCCGGATCGACCAGCCCCTCCCGCAGCAACAGACTCAGCGACTGGCCCCCCGCGGTCAGTTTCACGTCGGCGTCGCGCGCCAGCAGGGCGTACACCTCTTCGAGCGTGGTCGGACGTTCGTACTCCGTTGGTGATGAGCTCATTATGTGTCAGCCTCTAATTTGAAACGTCGTTTATCCCGAAGTAGATGGCTTCGCTGTCGACCGGTGGCTCCGTGAACCGAATGCCGGTCGCGTCACGGATAGCGTTCAGGATGGCCGGTGCGACGGGTGGCAGCGACGGTGTTCCGACTCCCTTCGCACCGAAGGGCCCGGTACGCTCGTTCGACTCGATCAGTTCACAGGCGAGCGTGTCGGGCATCTCCCAGGGGGAGATGACGGGATAGTCGGCGAGGTTTGCGTTCTTCGGGACTCCCTGTTCGATCCGGAGTTCCGACGAGAGCGCGAACTCGATGCCGTGAGAGACCGCCCCCTCTAGCTGGCCCTCGACCAGCTTCGGATTGATCGCGAATCCGACGTCCTGTGCGGCGACGTAGGTGAGAACGTCTACGGCACCGGTCCGCCTGTCGACTTCGACCGCTGCGAAGTGGATCCCATAACCCGGCGGTGTGTGCGCTGTGGTCACCCGCTCGCGTGCGACCAGCCGGTCGTCCTCCGCTCGTCGGACCACTTCCGTCAGCGGAATCGACGCACCGGTCGCCGAAACCACCACGTCGTCCTGCAACTGGACGGAGCGTGGCTCTACCCCGAGCTCGACGGCGGCCCGTTCTTCCAGGAGGGCCCTCATCGATTTGGCCGTCTTCAGGGCGGCCATCCCGATCACGTACGTGGTACGAGACGCGACCGATCCCAGGTCGTCGTCGAACGCCGCATCCGGTGAAAACCGCTCACTGTGAATCCGAGCAGGTGGCACGTTCAACCCCTCGGCGACGATCTGTGTGAGCACCGTATCCGACCCTTGACCGAGATCAACCGCGGGTGTCTCCACGGTGAACCGGCCCGTCTCGTCGAGTTGGATCCGTGCCTCGGACGACTCCTTGTCGGCGGAACCTGACCCCGTCGTGTGAGCACCCGCCGCGATCCCGGTTCCCCGGAGGACGTCCCGGTCCGTCGAGGACCCCTCTCGAGCGTGGCTGAACGTCTTCATTCCACGAGCCAGACACTCTTCGAGGCCGCAGCTCTCGATCGGGACGCCGGTGTGTGGGCGTTCGTCTCCTTCGGAGACGAAGTTCTGCCGTCGGAACTGGTCTGGAGCCATGCCGATCTCCCGGGCGACTTCGTCGACGTGTGACTCAAGCGCGAAGGTCATCTGTGTCACTCCAATCCCTCGGTACTCCCCCGCTGGCGGGTTGTTCGTGTACACCGAAACTCCCTCGAACCGGTAGTTCGAGACGTCGTACAGGTCGAGCGGCCGCTCCATACTGTTCGTGAGCACGATATGGCCGACCCCGTTCGGATAGCCACCGGTGTCGGCTAGCATCTCGATCTCGAGAGCCTCGAGCTTCCCCTCGGCGGAGACGCCTGTCTTGATTCGACATCGGGTCCAGTGCCTCGACTCTCCGACAACGAACTCCTCTTCCCTGTCGAACTGTAGCTGAACGGGTCGCTCGGTCACCTTTGCGAGTGTCGCCGCGACCGGTTCTACCGTGAGCTTCGGGAGGGATCGACCGCCGAAACTCGACCCCGACGTCGCCGGCGTATCGACGCTGATCCGCTCCTCGTCCACGTCCAGAAGCTTCGACAGTTTTCGCTCCGCGGCCCGCGGGGCGCCGATAGTCTCGAACAGTTCGAGTGTCCCCTGGTTCCAAGTAGCGAGACAGAAGTGCGTGTCGAGGTTACAGTGGGCGACTCTCGGCGTCCGGTACTCCCCCTCGTGAACGAAGCTGGCGGCTTCGAAGCCTGCGTCGACGTCGCCGAGTTCCAGCCTGTGGTAGTCGTCGACGTTCCGTGCGTAGGCAGGGTTCTCCACGTTGACGGCGTGTCGGCGACCGAACTTGCTGAACCCGGTGTCCGATTGGTGTAGCTGTGGCGCTTCCTCGTCGAACGCCGTTTCGGGGTCGTGTATCGGATCGAGCCGCTCGACACGGTACTCGATCCGTCTGATCGCTTCCGCGGCCGCCTCCGGCGTTTTCGCGGCGATCGCGGCGACGACATCTCCGTGGTGTCTGATGAGTGGATCGAAGCCGCCGAGCAACTCCTCACGGCTGACAACGGCCTCAACCTCCGGCATGCTGCGGGCGCCTTCCGCACGGAACTCGACGAGACGGCCGTGGCTGACGTTCGACCGGAGGACCGCAGCGTGGAGTCGTTCTCCGTCATCGACATCAGACGGGTATTCGGCGAGACCTGCTACTTTTCTCCCCCCGTCCTTCCGTTTCGTACTCTCTCCGACCCGCATACCGTCCGTTTGGGGTCGAGTCGGCTCGGCTTGTTGACCGCTCATATACCTCGGGAGACTCCGCAGATATATATTATACGGGGCCTCCGGCAAGGCCGGGTCGGCGATCGTGGAGCCGCCCAGACGCGGGGTTTCATCATACCACCGCCGGTCGTCAAGTGTCACGGGTGGCCGTCGTTCAGGACGGGTTCACGGCTACCGGTGCTCGCCATACACCGGCGACCGAATCGCGTGAGACCGAGCGGACGTTGTGGTATCTCTGGCGTCTGATCAGCCCCCCGCCCGCCGTGTCCAGCGCGCAGACCGGATCGATTCGACCGCTGGTTCCGGTCGTTCAATTCGCGTTCGTCACTCGGCCGTGCCGCACATCTCCAGCGCGACGTACGCGTAGAGCTTCGCCGCCGCCGCGAGATCGTCGACGTGCATACAGCGGTGTTTCGTCCCCGAATACTCCTCGGTCGTCCTGGCCGGGCCGAACGTCACCGCGGGAACGCCGACTTCGTTGAACAGGTTGATGTCCCGCCACATGCTGACGACTGCCGAATCGGGCAGAGGCGTCGCGTCTCCTCGAACGGTCCCGTGTGCCGCGTCGATCGTGTCCACGAGGGGGGCGACGGCCTGGTCGTCCGCGACGTAGCCCCTGCCGAAGTTGTACAGTTCGATGTCGGGCTCGAACCCGGCGTTCGTGAGTAGTTCACGGACCTCGTCGCGAACGAACTCCGGCCGTCTGTTCGGGGGGAGGAACACCGTGAGATACACTGCTGCTTTCCCCGGCGCGTGTCCTGGACTGTACGGAACGCCAGAGCGCATCCCTCCCACGCCGGCACTCGGTCTGTTCACCCCATGGCCGAAATCTTGGCTGTTCGTCTGCCGGTAGTCGGCCGCCCATTCGTCCAAGAGGAGGACAGCACGACACGCGTCGTGGAGCGCCCCAGGGAACGTCCCGTTGTGGCCTCCGTCTTCGCCCTGGTTCTCGCTCTCGTCCCCCGACGGATACTCGAGGCGGGGCCAGTATTCGACGTCGTCAGTGAAGACGAGCTTGAACTGTGCGAGCCCGCACTCCATCCGTCCGATCGCGTAGTCCGTTGTCTCGGCAACGACGGCGTACTCCCCCGTGATCCCCCCCTGAGTGAGTAGGTGGCGCGTCCCGAACCCAGTCCCGAAGAACTCGGGTCCCTGAAACTCGTCGACCGGCGACGACTGGATCTCGCCGGCGACCGCCGTGAGGTGGAGTTCCTCACCGAGCTCGATCCCGCTCTCGCCGATAGCCAGTGCGGCCCACAGAAACGCGCTCATCGGGCCCTTGTCGTTCGCGATGTCGTCGCCGTACAGGTGGTCGCCATCCCGCCACGATTCGTAGTAGACGCGGTGGGGTTCAGCGGTAATCCACTCGTCTTTGGACTCGTTACCGAACGCGGTGTCGATGTGCGCGTTGTATATCAACGAGTGGCCCGCCGCCGGATCGTGGCCTCCGATGGAACCAACCACGTTCGCACGGTGCTCCGAGAGGAACTGCTGGCGGGCGCCGAACCGCTGGTCCATCCACTCGGCGAGGAAGTCGCTTGCATCCCGCTCGTGGCCGCTCGGGCTCTGTTTGTTCGCGAACTTCAACAGGAACTCGACTAACTCCTCCGTGGTCTCGTCGATATACTCACAGACGCTCCGCCACTCGGACTCGGTAACCGTGCTAGTCATCGGCTCACATCATACGAGAACTGTAATAAAATCCCGTGTTTCCGTGGATTTTGTGTCCCTACTGGGACGATCGCTGAACGATCACCGGACGGTCGAGGACCAACCGACACCGCAAAACTCGACTCGGTCACTGAATGGACCTCGCTCTCGCTTTCGCTCCCGTGCGGACGTGCGCTGTCTGGCACCGTCGGAATAGAAGTGACCGCTTCGCCACAAATAGATGGCTGAGTTGGATTGTGTCAACCATCTGTGTCTGTTCGGTTGAATCTCGTCCGCCAGCAAGGCATTAGAGTTATGTTTGTCGCTACTGTTCGGGCGCTCATGATAGTTGACGTGGCTGTATCGGCGTTCAAACTGTTCCTCGATCCGACTATCCTCCTTTTCGTCCTGTTCGGGACCGTCATGGGACTCGCGTTCGGTGCTCTCCCCGGGTTAGGAGGGGCGACAGCCATCGCGTTGCTGATCCCCTTGACGTTCAACATGGACCCGTTCTTGGCGTTTGCGGTGATGGTCTCCGCGCAGGGTGGCGCGACGTTCGGCGGGTCGCTCTCGGCGATTCTGATAAACGTCCCCGGCACCGCCCCGAACGCGGCCACGATCCTCGACGGGCACCCCTTGGCGAAACAAGGGAAAGCGAATGTCGCGATCGGCGCGAGCGCGGCCTCGAGCGCCATCGGTGCGCTGGTGGGCGTCGCGTTCCTTGTCGTGTCCCTCCCGGTCGTCCGACCGATGCTCCGCCTGTTCGGGTCGCCGGAGTTCTTTCTCATGGCCGTGTTCGGACTGGTCGTCCTCGCGGTCGTGACCCGGGGACCGCTCATCAACGGGCTGATCGCTGGGGGACTGGGGCTGATGCTGTCGTTCGTCGGTCAGAACCCGGTCGTCGGAGGGATCCGATACACGTACGATCTCCCGTACCTCCTCGACGGCGTCCCACTCATCCCTGTCATCATCGGCGTGTTCGCGATCGGCGAACTCCTCCGCCTGCTCGCAGAGGACCGCTCGATCACGCACGAAGCCGCCGAAAGCGGCGGGAGCATCATAGCCGGCATCAAAGAGGTGTTCGGGCACCCGGTGCTACTCATCAAGTCGTCGTTGATCGGCACGTTCATCGGACTCGTTCCCGCGGTCGGTGGGACCGTGGCGAACTTCGTCTCGTACATGAACGCCTCCCAGTCCGCAGAGAACAACGAGAAGTTCGGGAAGGGTGATATCCGGGGATTGATCGCGTCCGAAAGCGCGAACGACGCGAAAGACGGTGGTGCCATGATTCCCACGATCGCGTTCGGCATTCCGGGGAGTGCGGTCTGGGCCGTCATCTTGGGTGCGCTCATCGTCCACGGGTTGGTCCCGGGCCCACGGTTACTCGACGAGAACCTGGATCTGATCTTCGTCATGATCTTCGCGCTCATCATCTCGAACCTCGTCACGTCCCTCATCGGGATCTCCATCGCGGGGCAGATTTCACGGATCACGACGATGGACGTCGGAGTCATCGCACCGCCGATCATCCTCGTGTCGCTGTTGGGTGCGTACATCGTCAGGCTCCTGTTCGCTGACGTCGTTCTGGCGGCAGTCTTCGGTGTGCTCGGCTACCTGATGATCCAGTACTCGATCTCGCGCGTGTCGCTTCTAATCGGGATCGTCCTCGGGCCGATCGCCGAAACCTCGTACGCGCAATCGATGCAGCTCTCGGACGGCTCCTGGGGCATCTTCGTCAGCGACATCGTCTCGATCGTCTTGGTCGTCTCGATCGTCCTGGCGCTCCTGTACGCCGTCTCGGACCTCGTCTCCGACTGGAAGCATCTCCTCACCGATCGATGACCACCTGGCCGCGCACACGGCCCGTCTGGGCTCGCCGGCGATCGTCGCAAGCACGGCAAGCTTTAGTAACGCAAGTCGTCACTTCACGGTATGGAACACGGAGCGCTGGGTTCGTCTGTCTCTGAGACGGCTTTCCGGTTCGAGTTGACGCCGGAGACGGACCAGTCGTTCGAGAACGCTCTCTCGAAAGCCCGTAACGGCGATCGACTCACTGTCGACGACGGTGTCGAACTCCTCACGACCGGGACCGACCGGGAGGGGATCGACCCCCATCGCAAAGAGTCGGTGTTGGAGGCCGCCGACCGCCGACGCGCCGAGCGTGTCGGTGACGAGGTGACGTTCGTCGCGAACCTCAACAACAACGTCACCACCGCGTGTAACACGGGCTGTCTATTCTGCAACTTCAAGGACACCGCCGCGAGCTTCGAGCGATCGGCCGACACCGACCACGGTGGATTCACCAAACCCCCCGCGGAGTCACGACGGATCGTCCGGGACGCGCTCGCGCGTGGCATCTACGAGGTGACCTCGGTGTCGGGACTTCATCCCGCCTTCGCGCTTGACGCCGAACACCACGAGATACTGCTGAGCTACGAGAACCCTGCGAGCGACGTCAACTACAAACCACCGGCAGCGTACGACACCGACCCGGGGACCTACCTCGAACAGATGCGAGCAATGAGTGCGGACGGTGCGCATCTGCACTCGATGACTCCGGAAGAGGCGTATCATGCCCGTCGCGGCACTGAGTGGTCGTACGAGGAGGTCTATCGGCGGCTCAAACAGGCCGGACTCGCGAGCGTTCCCGGCACCGCGGCCGAGATCCTCGTCGACGAGGTGCGTGAGGTCATCTGTCCCGGCAAGATCGACACCGGTGAGTGGCTCGACGCGATGCGTGCCGTGGCCAGCGTCGGATTGCCGATGACTGCGACGATCATGTACGGTCACGTGGAAAACGAGATGCACCGGGTGATCCATCTCAAGCGGATCCGAGATCTCCAAGACCGGACCGGAAACATCACCGAGTTCGTTCCGCTGTCGTTCGTTCATCAGACGACGCCGCTGTACGAGCGTGGCCTCGTCGACGGTGGGGCCTCGCACGCAGAGGACGAACTGATGATCGCGGTCTCTCGGCTGTTCCTCGACAACGTCGAGCACATCCAGTCGTCGTGGGTGAAGTACGGCGACGAGCGAGGGCTGAAGCTGTTGTCGTGTGGTGCGGACGACTTCATGGGCACCGTCCTCTCCGAGGAGATAACCAAACGAGCCGGCGGCGGTCACGGGGAGTTCCGATCTTTCGACGACTACGTCGAGATGATCCGTTCGATCGGTCGGACTCCGGTGGAACGATCGACCGACTACGAGATGCGACGCGTCGTCGACGAGGAACCGCCCTGTGGGCCGACGCTCGGTCCACAGGCCGACGGAACGTCGTTGCTCGACGAACCGCTCTAGTCGACGTGACTACCGGACACGTGACGGATTAATAATAATAATTAAACGGTGCTGGACACCGTGATGCGGGTTCGTGCCAGCAGTAAACCGCGGCCCGTTGAGTCCGATCCCAGACCGAGTAACTCCTTGCTCGTTCAGTCGGAGCCGACCAGCACGGCGAGCAAGAGCGTCGCAACGACGAGACCCGCGAGGAGGCCGAACGCCACCTCGAACCGACCGCGGTTGGCGAACGCCCCGAAAACGAGCGGACCGGTCGCCCCGCCGAGGAAGTACACCGTTCGCAACAGTCCCAGCCCGGTTCCGTTCATATCGGCCGGGAGGCCGCGTACCAGCCGTGCCAGTGCGACGGGGGTTACCCCAAGCAGGGCTCCAGCGGCGAGCGTCAGCCCCGCGACTGGGTAGAGGCCGTCCACGAACGGAAACGCGACCATCGGGATGAGTCCGATTGCGAGCGCGACGCACATCACGCGGGTCGCGGAGAACCGATCCCCACCCGCGCCAGCCACGGGCTGGACGACCGTGCCCGACGCGTAGAACAGCCCGAACAGTGCTGCCGCCGTTGCGGGTCGGAATTCCTTGATTTCGGTGAGATACGTGGTGTAAAACCCGGTGAACGCCTGGATGACGAACATGACCAAGAGCAGCACCACGGTCAATCCCGCGACCCGTGGATCAACCAACTGTCTACAGACGTAGCGTGGGGACGGGAGAACGGCCTCGTCGGTTGCGTCCGCTCCCGTTCTCGTCGGGATAACGAGCCAGAGACCGACCGCCGTGAGCAAGAACGCAGGGATCGTGTAAACGAAGCCGGCACGCCACGAGACCGCCGCGGCGATCGTCCCGGCGACGACGGGCACCACGGCGTTACCCACGTGGCCGGCCGACTGTGTGAGACCCATGGCGACCCCGTCACGTCGGTCGTAGATGTCCGAGAGAATGGTGAACCGCGTCGGGCCGTACAGCGCGGTCGTCAGTCCCAATCCGACGATCGCGACCAGTACCGTCACCGGGGTCACCGCGGCGGCGACGACGACGGCAGCGACGGCACCGAGCGCGGTGCTAGTGACGAGGACGGTCCGTTCGCCCGCCCAGTCGGCGAGGATGCCGCCCGGAAACTGTCCGAGCGCGTACGCCGACCACAACAGGGTGAGGAGGAGTCCCGCCGTCGTGAGGTCGAAACCGAACTCCGCGCGGATGTACGGTAACAGCGCCGGCACGGTCACACGGATACCCATCGAGAGGAACCACCCGAACGCCAGTGTCACGAGAATCCGGCCTCGGCCCTCGCTCCACAGTTCGAGGCCGACGCTCCTCACACTACGTAGAGGCGAACTCATCACCAGCAGATCTGCGGTGGCGATGTATAAACAACCTCCGGAGTACGTTCCGACTCGGCTGGAAAAAACAGCGCGCGGTCGCGGTCGGAGGGGCGCTCGCCGGGACAGTCTCGTGCTCCGCCCTCAGACACGACCCAGGTCGTCGAGCGCTTCGTCGAGGATCGACCGGTCGAAGACGTCTTCGGTCGGCACCCGCGATTCGGTGACGCCGGAGGTCGCCGCGAGGTCGAGCATGAAGTCCATCGCCTCTTCGTCCAGCCCGCCGTTCACCGGGTAGAGTCCCTTCTCCTCGATGAACGAGTACGTCTCCCTGAGGTTCGACTCCTCGGGGCCGCCCCCAGGCGCGAACTTCTGGATGACGTCGACGTACAAGTCCTCGTTGCCCTCGCTCAGTTCGCGGGACGCCTGCACGAGCGCCTTCGCCCATCGAACGTACTTCTCCCGGTGCCGCTCGATGTTGTCCGGCGTGGCCATGAACTTGATCGTCCCCCACGCCGGGAGCGTGTCGATGAAGTACCCGAGGCTCGTGAGGTTCGGGTTGTCGTCCTTGATGCGGAGCCACTGCCCGTGGTGGAGCGCCCCAGCGGCGATGTCTCCCGTCTGAACAGCGGCGGTCCGGGCGCTGGAGTAGCCGATCTGGACGAGGTTCATCAGATCCGTATAGTCGTCGTCGGGCGAGAGGATCCCCTTGTCCAGTAGCGTTCCGACGATCTGGAGCACGTCGGTGTTCCGCGGGTTGTTCATCCCGATCTTCGGTCCGTTACCGTCCGCGGAGAGAAGGTCTTCCCACGTCTCGATCTGGGTACTGTCGACGACGAGGAGGTAGTCCGACCCGGAGTTGATCCCGAACAGCGATTTGAACGACTTCCCCTGCTCGATGATCGGAGCCGCGTTCATGAGCCCGGCCCGCGACAGTTCGGCCTCTCCCGCTACTTGTGACTGGAGCGAGATGTCGCTGCCGTCGGTGACGGTGATCGTCGCGTCGATGTCGAACTGGTTCAGCCCCACGTCTCTCGCGTGGTACGCGTTAGCCTCCTCGATACCGAACCCGGCCTCGTACGAGACCGACAGGTCCAATGGCCCGGTCGACGTGCTGGTAGCGGTGCTCGTGGCGGTCGATTCGCCACCGCCGGACCCGGCTGATCCGTCGTCGCTCGACTCAGTCGACCCGCCACCGCCCGAACCGCCGGTGCACCCGGCCAATCCGGCCAGCATGGCCACACCGCTTCCTTTCAGTACGTCTCTCCGTCCGAACGATCTCAGACCAGTCTCGTCTGGCATGAGCAAGGAATACAGCCAATATGGTATAGTATTTTCGAAGTAAACGGATATTTCCAGATATACGTCTTTCTACGCAGAGATAGAGTGGACATACGCGGTTCGTATGAACCGACCACGCGAGCGGGGCGAGATCCACTCCCCCGCCTGGGCCACCCCGTCTCCCTCTCGACGGGGTACACCAGAGGCTGACTTTCTCGATCGTGCCGAGATGATTCGGAGTATCTCCCGATAAACGACTCGTCGGTCCCGAGTCGTCAAGATAAATCGGCAGTCATACAAAGGTATTTCAATCTGGATCGAGACGTGACTATCGATGCCAGACACGACAGGGCTGGGCCCGATCAAAACGATCAGGCGCCGGCTCACGGGGTTTCGACTCGGCCACCTGGCCGACGAGTGGGGAATTCAGGCACTCTCGGTGGCTCTGGTCTTGGGCGCGTGGAACTTCGGCCTCTCGTCGATCGATTCGTTTCTGTTCCCGACGCCCGTCAGGGTGCTCGAGAGCATGATCCAGCACCTGTTCGTCGAACCCGTCCTCCTGTGGGCCATCGTCGACGCACTGCTCTTCGCCGGTGTCGGCTACCTCGCTGCCGCCGTCCTCGGCGTGTCGACGGGCGTCCTGATCGGGCTCTGGACGCCAGCACGGAACACGCTCAATCCGATTCTGGACGCGCTGTACATCACGCCCATCATCGCGTTGATCCCGCTCGTCATTCTGGTGTTCGGCCTCTCCATAGTCGCGAAGGTGTTCATCGTCTTCCTGATGTCGGTGTTCGTCATCGCGTTCAACACGATCACCGGAATCGAAGAGACGCCCGACGAACTCGTCGCGGCCGCGAGCGTGTTCGGTGCAAGCGACCTGCAAGTCTTCCGTGAAGTGTACATCAACGCCGCGCTCCCGAACATCCTGGCCGGTCTCCGACTCGGGTCCGGACGGGCGGTCAGAGGGATGGTGATCGCGGAACTGTTCATTTTCGCCGACGAACTCGGCGAGTTCCTCGTCGGTGCGGGACAGACGTTCAACATGCCGCGTCTCTACGCGACGATCTTCTCCCTGTCGCTCGCCGGGCTCGTCGTCGTGAAGCTCGCTCGAGCGATCGAACTGAGCCTGCTGTCGTACAGAGCGACCGAGGCGTAAGACGAGGGAGGTCTCCGTCTTCGTCCTCCGTTTCCTTCCGCGGCCGTCCATCTGAGCCGCTTGAGCGACTTCCTGGGGCGCGTCCGATCGTTCTGCACGCTGGCTCCCCGTTGCGACCGTCGGTCGCTCGACGAGCACGCCCGGACACGGTCGTCGGAGCGGACTGTCGGAGCCCTCTGCCATCGAGTCGGGAGATCGGATCAGCAGGTACCGGATTCCACTCCGACCACTGGCGGGGGAGCCACGGGCGCGTCGAGCGAGTCATCGCTCCACTCGGCGGGCACGACTCCCCGCGTGAATTCGACACGCGTACTCTTGACACGCTCCCGGTCGAGAGCACGCGGTCCATGTGACCCCGGCAGGTATCCCCCGGCGACGAACCGCGCCGCTTCGACGAGTCACAGGCTATGGCGAAGGCAACGAGTGAACACCGATCACGGGCCACTGTGACCGTGTGAGGACCGCGACAACGACGAATGGAGGAACGAAAAAGGAAAGAAGGAACAAGAGACTCGCCACAGCGCGAGGGGGACGACAGACGCGGTCGGTGGCCGTTCGGCGCTTAGCCCGCTCAGTGGTCGGATGCGCCACGCCACGGCGCGACCCGTTTCTCGACCCAGTAGAGTCCCTTGACGCTGAGGATCGCCAAGATCATGAGCGAGAGGATCGCCGCGAAGAGGCGGTCTACCTGCTGGTAGAGCTGGTAGGCGTTCAAGAGTTGCCCGACACCCGCCAGGATCCACAGCTCCGCGAGGACCATGCCTTTGAACGCGCGACCGATCCCGAGGCGCACCCCGGTGATGATCTCGGGGAGGGCCGCGGGGAAGATGACGTGTCGGAACATACCGACACCGTTCGCTTCGTACGCTCTGCCGGCCCTGATAAGTTCCACGTCGATGTCCTCAACGCCCGCCTGGAACGTGAGGAGCATGTGGAACACACAAAAGAGGAACACGACCGCGACACGAAAGTTCAGCTGGGTCCCGAAGACGATGATCAACAGCGGCAGCATGCTCGACACCGACGTGACGAACATGAAGTTGATGTACGGCTCGAACGCCTTCTTGGCCACCCTGCTCCGGGCGATCACCATCCCCAGCGGGAGCGACACGGCCAAGGCTAAAAAGAAGCCGAGCAGGAGCTGCTGGAGGCTGTTATACAGGGGCGCGAGAATCTCGCCAGAGGCGTAGATGTCAACGAACGCGAGGACGGTCGCCGAGAACGACGGCAGGAAGAAGTCACCGACCGAGCGCCCGACGAGTTCCCACACGCAGAGGATCCCTCCCCACACCACGAGTTGCTGGACCCGTGGGTGACGGAGAGGCTCGGCCGAGACGACGTCGAGTCCCGTACGGGTGCGCAGGCTCATGCCGTCTTGTTCCGCGGCTCGTTCTGCATCGTGTTCCAGATGTCGCGGCGCAGCCGGATAAACTCCGCTTGCTCTTCGATGTCGTGCCCGTAGCGTGGCCGGTCGAACGGCACGTCGACCTCGCGACGGACGTTGCTCGGGTCGTTGCCCATCACTAGAATGCGGTCCGACAGAAGGAGCGCCTCCTCGATGTCGTGAGTGACGAACAGGATCGTCTTTCGGTCCTGTTCCCAGATTCGGAGGAGTTCCGTCTGCATTACCTGTCTCGTCTGCGCGTCGAGAGCACCGAACGGCTCGTCCATCAGCAGTACCGTCGGGTCGACTGCCAGCGCCCGTGCGAGCCCAACTCGCTGTTGCATCCCGCCGGAGAGTTCACGCGGATAGCTCTCCTCAAACCCCTTTAGTCCGACCATCTCGATGTACTTCGCGGCTCGTTCCTTCCGGTCCGCCTTCGGGTGTCCCGTCATCTCCAAGCCGAACGCGACGTTCGAGAGCGTCGTCCGCCACGGAAAGAGGTTGAAGTGCTGAAACACTACGGCACGGTCGGTGCTCGGGCGTTCGATCGGCTCTCCCTGGTACAGCACGCGACCCTCGGTCTGGTTGGTCAGCCCGGCGAAGATGTGCAGTAGCGTCGTCTTCCCACACCCGCTCGGCCCGAGCAACGAGACGAACTCGTTCCGTTCGATCCGAAACGACGCGTGCTCGACCGCCCGCACCACCTCCTTCGACGGGTCGTCATCGTTGTACAGTTTGAGTACGTTGTCCGCTTCCAGAACGGGAGTCGATCGGCTCCTCCGGTGAGCGGTTGCCGTATCGGCCATGCCACCAACTCCAGCCATGATAGTAAGTAATTTGCTGTTCCACTCGTTTTCTCGGACGAGTGTTTGGTGATATTCGTTGAAGATCCGACATAGGGTTGACAAACCTCAATACAGTGCCGGACTTCGTCCAAGGGGACGGAGTTACGACTCGTGCCCCGACGTGACGTACCCATCCCGGATCCCCGTCAGGGTCAGGTCGTAGGTCGGGAGATCGATCCGTCCGCCCGTCACCGCAGGAGCGGAATGATCTCGTCGGCGGTCAGTTCCATCTGTAGCCCGATGTCGTCGAACGAGTGTCGGTAGTCGAAGATCACGTAGTCCATGCCGTTGTCGATGTATCCCTGCAACTGTTCTGCGCACTCAGTGGCCGTGCCCGCGATGAAGTAGCCGCGGATCTCCTCCTTGTCGGTGTATCCTCTGTTCGTGTACTTGTTGACGTCCTGAATGAGGAGCGGGAAGTTCAACCGGTCTTCGGCGGCCTCTGTCGTCTCGTCGACGCTGACAAGCGGGACGAACCCGACTGAGATGTCACTCCCGTGTTTCTCCTCTTCGTCCCGAAGGAGCCGCATCTTCTTTTTGAAGTCCTCCAGAAGCAGGCGTCCCGGGAGCCAGCCCTCGGCGATCCGCGCCGACCGTCGAACGGACGTCACCGATCCACCCCCGTACCAGAGCGGAACCTCCTCGGTGGGTCGTGGGTTGATCGTCACGTTCTCGAACTCGTAGAGTTCGCCCTCGTGGGAGACATCTACCTCCGTGAGCAGGCGGTGGACGACCTCGAAGTTCTCCTCGATCAACTGCGGGCGTTTCTCGTACGGGATATCGAGCGCGTCGAACTCGTGTTTGTGCCGGCCGGGTCCGAAGCCGATGTGAACCCGCCCGTCGGAGAGGTAGCTCAGCGTTCCGATGTTCTGCGCCAATTTGATCGGGTGACGACACGGCCAGAGGATCGCCGTCCCGAGATCTATCTCCTCGGTGACCGAGCTCAAGGCCGCGTGGGTCAACAGTGGCTCCAGGAACGTATCCTCCGTGATGCCGCCGTGTTCTTTGTCCTCCGGGGGGATGAACACGTGATCTCGAACCCACACCGAGTCGAACCCGAGTTGCTCTGCCTTGACCCCGACGTCCATCACTCGCTGTCGTGTACACTCACTGGAAAAATGGGGGAGAAGTACCCCAAATTTGGTATTGTCTGGCACAAACGTTGAATATGGTGACGTGCACTTAGCTATTCCGCACGCACTGAATCCCGCCGTGTGCCCGGACCCGACGCGAGGCAGCCGACGCCCGGCCAACCACGACGCTCGTCCGAACACCCGTGAGGCGTCGTGCAGCCGTCAACGGCCGACGTTGGTGGGATACGCATCCGAGTCGGCTCCGCACTCGGTCGTCCGCGATCCGTTCCCACCCGTCGTGTCCGTCGCCCCGTCCCCCCGCGCCGTCTCGCTCCCGACGGACAGACGGGGGGAGGGCGCGAAACATTGAAGCACACGCCGGATGAGCCACAGTCGATGGACAACGGCGACGGCTACGCGTTCGAAGCGCACATCGACGACGAGTATATGATCGAGACGCTAGTCGAACTCTTGCAGGAGGACACGGCGGTTCCACTCGGACCGGAGACGCTGATGGAACCGGACCACGAGAAACTCGTCCACTTCGTTCAGGAGGTGTTCCGGCCGAAGTTACGGGAGATTGGCGTTCACGAGATCATCGAGTTGCCGAAGAACCAGCTCGCGGTTCGGATGGGCTCCGGTGATACCGACGAGAGTCTGCTCGTCATGGCGTACACGCCCGCACAGCACCACAACTGGATGGAAAACCCCTTTTCGGGGAAGATCGGTATCCCGGACGATCCGGCGATCGACGAGCCCTGTGCGTTCGGGCAGGGTGCCGAGCAGAACAAAGCACACCTCGCGGCGATCCTCACCCTCCTGAAGGCGTTCGTCGACGGGGAGACGACGATCGACGGCACGGTGTACTTCGTGGTGAACAACGAGGCGCGGAGCACGCACGAGTGTTCACGGGCGATGCTCCCGGAGTTAGATCCCACCCCCGATCAGGGGCTCCTCCTCATCGGGGGCGGGAACGCAGTCCAGGTCGCGAACCGTGGTCGTGTGGACGTGCTCGTCCACGTCGAGGGGCAGGTCACGCACTCGAGCGATCCCGACGGGGGTCTGAACGCGATCATGGGGGCGACCGAGGTGATCGACCGCATCGACGCGATCGAGTTCACGGCCGAACACCCGACACTGGGACGGCCACACGCGCTTCCCTACCAACTCTCGTTCGACCCGGTGGCACCACACACACTCCCGGAGTACGCACGGCTCAAGATCGACCGTCGACTGCTCCCGGGCGAGGACGTCGACGCGGCTGTCGACGGGATTCGCGAGGCGATCGGCGACATGTCTCCCTACGAGGTGACCGTCGAGAAGGATGTCGTCATGGAACCGTCAGTGGTCGACCCCGACGAGCCGGTCGTGCGGCGACTCCAGCGATCGATCGAGTCGCTCGACAGCGAACCGGCCGAACTATACCACGCGAAGGGCGCGTTCGATGCCGGGGGGCTGACGAACCGGGGGATCCCGACAGTCATGTGGGGTCGCCCCGAGCGGGGGGAGACGATCATGGGCGACGACTACGTCACGCTCCGTGGCGTCCGTGAGGAGGTGCGGATCGTCGGACGGACGATCGTCGACGGACTCTCGTTACCGCCGTCGGCGAGCGACTGATCTCGTGGCGTGTGCGGAGTCGTCAGTGAACCTCTCGATCACACGAACGAGTTCAAGACATCCGCGTTGCTCAGGTAGTAGTCGATGGACTTCTCCATCTTGGCCTCGTCCCAGACGAACTCGACGTTCTGTTCGATGACGTGTTCGGGGAGATACCACGGTTCGCCGATGGCCGCCTGGTGGTAGATCAGCATGGCGTTGTACTCGAGCTTGATGCTCCCCAGCACGGCCTCCGTGACGGTCGCTCCCGCCACGACGGCACCATGGCCCTTCAGCATCAGTGCCCGGTCGTCGCCGAGCAACGCCGCCACGTCCTTCGCCTCGCTATCCGTCGTGATCAGCGTTCCGCCGCGTTCGTCGTACTCATCGTACACGGCGACGGAGTTCTTCTGGATCGTCCCGACCTGATGGACGGGTCGCAACTCCAGACCCGCGCTCGCGACGATGACTGCGTAGGGGGAGTGGTTGTGACAGATCGCCCCGACATCGTCACGTGCTCGATAGATCTGCGAGTGGATCGGCGTCTCGCCGGGGACCGAGTCAGGGTAGCCCGAGCGCGTCAGGTCGTACGTCTCGAACTCCTGTATCCCCGCCGTCCCGGGGCTCGTATTCCCGTTGATGCAGATCAGGTCGGATCCGTCTCCGACTCGACTGCTCAGGTGTCCCTGCTCGTCAAAGATCCCGAAGCTGTCCAGAACTCTACATCCGGTCATCAACTGTTTTTTCAGTTCGAGGGAATCTACAGACACAGCTCACAGACCCATTCGTTTGTCATAATATTTTCGACAGAGACCGACGTTCCGACAGAGCTGACGATCATCGAAGAGGACGTAACGCCGGCCGTGTGCTGTTCTCATGATATGATCGGTGGCGATGAACTGATACCGGATCAAGCGTCCGAAGAGATATATCTTTAATTCGCATCCATGTCCTTCCGGGGCAGAAGATTGTCGGCTCTCGTCGGGTGACCGAAGGGCCGCTCGACACCACCGGAAGCCCGCTCGTGACGGAGACGAGGCAAGCGACCACGCGTATCAGGACCGGAATTCAGGGATTCAACCCGTTCGACCTGATCTATCCTTTATCACTGTTCACACTGCGGTTTCGGGCGCGAAGCCGCGATCTGTACGCAATCCTGCAGGGTCGATCGAACGGGATCGAGTCCGTCGATCCGGTTTCCCCCGTCGATCTACCGAGAGCCCTCGTGGAGACGCACGGGCTTCGACGCACCGAAGTACCGAGTCGAAGGTGGGACCACCGGAGAGCACCCGTAGGCGCGTCGACACAGGAATTGTGTGCAGAGGTAGTTGGATTAGTCGGCCGACCATTGCGCGCGACGAACGTGTCGAAGGGTCGGGGAACGAGACCGGATCCCGGCGGTCGTGATTCGACCGGACGGTTTGTCGTATCCCGCGGTCATATCAACTTTTATTACTAATACGTAGTTCGATAGTTTTGGTGGCAATCTGGATCGAACAGCGAGACGACCGCAGGCGACAGGCTAGATGCTGGCCCGGTGACGACATAGATCCGAGCACGCTCGTGAGCGATGTGAGGTACGTCGATCGGACGCGTCACGGATTGTCTGCGGTGGTCCACCGGTCTCGGATCGTTCCCTCGTCTCCGGTCCGGGAGCCACGAGCGAGAACGCTCCGTCGCGTCCGGCCCACGACGTCGCCGAAAGTCGGAGGGTTCCGACGGTGCGTATCGCGTCGATGGTAGATACGTTCGCACGGCCACGCTCGCACGCCGGCCCCGATATGGAGCGGGTCGGGGTCGAGACGAGAGACGGAAAAGCACAAAAACATGTATGTTTCTTGTATTGATCTCGTATAGTTCCGTGTTTTGAGGTGTTAGACAATGGATTCCACCCAGTCGCAGAAGGATCGACCGAGCCCTCACCGTCCAGTGAGTTCGGGTCCGAAGCCGAGACGGTTCAGGCCGGGGAATCGAGAGCGGTGCTCGACGCGTCAGTGGAATCGACTGTCTCAGCCCGGTCGACGCTGTCGCGTCCTCTGCTGCGCTGGACTCACGTGCGGTCGCCCCGTTCACCCTCTGGGGCGGCTGCGACGCCTTCGCGCGGTCCCGTCACCGTCGCGACGGCGCTACCCGTCGGCCACCTGTTCGGCCGTCCCCTGACTGAATACCAGCCGTTCGAGCCGGTCGGACTCTCCCATCAACACGGTGCCGAGGGTGCTCATCACGAGCACGTACCCCACCGCGAACGCCGGGATGATCTCGGTCATCACGCGGCCGGTACCGCCCGCGGCGAGCGCCGCGATGACGAGCGAGAACTCGCCGCGGGAGACCATGCCGAGGCCGACCCGGAGCGACCGCTTCGGCGGGAGGTCGTAGACGCGGCCGCCGTAGTAGCCCGAGACGATCTTCGTGGGGGTGGTCACGACGACCGTGATAGCGAGCGGGACCGCCACCGCGACGACGAGCCGCGGGTCGGTGTTGACGCCGATCCAGAAGAAGAAGACGGCGGCGAACACGTCGCGGATGCCGAGGAGCCGGCGCTCGATGCGCTCGCGGTGTTCGGTCGTCGAGAAGCCCATCCCGATGAAAAAGGCCGCGACCGCCTCGCTCACGCCGAGCGAGAGCGCGAAGCCCGCGATCGGGACGAGGACGCCGAGCGTCCGGAGGACGAACGGTTCGGGCGCGTCGACGTCGAGCACGTCGGTGAAAAAACGTGTGCCGTACTGGACGGCCACGAGGAGCGCCCCGAGGAAGCCGAAGGCGACCGCGAGGCTCTGTGCCACCTGTCCGATGCCGTCGCCGCCGATGACGAGCGAGGTGACGACCGCGAGGTAGACGGCGATGACGAGGTCCTCGAAGACGAGCGTCCCCAGGATCGGTTCGGACTCCGCGTTGGCGATCCAGCCGAGGTCGATCAGCGACTTGGTGATGATCGCACTAGAGGAGATGTAGACGATCCCGCCCAACAGAAGCGCCTCGACGAGCGACCACCCGAGCGCGAGGCCGATGACGACGCCGATGGGGAGGTTGATGCTGATGTCGATGAGCCCCGATCGGGTGATGTTCGTCCGCGCCGCGAGCAGGCGGTCGAGGCTGAACTCTAAGCCGAGGAAGAACAGCAGGAGGACGATCCCGAGCTCCGCGAGCAGAGTCAGCGCCTCGCCCGTCTCGACGTACGGCATGCCGAGGCGACCGGCGACGAACGGGCTGGCGAGGGTTCCGCCGACGACGTACAGCGGGATGACCGAGAGACCGAGGCGCGCGCCGACCGCCCCCGCGATGGCGACCACGACGAACAGTTCTCCGAGTTCGAGAAGCGAGAACTCGACCATCTCACTCGTCCGTTACGAGCGACTGGAACGTCCGACAGGCGTCCCTCGGCCCGACGGCGAGGAGGGTGTCACCCGCCCGGATCTCGGTGTCGCCGCCCGGGTTGGTGATGGTGACATCGCCCCGCTGGACGACGATGACGTTCGCGCCGGTCTCCTGGCGGAGGTCCGCGTCGCCGAGCGTCGTTCCGGCGAGGGGGGAGTCGTCAGGCACGTCGACCCACTCGATGAGCGTGTCGCCGCCCAAGAGCGTCTCGATGTCGCCCGTGCGAACCGGCTGGAAGTACGCCCCCTCCAAGATCGTGCCGACCTGCCGGGCGAGCTGGTCGGGAAGCTCGAAGAGCTTCTCCGAGTCGGCCTCGGCGTCGGGACGGCGGAACACCTCGCGCTTGCCCGTGTTGTGGGTCACGACGACGAGCCGGGAGCCGTCGCCGAGTTCGATCTCGTGTTTCTTCCCCACGCCGGGAAGGTCGCTCTCGTAGACGGTCACAACCGGAGTTCGAGCGAGCGGCTAATAAACCTCACCGCAACAGCCACAGCACCACCCACATCGCCCCGCACGCGACCGGGGGGATCGAGAGGTTGTCGTCGACGACGTAGCCCGCGACGACCGGCTTGACGCCGTCGGCGACCGTCGCGCCCGCGGCCCCGGCGAGCCCCGCCGCGACCACCGTCGTGGACGGGTCGAACCCCTCGGCGACGAACGTCCCGACAGCGAGCGCGAGGCAGACGCCGAACATCGCCACGAGCGTCGTGACGCCCTTGATTTCGCCGACGTCAGCCGAGCCCAGCAGTCCGGAGATGGGGTCGCCGACCGCGAGCATGAGCATGCCCGAGGCGGCGACGGGCGGCGCGAAGACGAGCGCGACGGCGCTCATGCTGTAGGTGTACAGCGCGTAGCCCGCGGGGTTGTCCTGTTCGTACTCGCGGGTGAGCCGGTCGTAGATGGCCCAGTCAAGGCCGACGCCGAGCCGGAGCGTCTCGAGTACCGTGGCGACGACGGCGCTGACGACGAACAGCCCGGCGACCGCGGCCCAGGGGACGAGCCCGGCGAGGTAGCCGAGCGGCACGAGCCCGCCGCTGGCGTGGACGAGTCGCCGCTGGAGTTCGCTCACGCACTCACGCCTCTGCGCCGGGCGAGACGGGGTCGTACGCGTCGAGCACGTCGTCGAAGGTGCGGACGCCCGCCCGGAGGTCGAGGAGCACGGAGACGAGGTCGTCGATCGGGACGCGGACCTGCGCCGCGGAGTCCCGCTCGCGAACGGTGACCGAGTCCGGACCGTCGCCTTCGAGCCCGTCGCGGTCGACCGTCACGCAAAAGGGCGTGCCGACCTCGTCCTGTCGGCGGTAGCGCCGCCCGATGCTCCCCGAGTCGTCGTGGACGACGCTGAAGCCGGCCGCGCGGAGGTCGGCGACGAGTTCGTCGGCGCGCTCCGTGAGGTCCTCGACGTTCGACACCAGCGGGAAGACGCCGACGTCCGTCGGTGCGACGGTCGGTGAGAGGTCGAGGTACGTCCGCGTCTCGCCGTCGACCTCGTCGGTGCGCATGGCGTGGGCGACGAGCGTGTACACCGTGCGGTCGACGCCGAAGGAGGGTTCGACGACGTGCGGCGTGACGTGTTCGCCGGACTCGGTCTGCTCCTCGACGCGGAAGTTCGCCACGTCGGTCGGGACGGCGTACTCCGTGTCGCCGGCCTCGACCGTGACCTCGCTCCCCTCGAACGCCGACGGGTCGCGCTCGGCGAGGTCCTGGAGGGCGTCGGCGACGTCCGCGGCGGCACCGCCGAACTCGGGGCCGAGCACGCTCATGTCGGGATCGACGACGGCCGTCTCGACCGTCTTGGGCTCGTCGTACTGTCTGAAGACGGTGAAGTCGTCGGCGGCGTGCTCGGCGTGTTTCGAGAGGTCGTAGCTCCCCCGATAGGCGAAGCCAGCGATCTCGATCCAGTCGCCGTCGACCTCCGCCTCCGCGTCCCAGCAGTCGGCGGCGTAGTGGGCGCGCTCGCCCGCGAGGTGCTGGCGGAAGCGGAACCGGTCCATGTCCACGCCCACGGAGTCGTACCACTCGGAGGCGACCCCGAGGAAGTAGCCGACCCACGCGTCGCCGATCACCCCGTCGGCGACGGCCTCGCCGATGGTGGTGTCGACGATCGACCCGTCGTCGTCGGTCTGCTCGGTCGCGGGGTAGAGGCGGACCGCGACGTCCGCGACCGCGGAGAGGTCCGGCTCGTCCCGCTCGGGGTCGACGAACTGCTCTAACTCCGCCTGCGTGAACTCCCGCGTGCGGACGAGGCTCTTCCGGGGTGAGATCTCGTTGCGGTACGCCCGACCGATCTGCGTGACGCCGAAGGGGAGCCGGTTGCGGGCGTACTCCTTGAGTCGGGGGAACTCGACGAAGATGCCCTGCGCCGTCTCCGGTCGCAAGTAACCTGGCGTCGACGACCCCGGGCCGATGGTGGTGCCGAACATGAGGTTGAACTCCTTGACCGCCTCGCCCGCTAACGGAGCCCCGCAGTTCGGACACGCGAGGTCGTGCTCTTCGATGAGCGCCTCGACCTCGGGGATCGGGAGCGACTCCGCCTCCTCGACCCCCGTGGCGTCCTCGATGAGGTGGTCCGCGCGGTGGGACTCGCCACACTGGGGACACTCGACGAGCATGTCGTCGAAGCCGTCGAGGTGGCCCGACGCCTCGAAGACGGGTTCGGGCATCACCGTTGGGCCGTCGATCTCGAGGTTGCCTTCCTCGATGGCGAAGCGCTCGCGCCAGGCGTCCTCGACGTTGCGCTTCAGCGACGCCCCCTGTGGTCCATAGGTGTAAAAACCGCCGACGCCGCCGTACGCGCCGGCCGCGCCGAAGAAGAAGCCACGGCGTTTTGCGAGTTCGGCGACGGCTTCGCCTTCGGACCGTTCCGGCATCGTCAGAGCGCCTCCAGCAGGTTGATGTCCCGCACCACGCCTACCAGTTCGTCACCGCTCACGAGCGGGATCTGCTCGATATCGTTCGAGATCATCATCTGGGCGGCGTCCTTCGCCGTGCGGGTGCGCGAGACCGTCACGAGGTCGGTCGTCATGAACGTCTCGACCGGCTCGGTGGGGATCTCGACGTTCCGGGTGGGGATGTAGCGGTTCCCGACCGCCTTGATCCCCTCCCACATCCAGTCGTTGTCCTGGTTGGCGATCGAGTCGCCCGTGCCGTCTTCGCCCTCGACCACGCGCGCCACCTCGATGATGTCGACCTCGGTGAGGATGCCGCTCATCCGGCCGTCATCGTCGAGCACCACGGCGTACGGCACGTTGGCGTAGTAGATCTCCCGCTCGGCCACCGTCAGGGGGGTCCCGACGTACGTCGTGTTGATGTCGTGTGCGGCGAGGTCGCCGATCGCGGCGTCGCCGTCTGCCTCGCCGCTGGCGATGGCGTGGACGACGTCGGTCACGGTGACGATGCCGACGAGGCCGCCGTCGACGACGGGAACCCGGCGCGTCCCGGTGTCGACCATCAGTTCGGCGACCGCCTCGACGGTGGCGTCCGGGGCGGTCGTCGGTACCTCCCGCAGGAGGAGCGCGAGTTGGTCCTCGTCGGGCTGCTCGATGAGGTCCTCCCGGGAGACGAGCCCGCGGTACTCCTCACCGTCGTCGGTCTGTTTGACGACGGGAACCGAGGAGAAGCCCCGCTCCTGAAGGTACGTCAGGACGTCGTCACGGGTGCCCGGCAGTTCCACCGTGACTACCTCCGCTCGTGGAGTCATCGCGTCGGCTACGTTCATACCCCCGCTTACATGCCCCCTCCTCTTGTACTCTGCGAAGCGCGGTATCAGCCTGATCGGAAGACACCGGCGGGATGCTCCGGGGTTCGGCCGCGCCGCGGTGGCACGCCCGACGCCGCGTGTGCGAAGGTCTGCGTCTTCCCGGAGCCGAAACGGCCAAACACACGATTCTAGAAGGTGACCCACACTGTTTGCACAGAAATACGTGGTGAACGCGCGCGATTGGCCGTAACTACCGGGGCGATTGGGCAATTCACAAGCGATGCATCGACGCGTTTATATTAGAGTGCTACATTGTACCAAACATGACGGATGCGACCACTCCCGTCGACGCTTCGAGCACCGAGGTCATGGCCTCGGTGGACTCCGCCCCCGGCCGGTCGCAGTTTATCATCGCGGACGTAACATGCGACGACGCCTGGATGGCGGTCCGGCTCGAGGAGGCATCGGCGCTTCCGGAGTGGCGCTAGACCACCTTTTTCTGGAGCGACCGCGCACCGACAGGTGCGCGTGTCGCTCCCCGAAAAAGCTGGAACAAAAACTTCCGACCCGAGTCGAGGCTGTGGTCGGACGTCGGTAGTGTGGGCTGTCTGTGGGAGTCGGTGGTGTAGACTGTCTGTGGGAGTCGGTGGTGTAGACTGTCTGTGGGAGTCGGTGGTGTAGACTGTCTGTGGGAGTCGATGGTGTAGACTGTCTGTAGAGTTCTGTATTGTAGACTATCGGTGGGGAGTCGGTAGCGTAGCCAAGCGCCGAGTCACCGTGGAGTCGCCTGTCGGCGGTGGCTGAGAGGGTGGCCGACTGTCGACGACCGGCCGTCGACGGACGACTGGAACTTTTTTGTCGGGTACCGCCGTGGTGTGGAGCATGAACTACCGGGAGGTCACGCCGACCCGCGAGTTCCTCTGCTCGCTCGAACACGGGACGGACTGGCGCGAGGAGATCGAGGAGTTCGCCGCGCGGGAAGGGATCGAGTCGGCGTGGTTCAACGCGATGGGTGCGGTGCAAGACGCCGAGGTGTGGTTCTACGACCAGGAGGACACGGAGTACCAGTCCGTGCAGTTCGACGAACCGCTCGAAGTGGCCGCCTGCGTCGGCAACGTCGCGCTGCTGGACGGCGAGCCGTTCGCTCACACCCACGCGGTGCTCTCGCGGCGCTCGGGGCAGTCGCTCGCGGGCCACCTCAACGCTGGTACTGTCTTCGCCGGCGAGGTCTACCTCAGAGCGTTCGAGGAGCCGCTCGAACGCGAACACGACGCGGTGACCGACCTGGACCTCTGGCTGTGAGCGGAGGCGACGCGTGAGACCCGCGGACGAGCGCTACTTCGAGCGGATGGAGTCGCGGCTCGACGAGGCGTTCGAGCGCGCGGAGGCGGCCAAAGCGCAGGGGTGGGACCCCAAGCCCGAGGTCGAGATCCCCGTCGCGAAGGACATGGCCGACCGCGTCGAGAACATCCTCGAGATCCCCGGCGTGGCCGAGCGCGTCCGTGACCTCGAAGGGCGGATGTCCCGCGAGGAGGCCGCGCTTGCACTCGTCACCGACTTCGTCGAGGGCTCCGTCGGGGAGTACGAGTCGAAGGCCGGGAAGATCGAGGGCGCGGTCCGGACCGCGGTGGCGCTGCTCACGGAGGGCGTCGTCGCCGCCCCGATCGAGGGGATCGACCGCGTCGAGGTACTGGAGAACGACGACGGCACCGAATTCGTCAACGTCTACTACGCCGGCCCCATCCGCTCGGCGGGCGGGACCGCACAGGCGCTGTCGGTGCTCGTGGCCGACTACGCCCGGACGCTCCTCGACATCGACGAGTACAAACCTCGCACGGACGAGGTCGAGCGCTACGTCGAGGAGGTCACCCTCTACGACAAGGACACCGGTCTGCAGTACTCGCCGAAGGACAAGGAGACGCGCTTCATCGCCCGGAACATGCCGATCATGCTCGACGGCGAGGCGACGGGCGACGAGGAGGTGTCGGGCTACCGCGACCTCGAACGGGTCGACACGAACAATTCCCGCGGCGGCATGTGTCTGGTGCTCGCCGAGGGGATCGCGCTGAAAGCCCCGAAGATCCAGCGCTACACCCGCAAGCTCGACGAGGTCGACTGGCCGTGGCTACAGGACCTCATCGACGGCACCATCGGCGACGACACGGCCGACGCGGAGGCGGGAGAGGAGACGGACGAGTCGGCGGCGGCGGACCGCACCTCGGACGAACTCGAGGACGACTCCCCCGACGAACCGGCGGGCCCGCCGCGGGTCGAGCCCGCGACCAAGTTCCTCCGCGACCTCATCGCCGGCCGTCCCGTCTTCGGCCACCCGTCGACTCCCGGTGGCTTCAGGCTCAGGTACGGGCGCGCGCGCAACCACGGCTTCGCCACGGCGGGCGTCCACCCTGCGACGATGCACCTGGTCGACGACTTCCTCGCGACCGGGACGCAGATCAAGACCGAACGGCCGGGCAAGGCCGCCGGCGTCGTCCCCGTCGACTCGATCGAGGGGCCCACCATCCGGCTGGCGAACGGCGACGTCCGCCGGATCGACGACCCCGCGGAGGCGCTCGAACTCAGAAACGGTGTCGAGGCCATCCTCGACCTCGGCGAGTACCTCGTCAACTACGGCGAGTTCGTCGAGAACAACCACCCGCTCGCGCCGTCGTCGTACACCGTCGAGTGGTGGCGGCAGGACCTCGAACACGCGGGCGGCGACGTGCAGGCGCTGTCGGACGACCCCCACGTCGACCTCGCCGACCCGACCCCGGCGGAGGCGTTCAGGTGGGCCACGGAGTACGACTGCCCTCTCCACCCGGCATACACGTACCTGTGGCACGACCTCTCCGTTCCCGACTTCGAGGCGCTCGCCGACGCGGTCGAGGCTGGGAGTGTCGAGGCGGCGACGGCCGACGGCGGCGTCGCGCTCGACCGCCCGGCCGACGAACTCGACGGGGTGCTCGTCCTGCCCCGGACCGAGACGACGACCCACGCGCTGGAAACCCTGCTCGTCGAACACCGACAGACCGCCGACGAGCTCCGCGTGCCCGAGTGGGGGCCGTTCGTCCGCTCGCTCGGTTTTACGCTCGACCTCGACCGCACCTGGGAGCGCCTCTCCGAAGACGCGCGGACGTGGGGAGGGGGAGAAAACGCCGTCGCGGCCGTCAACGAAGTCGCCCCGTTTCGGGTCCGAGAGCGGGCACCCACTCGGATCGGCGCGCGGATGGGTCGCCCCGAGAAGAGCGAGAGCCGCGACCTCTCCCCGGCGGTCCACACCCTGTTCCCCATCAGCGAGGCGGGCGGCAGCCAGCGCGACGTGAGCGCCGCGGCCAAGGCGCGGGGTGACGACGGCCACCGTGGCCACTTCGACGTGCAGATGGGTCGTCGGCTGTGTCCCGACTGCGGGACGGAAACCTACAAGTCGCGCTGTCCGGAGTGTGCGGGCCACACGGAGCCACACTACGAGTGCGACGACTGCGGGACGGTCGTCGAGCCCGACGACGCCGGACGCGTCTACTGCGACCGCTGCGAGCGCGACGTCTCGTCGGTCGCGTGGCAGCCGGTCGACCTCAACACGGAACTCCGGGCGGCGCTCGACGACGTCGGCGAGCGCGAGGCCTCCTTCGACATCCTCAAAGGAGTCAAGGGACTGATGTCGTCGAACAAGACGCCCGAGCCGATCCAGAAAGGCGTCTTACGGGCGAAACACGGCGTCAGTTCGTTCAAGGACGGCACCGTCCGCTACGACATGACCGACCTGCCGGTGACGTCGATCCGACCGTCGGAGCTGGACGTCTCCGCCGCCGACTTTCGCGAATTGGGGTACGACACCGACGTCGATGGCGACCCGCTCCGGTTCGACGACCAGCTGGTCGAACTGAAGGTACAGGACATCGTTCTTTCGGACGGGGCGGCGGAGCACATGCTCAAAACCGCCGACTTCGTCGACGACCTACTCACGCGCTTTTACGACCTGCCGCCGTTTTACGAGGTCGACGAACGGCAGGACCTCGTCGGCGAACTCGTCTTCGGAATGGCCCCGCACACGTCGGCGGCGGTCGTCGGCCGGGTCGTCGGCTTCACGTCCGCGGCGGTGGGGTACGCTCACCCGTACTTCCACGCGGCCAAGCGACGGAACTGCTTCCACCCGGACACGAAACTGTGGTTCCGAGACGAGGACGGACAGTGGCGTCACGAGCGGATCGAGGCGTTCGTCGAGGACCGACTCGACGACCCCGATCAAGACGACTTCGGAACGCTCGTGCAGGACCTCGAAACCGAGGTGTTTGTCCCCTCGCTCGACGAGACTGGCACGCAGGTGGTGAAACCAGTTCAGGCGGTCTCGAAGCATCGGGCACCTGAACACCTGGTTCACGTCGAGACGAGAAGCGGCCGTGAACTCACGGTGACCCCGGATCACGAGATGCAGGTGTTCGACGGCGAGAACGTCGTTTCGAGGTTAGCTGCGGAACTGACCACGGACGACCACGCGATCACGCCAGCCGAGCTGGAAAGCGTTCGGCCCGACATCGAGTGTCCGCGATTCGACCTTCTGGCGGAGTTCCTCTCGCTCGACGACTTCCCGCTGGAGCGGTTGACAATCCGTGGGCTGGACAGGGACCGTCTCTACGCGCTCTTCGAGTCGACGCTCGCCGACGAGTGGGTAGGACCGTTCTATCCGTTGCAGAGCACGGCGGAGTATCTCGGTCTCTCGAAGAAACGGCTCGGCAACTATCTCTACAGAGAGAGTCTCCCGGTCACGCTCCTCCGCGAACTCTTCGAGTCCGACTCGGAACTCTGCGCACGGCTCCCCGACGACGTGCAGCTCGGTCTCACGCGCGATAGAACGTCTATCGACCGAACCGTCGAGGTCGACGAACGGCTCGCGACTTTGCTCGGCTACTACGCCGCGGAGGGATTCACCCGTGCACAGGAGACGTCAAAAGGGACCGTTCACCAGACGACGATCTGTGGCACGGAGCCGGAAGCACGCGACTTCTTCGTCGAGACGCTCCGCGACTCGTTCGGAGTCCACCCGTGCGCAGAGAACGACGCCGAGGTGACCGCCTCGGGGCGACTACTTCAGACGTTCTTCGATACGGTCCTCGATTCCGGTCCCACCGCGGCTGAGAAGCGGACCCCACAGTGCATCTTCGACGCCCCCGACGCCACCGTCGAATCGTATCTCCGTGGCTACTTCAGCGGTGACGGCACCGTCGAATCGGGTGCACTGGTTGTCTCGGCAACGACGGTCAGTCCGGAACTCAAAGAGGACCTCGTTGCACTCCTCAAGCGTCTCGGCATCGCCTCTCACGTCAACGCCCACGAGCCCGCTCCGCTGTGCGAGCAGTTCCCCGACTCCGCCGACATCGACGACGACGAGTCGATATCCACCCCCTCGTACGTGCTCCGGATCACGTCTTCGGACGCGGTCCGGTTCTCTCGGCGCGTCGGACTCCACCTCTCTCGAAAAGACGAGCAACTTCGTCGCCGGGTCGGGGAGACCCCCGTCGCCGGACGCCGCGTGTTCGACGGGGGGACGGGAGAGTATCTGGTCGAGTCCATCGTATCCGTCGAATATGTCGCCGCCACCGGCGACCACACGTACTGTCTGACTGTCGAAGATACGCACTCGCTGGTCGCGAACGACCTGTACACGAAGCAGTGCGACGGCGACGAAGACTGCGTCATGCTCCTCATGGACGGCCTGTTGAACTTCTCGAAGGAGTTCCTTCCCGACAAGCGGGGCGGGCAGATGGACGCCCCGCTGGTGATGTCCTCGCGAATCGACCCCTCGGAGATCGACGACGAGGCGCACAACGTCGACATCGTCCGCGAGTACCCCCGCGAGTTCTACGAGGCCACCCTGGAGATGGCCGATCCCGAATCGGTCGACATCACGATCGCCGAGGAGACGCTCGACACCGACCACGAGTACCACGGCTTCGAGCACAGCCACGACACCTCGAACATCGCGCTCGGCCCGGATCTGTCGGCGTACAAGACGCTCGGATCGATGATGGAGAAGATGGACGCCCAACTCGAACTCGCGCGGAAGCTCCGGGCCGTCGACGAGACCGACGTCGCCGAACGCGTCATCGAGTACCACTTCTTACCCGATCTCATCGGCAACCTTCGGGCGTTTTCGAGGCAGGAGACGCGGTGTCTCGACTGTGGCGCGAAGTACCGCCGCGTCCCGTTGACGGGCGAGTGCAGAGAGTGCGGCGGCCGGGTGAACCTCACCGTCCACCGCGGCTCCGTCAACAAGTACATGGAGACAGCGATCAGGGTCGCCGACGAGTACGACTGCCGCGACTACACCAAACAGCGGCTCGAAGTGCTGGAGAAATCCCTGGAATCGGTGTTCGAGAACGACAAGAACAAACAGAGCGGGATCGCGGATTTCATGTGACGCGTGCGGTCACCGCGTGAGTGACGGGTCGATCGAGGGCCGATACCGGTCAGCGTGTGAGAACATACCACGCTTTTTTGTCGTCAGCGGTGTTACAGCTACGCATGTCGGAGAAGACATCCACCGCCGCAGCCGACACCGAGAGCGTCGTCGACGTGGAGATCGGCACCACGGTGTACGACGCCGACGGCACCGAACTGGGGACCGTCCGCGGACTGGACGACGTCGGCTTCTACGTCCGCTCCGTCGGGGGAACGGGGAAGGTGGGCCTCGGCGAGGCTCGTGACGTCTTCGGGAAGGCGTACGTGATGTGGCGCTGCTGGGAGTGCGGCGAGATGGGCCGCATCGAGGGCGACCTCCCAGCGTCGTGTCCGGCGTGCGGTGCCGCGCGCGAGGATCTGTACTACTGGGCCGAGGACTGATACGGACGGTTGCGAGCCATCACCGGTGTCTCGCCGAACCGGGTGGAGAGCCACGACACGCGGCACGACAGTCCCGATGAGCGCCCGTTCGCCCGGTCACTCCTCGCGGCGCGTCGCCCCGGTGTCGGCCTCCGTCTCGTCCCACGACGCGAGCGCCCCCTCGACGAGATGGAAGTCCCGGCCGTCGTGCTCGGTGTAGACGAGGTAGACGTTCTCTTCGGGGAGCCCCCAGCGGTCGGCGAGGCGTTCGACGATCGACACGGCTAGCTCGCGGCGCTGTTCGTCGGTCCGACCCGCGCGGACGTCGGCGTCGACGAGAGCGACATCCTCGTCCGGTCCCGCGCGACCGAGCGCGAGGTCCCGCCCGTCGCGGATCCGGAGGGAGACGCCGACGTGACTTGTTCCCGTCTCCATGATCTCGGCGAACCGCTCCGTGACCCACTCGGTGAACGCTCTCCTGTCGTGCGGCGTCGCCGTCGTCTCGAACCGGAGGTGTGGCATACGCGTCCCGAGACGGGGCGGCGGGAAAGCGTTACTCCAGGTAGCCCAGGTCGCGCAGTCGCTCCTGGGCCTCGTCGTCCATCTCTGAGACCGTGTCGTCGCTCACCTCGTCGTCGAGCGCGTCGGTCCACGCGCCGCCGACGTTCGCCTCGAACTCGCTCAGCGCCGCTTCGGTCGCGGCGACCGCCTCGTCGTCGGTCGTGATGTTGTCGGTTTCGCCGGGGTCGCGGTCGAGGCGGTAAGCCTCGTCGGCGATGCGGTCGATGCGGACGTACTTCGCGTCCGGGCGGCGCGCCGCACGCATCCGCGAGTAGAAGCGAGAATCGCGTGGGAGCGTGATACCGCCCTGCTTGGCCTTCTCTTCGAGCTGTTTGAGTTCGACGACCGGTCGCGAGTACTCGACGAACGCGTAGTCGCCGGCGGGGGCGGCGCGCTGACCGGGGTCGGGGGCAGTATCCCCGTCGAACCGCCGGTACGAGTCGGAGAGAAGCGACCGCGTCGGGTCGAGCGCAACCGCCTCCTCACCCGCGCTGGCAGGCGAACCGCCCTCGACGCCGAAGCTGTCGAGGACGGTGTGGTACAGGTCGACCAGTTCCACCTGGTCGTCGCGGCGGTCGGCGTCGAGCGCCGGGTGTTTGATGATGAGCGGGACGTTGATCAGGGGGTCGTAGAGGCAGAACTCGTGGCCGTAGAGGTCGTGTTCGCCGTGGAGTTCGCCGTGATCCGCGCAGACGACGACCATCGTGTCCTCCCACTCGCCCTCACGTTTGAGGAAGTCGAACAGGCGCGTGATTTCCGCGTCGATGTGGGCGATCTCGGCGTCGTACAGCCCTCGGATGTCCGTCCACTCCTCGTCGGAGATGTCGCGCGCGCCGGAGTTGTACTCCTTCGAGTTCTGACACACCCCGGTGGAGTCGACGCCCGGCGCGAACTCCTCGCGGAACTCGGCGGGCGGGTGGTACGGGAGGTGGGCGTCCATCAAGTTGATGAACGCGAACCACTCTTCCTCCGACTCCGAGACGAACTCTTGGGTGCGGTCGACGACGGCGGGGGTCTTCGAGTCCGCGCCCTCGCCACCGGCGAGATACTCGTGGGCGGAGTTGCCGAGGCTGACGAGTTTGTCGGCGACCGCGCGCAGGCGCTCGTTGTCGTTGAGCGTCCGCCACGCCTTCGCGAGTGGCCCAGAGAGGAACTCGCCCGGCATCACCTCGAAGAAGTTGTCCTGGTCGGTGAACCCGTCGGTCAGACGGGTGTACGGCGTGATCCACGCGTTCGACGAGTAACAGGCGGTGTCGTAGCCCGCGGTCGAGAGCGTCTCCGCCAGCGTGGTCGCGCCGTCGAGGTAGGGGTTCTCCTGGTCGGCCCCGTGTTGGCTCGGGTACATCCCGGTAAAGAGCGACGCGTGGACCGGGAGCGTCCACGGGGCGGGGGCGACCGCCTGGTCGAAGACGGTCGCCTCTGCCGCGAACGCCTCTAACCCCGGCGTCGTCGGCCGGTCGTAGCCGTATGGCGTGAGGTGGTCCTTCCGGACCGTGTCCATCACCACGAAGAGGACGTTCGTGGGCGACTCGGTTGCCATGCGTCAGTCTTGCGTGTTGAGCCGAATAAACCCCTCTGTTCACGGGTCCGAGCCAGGATTCGATATCGCGAGATACGCTTTACGAGCGAGAACGCGGCGTGCCCCCTCTCGGTCGAGAAGCGGCGGGCTCGGCGTCGAAGCGACGGAACTCGCTGAAAAGAAACGGGACGGCTGCTACTGGAGCGACGGGACTATCGGACGGACGAGCCGGCTCAGAACGGTGCCTGCGGCCCCTCGTCGCGGTCCGAGTCCTCCGTCGTGTCGCCGGGGAACGACGGCGACATGCCGCCGCCGCCGCCGTCGTGGCCACCGCCCATGCCGGTGTCGGCGTGGACGATCTCGATCTCGGGGATCTCTTTGACCATGCGGCTCTTGATCGCCTGGATCGTCATCGGGGAGATCCCACAGCCGGAGCAGGCACCGCCGAGCTGGATGGTGACCTCGCCCGTCTCGCGGTCGAGCCCCTGAATCGCGGCGCTCCCACCGTGCATCTGGATCTGGGGGAAGTTCCGGCGCAGGAAGTTCGAGACCCGCTCTTTCAGGTCGTCGTCGGCCTCTTGGGCGTCCGTACTCATGCACGTTGCTTGGAAACGGCGGGGCTTATGCCTTTGGTTCACCCGTCGAGCG
The DNA here is from genome assembly GCF_024228675.1 of Salinigranum marinum. NCBI lineage: Archaea > Methanobacteriati > Methanobacteriota > Halobacteria > Halobacteriales > Haloferacaceae > Salinigranum > Salinigranum marinum. Next base: position 3,367,196 of record NZ_CP100461.1, on the reverse strand, counting down.
GCCCTCGTCGGCGCGGCCGCGGCTCCGGAAACTCAGAGCAGAGCGAGGACGAACGCGAAGTAGATCAGGATGCTGATGACGTCATGGAGCGCGGTCGCCAGCGGACCGCTGCCGAGTGCGGGATCCACGTCCAACAGGACGAACCCGATCGGGATGAGCGAGGCGAGGACGGTCGCGACGGCGCTGGAGACGAACAGCGAGAGCCCGACCACGAGCCCGATCCCCGGCGACGAGGCGATGAGCGCCGCCCCCAGGCCGCCGATGCCGCCGATCACGAGGCCGATGACGAGGCCGACGAGGAGTTCACGCCGGAGGTACGAGCCGTAGTCGACCTCCGTGACGGCGAACGCCCTGACGGCGATCGCCTCCGACTGCGTCCCGACCGAGTCGGCGATGTACGCGACGACCGGCGCGAAGAACGCGAGCGCGATGTTGCCGCGTAGGATCGCCTCGAACCGACTGGAGATCACGCTGAGAAACAGCCCGACCAGGAGACCGAAGAGGAGCCACGGGGCTCGGCTCCGAACGGCGACACGAACGCCCGCCCCGGCGAGGTCCGCGAACCGCGGCCCCGTCTGTTGGATCCCGGCACCGACGAGCGCGTCCTCCAGCTGCTCTCGGTGCATGGTGTCGATGATTGCCTGGGAAGTAACTGCCCCGAGAAGTCGATTCCGACCGTCGACCACTGGGATCTCGTCCTTGTCCTTCTCGATGGCGAGGAAGACGGCGCGCTCCCGGCCGGCGTCGGGGTGCAAACGGGCCGTCGCCGGCTTCATCAGCCGCGACGCGGGGACGTCGTTCGCCGCCCGCAAGAGCTCGGCGATGTCGACCCGGCCGACGAGCCGTCGATCGTCGAGGATGTAAACCGTGTCGGCACTGTCCCACGTCCGACCGACGAGCCCGTCGAGGACGGCTTCCGTGGTGTCCGCCGGCCGGTACGTCGGGATCTCGGTGGACGTGATGCTCCGGATCGTGCCGTTCGCCACGCCGAGCGCCATGGGAGACGTACAGGAGCGGTCCCGAAAACACTCACCGCCGGGTGGGACGGGCGATCGACCCTGGACCGCGGGTCGGTCAACCCATCGAAGGGGACTATATTCGGCCGGGCGCACGTCCTGCGATTCAGCTGTCCCCGAGCGCTCACTCGTCGCGTTCGACGCCGAGCACGCGGTGGAGTTCGGCTTCGATCTCCGCGACGTAGTCGTCGAGCGCCGCGTCCAGCGTCTCCGCGTCGACCGCGACACCGCTTCCCGCCATCCGGTCGGCGGGGTCGTCCGGAAGTTCGACGCGGAAGGTACCGTCCTCGTAGAACGGTTCGGACTCGTTGAGCACGAGTTGGTCGATCGCGTGGATCAGATCCGAGTCGTACGGCTCCCGCATCGTCTCGAAGGCGTTTTTGTACGCTCGCTGGAGTTCGGCGAAGTAGTGCACGTACTTGTCCTCGAACTTCTCGGGGTCGAACGCGGCCATACCTGGCGTTTCCACGGCACGGCAAAAAGTGAGACGGTACGTCGGACGGCCGGAGCGTCGACTCCCGCGATCGCTCACGACGCGTCGATAAACCGAATACTGCGATATCGAATCGGCGTGGCCGGGTCAGACGGTGGCTTGAGGAAACGTGGGTGGGTCGCGATGCGAGCGGTTACCGTTCGGCGGCGTCGTCCGCCCCGTCCAGCACGTGGACCGCCTCGGGCGGGAGACGCATCCGGACCGCCGACCCCGGCCCGACGCCCAGCCGCTCGAACCGGGTCGCCCGCACGCGCGCGATCAGTTCGAGGTCAGCTCCGTCGATGGCGACGCGGATGCGGTACTCGTCCCCCTCGTTCAACTGTCGACGGATCGTCCCGGACAGGGAATCGCGCCCGGACGCGCCCTCGGACGCCGGGCGCACCAGCACTCGGGACGGGCGGACGCACACCGAGACCGTCGAGCCGGTGGGGTGGTCGGTGCGGACGCCGAGCGTCGCCCCGCCGACCCGGAGGTGTGTGTCGTCGCCGTCCCGCGCGACGCTCGCCTCGAACACGTTCTCGGTCCCGGTGAACCGGGCGACGAACTCGGTGGCCGGGCGGGAGATGACGGTAGCGGGTGGACCGATCTGGTCGACCGTCCCCTCGCGGAGGATCGCGAGTCGGTCGCCGAGGACGGTCGCCGAGCGCTGGTCGTGGGTGACGTAGACGATCGGGATCGCGATCGACCGGAACAGGTCGTGGAGTTCGTCGCGCAGCCGGCGGCGGATCGGCGTGTCCAGGCTCGACAGCGGCTCGTCGAGCAACAGCGCGTCGGGCTCGGCCGCGAGCGTCCGGGCCAGCGCCACCCGTTGCCGTTCGCCGCCCGAGAGCGACGCCGGGCGGCGGTCGAGCACGGAGCCGATCTCCAGCATCGACGCGAGTTCGTCGACTCGCTCGGGAGTCGTGGCGGCGTAGCCGACGTTCTCGCGGGCGGTCAAGTGCGGAAACAGCGCCCCGTCCTGGAACACCATCCCGACCCGACGACGTTCGAGCGGGCGACCGACCAGGTCGCGGCCGTCGAGCGTGATCGAGCCGCCGTCGGGACGGACAATCCCCGCGATCGTCGACAGGAGCGTGCTCTTGCCGCTCCCGGACGGGCCGAGCACCGCGAGCACCTCGTCGCCGACGGTGAGATCGAGCGGCCCGAACGAGAACTCGCCGTACGACTTCACCACGCCGTCGAGTTCGAGCGTCATTCCCACGGGTTCGACGCGACGGTGTTGAGGATCACGAGCGCGACGACGGCGATGATCACGAGGAGGATCGCCACCGGATAGGCGTTGTCGAGCCCGAGCGAGACGAACGACACCCAGATCTGCACCGGCATCGTCCGCGGGTAGTACGCCAACATCATCGTCGCGCCGAACTCGCCCATCGCGCGGGCGAACGCGAGCGTCACGCCGGCGAGGATGCCCGGCCCGGCCAGCGGGAGAGTGATCCGGCGGGCAGTCCCCCACCGGCTCTCGCCGAGCGACCGCGAGGCGTGTTCGAGCGTCCGATCGACCCCCTCGAAGGCCGCCTTCGCCGTGACGACCACGAACGGCGACGCGACGAACAGTTGGGCGAGCACTACCCCGGCGAGCGAGCGGGTCAGCGGCACGCCCGCGGCGGCGGCCGCCCCGCCGAGGGCCGTGTTCGGCCCCACCACCGTGAGCAGCACGACCCCACCGACGGTCGGAGGCACCACCAACGGCAGGACCACGACCGCGAGGACGGCGTTCTTCCACGGCGTCGCCGCGCGCGCGAGCCAGTACGCCAGCGGGAGGCCGAACGCGGTGGCGACGACCGTGGTGATCGACGCGGACAACAGCGACGTCGTCGCGGCGTTCACGACGGTCGGATCGGCCATGCGGCCGGCGACCTCCCCCGGCGGAACCGAGAGGAACAGTGAGACCATCGGGACGAGGTAGTAGACGAGCAACAGTCCACCGAGGACGAACGCGACGGTGAACCAGTCGGGGCGTGCGGTCCGTGAGTGCGTCGGGTGTGTCGAGTGTGTCGCCATCGCGTCAGTGAAGAACCGTGATGTCAGAGACAGTCGCCGCGAGCGTCGAGCGGTCGAGCGGCCGCCGGCGGTCACGCTCGGTCGATCCGTCCGTCGTCCGCGCCACCACGTCCGGTACCGGGCCCTCGTACGTCGGGAAGCCGTCGCGGAGGAGAAAACCCGAGTCGGCGAGGTAGTCGCCAGTGGTGTGAACGTCGAACACGGCGAGTGCGGCGTCGCTCATCTTCCGGATCGTCGAGCCGTAGCTAATCACCCCACCCCGGATCTCCTGTCCGTTCGGCAGCGTGTACGAGACCGTCGAGTACCACTCGTCGACGTGCGCCGGACTGCTGAGGTCGATCCGGTCCGGGAGCGCGATGTACTCGTAGTCACGTTCGACGGCCATGTTCCGGTACGCGATCGCCGCGTCGATCGACCCGGTCTCGAACTGGCTGATCAGCCCCGTCTCCGGGTAGACCTGCTCCCGGCGCAAGATCTTCTCGCCGAGGTTCGGGACGTCGTAGTACCGCGAGGCGAGTTCGAGCGTGAAGAGCGTCCGGTACCCCAGCGGGTCCTGGTCGGGGTCGGTCCGACCGAGACGGGTCTCACCGGCGATCATCGGTTCGTACCACCGCTCCGCGCCCGCTTCGGCGAGGCGCTGTCCGCCCTCGGTGTCGGGGTTGTACGCGACGACGACCGCGTTGCTCGTGAACACGGAGTGCCACGCCGGCGAGAGCGGTTCCTCGAAGAGCGCCGTGTCGGCCACGGTGACGACGTCGGGGTCGCGCTGGCCCTCGGCGATCATCCGGGCGACCGTCGCCGAGCCGTGCGCTTCGATCTCGACGGGGACGTCGACGGCGGGTTTGAGACCGTTTTCGAGCGAGTGCTGGAGGCTGCCGGCCGCGAGGATGGCGACCGTCATCGACTGTCCGCCGTCACGATCGCTCGTCTGCCCGGCAGGGGCAGGCGTCCCGCCGCCGCCGGTACAGCCTGCCACCCCCGTGACCCCGACCAGGCCCGCGGCTCGGAGGAAGCCGCGGCGCGTCCTGCTGGCTCGCTCGTTCGGCATACACGGTAGATTATCGTTTGGAAGAAAAGTATATCTCAAAGAGATCTGTTTTACCCGTATGGTCTCGGCCGAGTCGACAACACTGACAGCTCGACAGGTGGAGGTGCTCGAACTCCGGGAGGCGGGACACACACAACAGGAGGTCGCCGAGCGGCTCGGAACGACCGACTCGAACGTGAGCGCGATCGAGCGGGCCGCGGAGGCGAACGTCGAGAAGGCACAGCAGACGCTGAAACTGATCCGGACGCTCCGCGCGCCGGTCCGGTTCACCGTCGACGCCGGCACGTCGTTCGACGAACTGGTCGACGCGGTGTACAGCCGGGGCGACGACGCGGGGACGAGCGTGACGTACTGCCGGCCGGAGCTGTACACCCACCTCTTCGGGCAGCTCGAACCGTACACGACCAGAAACCGACTGGAGACCGACATCGAGGTCGGACTGACTCGCGACGGTGAGGTGAAGGTGTTCGCGCCCGAGTGACGGCGCCCGGCTCGACCGGTCACGAGGGGAGAGGTACGGACGGTCAGAGCTGTTCGCCGACGATTCGGTCGGCGTGGTCGACGAACTCGTCGCGCGCGTCGGCCGGGATCGTCGCCCCGGCGGCCACGTCGTGTCCGCCGCCGTCGCCGCCGACGGCGCAGGACGCCTCGCGCATCACGGCCGAGAGGTCCAGCCCCCGGCGGACGAGCGCGTGCGAGCCGCGTGCGGAGACCTTGATCTCGCCGTCGCCGGCGTCGGCAAAGGCGACGATGGGGAGGTCGTGGCGCACACCGCTGGAACCGACGGCCATCCCGGCGACGATGCCGACGATCGTCTCGCGGATCCGGCTCTCGGCGTCGAACCACTGGACGTTCTCCTCGGCGGTGACGCCCTCGGTCTTCACCCACTGCAACCCCTCAGAGAGGTTCCGACGGTGGTTCCGGAGGAGGTGCCGCGCGCGGTCGAGCGCCGGCCCTCTGTCGCCGAGACAGACCGCGAGGCCG